>CAZLSW010000099.1:0-9389 GCA_964562375.1 uncultured Muribaculaceae bacterium | reverse complement strand
TGCCATTCTCAACAAGTTGGGAGCAATGAGTTATGGTTTAGCGGACAGTAATAATATGGAATATCCAAGCTAAAACTGGTGCTCCGCCATGAGTAGAGCCGAGGCGCAGGGTGTGCCTGCGCCTCGGGCGGGAAGGTTAGCCGAGGTCGCCTCGGAGGAGTTTCTGGCGCTCGGCCTCGCAGAAGGCTTCGTAAGCGGCGGGGTCGGTGCCGCGCTCGATGGTGGTGTCGATGAGTTCTGAGAGTTGGTCGAAGCAGACCTGGTCGGCGACCAGGCGGGTGCCTGTGTGGTTCTGCAGGTGCAGTTCGTAGTAGTCCAGGCCTTCGTCGAGGGCGACGATGACCCAGCCGGTGTGCAGGCGGCCGCTGACGTGAAATTTCAGTGCGGGCATGCCGTGGAACACGGTAGCGAGGAAGGGCGGGCGCACGCCCCAGGAGCAGAACACGTTGGCCGGGGTCAGCGCGGCAATTTGCGAGCGTATCTCGTTGGCGACGCTCAGGATGTAGTCTTTGTCCATAGTGGTCAGATGGTTGCGTGGTTATAGATGGATGGCTCAGCGGTCACGTTGTAGATGTACTGACCACAGCGCACCAGTAGGGCGTCGGCGCCGTAGTACAGTTTCTTCATTCCGCGCACCGAGCCGGAGCGGTGGAAGTTGGGAAAGCGGTCGATGCGCTCTCGCCGGCCTTCCTCGACGGTCATTCGTTTTACTCTCATATTGCTTTCTTGGGTAAGGGGTAATGAACTTGCACGCGGTCGTAGCGTTCGTCGAAGGCCTCGACGATGGCGGTGGTGACGGCGAGGTGTGCCGAGTGGTCGAAGTGGAGCTTGTGGGTGTAGAAGTCGAAGTCGAACTCGGTGAGCGCGGGCGATTGCTCGCTGTCGGCAGTGTGGACCGTCACCACCACGAAGGCGCGCATGCACGACCGCAGGGTGACGCGGTGGCCGTAGTAAGTGAAGGTGTCGTTGAGGCACTGCCGAGCGCACGTGACGCGCTCGACGAGCCTGCGGAGGTAGTTGGTTTTCATAGCGGCGTCACTTCTTCGAGCACCACCTCGAAGCCGTGGCCGTCGTCGGTGCGCTCCTCAACGACGGTGGGCAGGTCGATGATTGACTCGAGGTTGTGGAAATTTTCGCGGCACTCTGCCACCTCCTGGCGGAGGGCGAGGAGTGCGGCGTCGCGGTCGCGGTAGAGCGCGTGGCCGGTGCTGGTGGAGTCGGCGTACTCGATGAGCGTGCTGACAAGGTAAAGGGTTGTCTGTTCCATAGTGTTCAGGATGCTTGGTAGTTGATAGTCTGGATTTTGCCGTTGCGGTCGTGGAGGTAGAGCGTCACGACGGGCTGGAGCGGGAAGGAGTGGTCGTTGTCGGCATAGACCATCACGGTGTCGGCGCGGCCGGGGACGGTGATGCGGAATGCCTGGGTGCGTGGGCGCAGCGAGCGTGCCCAGCGGGCTGTGTGGCGAAGTGCCTCGTCAATGGTGTCGGCCTCGACGTGGCGCGTGCCGAGGTAGCGGTGCGAGTTGCAGCCGAAGCGGTCAATGGTGTAAGTGGCCATAATCAGTTGGTTTTAAGTTTTTTCTCCCTATCTTCAAGCCTCTTTGTCGGGCTTGCTCGGGAATTTCGACGGCAACCAGCGGACATCTCCCGGCACTTTCCGACAAGGTTTTGGCCCCTGCCAAATTCACTTCAACCTTTTCGGAACGTGCGATGTCCGACCTTCGCCAAAGAAATCCGACCAAGCCCCGACAAGAGCCTGAAAACGCAATTAAAGCCTCGAAAAATTGCACGTTGTTTATTTTTGTGGTAACTTTGTCGGGAAAATCCCGACGAAATGGCAACCAAAATAAACTCGCTAAAACAGAAATACCCTCCTGGCTCCATATTGTTGGCCGCAACATTGCAAAAGGAGGGTATAACCCGAGATTGCATACAAGACTATGTGAACTCCGGCTGGCTTGTGCCTCTGTCACAAGGCGTTTATCGTTTCAGCGATGGCGCTCCCACTTTGTATTCTGCGCTGTCGGCTTGTCAGTTTCAAAAAGGGCTCGATTGCCATATAGGGGCGACGACAGCACTTGAACTGCATGGCTACACCCATTCCGTGACGATGGGCAAACCTTCCGCTATCCTTTTCTCAGCACGAGACACGAAACTGCCGAAATGGCTCGCTGAAACCGATTGGGACATGACTCTTTTGCCCTATACCACATCCGCTTTGCCCAACGCAGGCCTAACCGAAGTTATAACAGGTGAGACTCGGCTGAAGGTATCCACCCCTGAGAGGGCTATAATGGAGTGTCTGTTGCTCAGTCCTAAGCAGTACGGGCTGATGGACGTCTACTACCTTATGGAAATGCTGACTACGCTTCGTCCGTCGTTGGTGGAGGCGCTGCTTCGGGGCTGCTCGTCGGTCAAGGTCAAGCGGTTGTTCCTCTACATGGCCGAGAAGGCCGGACATCCCTGGCTCCGAAGGCTCAACCTTGATGGTATCGATCTGGGTTCCGGTCCCCGCAGCCTTGAAAAAGGAGGGGTGCGGATAGCCAAGTACAATCTTGTAATACCAAGAGCGCTCGCAAATAATAACAGTTAAGTGATGAGACAGTTATGACACCCGAGGAAATACAAGCAGAAGCAAACGCCAAGGAGCGTTACAAAGAGATACAGGCTATGCCTAAGGGGCAGGCCAAGGCCGAGGCCTTTCTGGCGCTGGGTGGATATTGCATCGGGCATGGGCTAAACGCTGATGCGGCGTATGCGATGCGCGAGGCACTGTGCGGCGTGTCGTGGAGCGAGCCGGGCGACGCCCGGGCCCTTCTCGACGAGGCCTACAACGGGTTGCGCCAGCTTGCGGGCAGCCGCGATGAGTGCGCCTGGGAGGTGGCCTCGCAGGCCGTCGCCGATTTTGACACCTTCAACCGCGACCGCCGATGATCAAGACCATCCTCAAATGGCTCGGCTGGATTTATCTGGTCATCTTCGTCATCGGCTGCGTGAAATGGGGCGTGGACTGGTGGCAGGAGAGCCGACCCAAGAAAGCGGAACCGGCCGTCGCAGAGCAGAAGGCAGCCGCACCGGAGCCTACGGATGACTACACGCTCGCCGACATCATTGGCACCTACGTCCAGGGCGACGTGCACATCGAGGTGCGCCCCGACGGCTATCTGGTGAAACAAGACCGCTCCCACATCAGTATATACCGTATCCAAAGTCTTGAGGATAACCTAATGGTTGCCAAAGGCGAGGTGCGGTTTGCACCAACGGGTTCTAACCGTCAGGCCGAATTCCTGGCAATGGAGCCGTTTAATGGCACCGAGGAGTTCACGGTGCGCCGTGGCTACAAGAACGAGCCGGAGCGCATGGTGTTGGCGCAGGGCACGCAGGCGTGGCGCGCCGACGCGGGTAGCGCGATCGGCAGCGTGGCGCAGATGATGGCCTCGCTCTATCTCGACGAGCCGTCGGAGCGCCTGCGCATGAACGTGTCGGAGAGCGGCCGCGCGACAAAGTTCTTCCTCACCGACTCGGTGGGCGACTATCGCGTGCTCGCCGGCCGCGACGAGGTGCGCGTCGCCCTCGCCGCCTATGCCGTCGAGACCACCGACGGGCGCCTCTGCGACTGGGACGAGGCGCAGCGGCGCACGCGCCAGTTTGACAACCACACGGCCGACTGGCTCGACGGCTGGCGCGCCGGGCGCCTGGTGGCGCTGGCGCTGCTCGGCCTGGCGCTGGTCTACATCCTCTCGCACGCGCTGTCGCCAAGCGATGTGGTGTGCCGTGGCGACCGCTTCACCGGCTACGGGTGGTATGTCGTTTGGTCGTCGCTGCTGTTGCTGGGCTCGTCGCTGTGGTACTTCGTTTCGATAGGCCCGTGGGCGCTGTGGTGGTTCGACCTGCCGGGCGCCAAGGGCGGACTGTCGTGGTTCGGCGGACTGATGGGCCTGATCGTGTGGTGCTTCGCCGCCACCGGCGCCATCATGCGCCTCGACGCCGCCGTGGCCCGGCACGCCGACCTCGATGAGCCGCGCGGCAAGACGGCCGAGGCTGTGTGCGGCTACCTCGTCACGGGCTACATCATCTTCTGGGTCATCAATGCGATGATGGCCGACCGCTTCAGCATCTCGCGCGAGATGGTGCTCGGATCCTATGGCCTGCTGGTGCTGGTGTGCCTGCCGCGCAACATCGCGCGCCTCCGTGAGGCCGACGGCGCGCGCCTGCTGGTGTTCGTGGCATACGTGCTGGCCTATCCGCTGCGCTATCCGCTGTTCCTCTTCACCTGGCTGTTCAAGGGCGTGGGCGAGTTTGCCGCCATCGTCAAGGACGACGGCCACGGCGCGCCCGGACGCATCCGCGTGCAGGACAACAACGGCCACATCCACGATCTCTACTACGAGAGCGGCATGTGGAAGGACACCATCACTGGCGACACATGGCGCGGCGACGACACCAACATGTACAGCAACTCCGGTCTTTTCGGCCGCAGACTTTAAGTTGTTAGATATGAGGAAGTTTGAGAAACCTTCACAAGAGGAGTTGCGGCGACGGCTGACGCCGCTGCAATGGGAGGTCACGCAGAACAGCGCGACGGAAAGGCCTTGGCTCAACGAGTACAACGAGGAGTTCCGGCCGGGCTTATACGTGGATGTCACCACAGGCGAGCCGCTGTTTGTCTCGACTGACAAGTTTCAGTCGGGCTGCGGCTGGCCAGCTTTCTCGCGGCCAATCGACGACAACCTTATAAGAGAGATGCCCGACACGTCGCACGGCATGCGCCGCGTGGAGGTGCGGAGTAAAACAGGTGACGCCCATCTGGGCCACGTCTTCCCGGACGGCCCGCGCGAAACAGGAGGTCTGCGCTACTGCATCAACAGCGCTGCGCTAAAATTCATACCCCTTGAAGAAATGGCCAATGATGGTTACTCCGATTATATCGGCTTGATAACAGGGATTCCGGCTCGGCGGGCGGAGCGCGGCGAGCCGCGCCGGGCGTGGGGCGACGGCGCGGCTCTGGAACAAGACAGGTCAGGCGGTGAGACAGCGGGCGACCTCGGAGATGTGGGAGGTCATCAGCGCCATTATGCGGTCGTGGTGGATGGATATGCCATTGTAGGCGGCGCGGCACTGCACCACCTGGAGCGACGTGAGGTCAATCTCGATGGTCTCGACGGGTTGACCATCAATCAAGGCGTGGAGTATCAGCGAGTTCTCGCGGGCGTAATACTTGTTGGTGAAACAGCAGTGATGGAGCGCGGCTCCCTCGTCCATAAACTCACGCACTGAGCGCAGTGGCGTGATGGTGATGGCGCCGTCGGTGATGGTGATGTCGAAGAAACGGCTCTTTGCGGCCTGGTAGTCTGCCTCGTCACGCTCGGCCTGCTCCCGGTCGGCCAGGTATCGCTCGGCGATGTCGCGCTGGCGCTGGCGCTCTCGCTCCGCAGCCTCCTTGCGCAGTTGCACCTCGCGGACGTGTTTCCAGTGGTCGTGGGCCGCGACGAGGTTCGCCGGACAGATCAGCTTGGGATTGTGCGTGTCCTTGCCGCAGTAACCCAAAAGGTCGAGGAGGTCAATCCACATCGAAGCGTCGGTCACGCGGTAGCGGTGGCGCAGGGCTATGCGTATGCTCGGCCAGTGCTTGTTGAGGTAGTAGTCACTCTTGCAGAAGTAGCGCAGCAGGTCGTATTGCCCGGCCTTCATCAGCGTCTCATAGCGTGGGTCAGAAAGGAGAGCGGGGAGTAGTGCGTGGGGCGAGCAGCCTTGGAGGTCGCCACGGTAGCCGTTGCGGCGCAGTTCGGGGATTATGCGCTGCCGGCCTACAATCAGCGAAGTGGAGATGGTGTGCGCCAGGTGCTCCTGCCGTACCTCCAAATCGCTCTGCCAGTCCCAGGAGTCGGCGTACCAGCCGCCGAACATCTGGCGGCGACGCCCTATGATGCAGGTCTTGCCCTCGGGGCTAATCCAGCGCTGGAAAGCCTCGCCCACCCATACGTTGCGGGGCATTCCCTCGCGGAGGGTGGCGCGGACGTGCCACAGGCGCAGCACTTGATAGCGGCCGCTGCGGGTGATGGTCATCGCGTAGTCGAGGAACCGGAAGTTCTTCTTGCGTGTGCGGTCAACCTCCAGCACTGCGCCGCAGTGGGGGCATATGACCTTTTCGGCCTGGGTGTCATCGGCTTGCCACGAGTGCGAGCAGTCGAGGCAGATGTACTCTCCGCGCGTCAGTTTGGCCATATGGGGCACGGCCTCGCGGGCTATCTCCCTGGCTTGTGCCGGGGAGAGGGGCGACAGGCGTTTGCTCGCCTGCGCCACCTCTTTCTGCATTGCGGTTCTCGGTTTCATCGTTCAGAAGTCGAACAGTGAGGGAGCGGCCTCCTGGGGCTCGGGAGCCTTGGGTTTCTTCGGCGTGGCAGGACGGCGCAGCCGCTCCATCTCCTGCCGCTGCAGTTCGGCCATCGCCAGGCGACGCGCCTCGGCGCGGTCGTCGTCGGTCAGTTGGGCGCGGCTCATCACGATGTTGCACCGGGGAGCCTCCTTGACTTCCACCTCGGCCTCCTCTGCGTAATGCACTGCCAGGCCGAACACCTCCTCGTCGGTCATAGCCGTGACACCGCTGGCCTGCACGTCGTTGAGTATGCACGCGATGATGTCGCCGATGGGGCGCGCCACGCAGTCGCGGCGTGCGGCGAAGTGCTCGTCTTCAGCGGCGCGTTGGTCGAGGTAGGCCGCAATCACCTCTTGAAACCTGCTTGTTCCGTTCATCTTTGTCTTGTTTTTTCTCCCTGACTTCCTTTCGGTTGTCGCGGGCTGGTGGTGAAACTTTTCAGAGGCAGCAAACGGAGCGGCCACGCGGGCGCAATACGCCAAGCCCTTCAGAGCCCTGCGGGCGTGGCTTGGCATTTGCGGCAGCCGCTCCACCTTCGCCGACAAAAAGTCACCACCAGCCCCGACCATCCGAAGAATCCGGGTAAAAACAGCCTTGGCTCCCTCGACGGAATCTACGTCATGAATTTCATAAAATAGATAGACCCGTTTGCCCACATCGGTCAAAAGCCCTATCTTTGTAGTCGAGATTAGTGTAACATATTACATAAAAATCGAGCACACTTATGGTCATACAACGCGATTTGTATCTAAACCGCCTGATAGCGCGACGTCACAACGGCATGGCTAAAATTGTCACGGGCATACGACGGTGCGGCAAGTCATTCTTGCTTTTCCGTCTCTACGCTGACTGGCTACGGAGTCAAGGGGTTGATGATGAGCATATCATCATGATACAACTGGACAATCCCGACTACTTTGACATGACGGACGCCAAGGTTCTCTACCAGCACATAAAGGGCCGTATAAAGGATTCAGCCATGCACTACATCATTCTTGATGAAGTGCAGCTGGTCAACAACTTTGTGTCGCTGGTCAACGGGCTGCTGTATCATGAGAACGTTGACGTCTATGTGACAGGCAGCAATGCCAAGTTCCTTTCCTCCGACGTAGTGACTGAGTTCCGAGGCCGCGGGGATCAGATAAAGATGCAGCCGTTGAACTTTCGCGAGTTCATGAGCGCATATCAAGGTTCCGCGGAGAAGGGCTTTGAGGAATACATGCTATATGGGGGTTTGCCCCAGATTCTTACTCAGCCGACCGCAGAGCAAAAAGAGACCTTCCTGAAAGACCTGTTCGCGCAGACTTATATTCTAGACATCAAGGAGAGATATAAAATACGTAATGACCAGGAACTGGAGGGATTGGTTAACCTTCTGGCCTCTAACACCGCGTGTCTGGTAAATCCCATGCGGCTGGCCGATACGTTCAAGAGCCGGCTGAAGACAAAGATTACCCAGGACACGGTCAAGAACTGGATAGACTATCTGGAGGACGCCTTTGTGATGGAGCGTGCCCTGCGATATGATGTCAAGGGAAACAACCATATCGGTACCCCATACAAGTGTTATTTCACTGACTTGGGGCTACGTAATGCACGCCTGAACTTCCGGCAGGTGGAATCCACCCACCTGATGGAAAATCTTATCTATAACGAGTTGCGTGCGCGCGGTTTCAATGTTGACGTAGGCGTTGTGCCCGTCACAGTGCGCGATTCGGAAGGGCGCCAACAGCGACAGCAGCTTGAGATAGACTTTGTCTGCAACCAAGGAAGCCGACGATATTATATCCAGTCAGCGTGGCTCATGGACGACCCTGAAAAGGAAGCCCAGGAACAACGGTCGCTCCTGTCGGTGTCTGACAACTTCAAGAAGATAATCGTCACCTCCCGGCCGGTGCCGGTGCGTCGCACCCAAGAGGGCCTTACAATCATGAGTATCTATGACTTTTTGTTGAACGAGGCATCCCTGGAGTTGTAATACGTTGGGTTTGACATCATTTTTAAACCGGGAGAACTGACGTGAGCACAGAAAAAGCGGCTCGGGAGCCGCTCTTTCTAAGAGGGTTGGAGAAGCGGTCAGGCCGCCTTCTCCTTCTTGGCCTTGGCCTTCTGAGCCTTGGGCTCGGAGGCTTCCTCCTTGCGGGAGGGACGGGCTACCGAGGTGGCCACGAAGACGACGCGCTGCTGGCGGTTGCCCTCGCGGTCGGTGTACTCGTCGGGGCGGAGGTAGCCGCTGATGCTCACCAGGGTGCCCTTCTGCAGGAGCGCGAAGCGGGCCGAGTCGGCCGTCTTCGACCAGCACTCACAGCTGATGAGCGCCGACTTGCGGGTCTCGCTGCCGTCGGCAGCGGTCTCACGGCGGGAGATGGAGAGGGGGAAGCGGGCCACGGAGCTGTTCTCGAAGCTGCGGATGGTGGCCGACACGGCGACGAAGCCGGTGAGGTTGAAGTTGTTGGGGGAAGCGGTAGTTGCCATAATCTTAAAGTGTTAGGGGGTTAATGTGAATTTTTTCGATGCAAGACAACTACGGTGTAGTCGGTAACTTTGCATCGACAAAAATCGGGAAAGTAAAATCGACACTTTCCCGATAAAAGTAGCATCGCTACTTTTGTGGTTTGAACACCCAAAACAGCGACGCTATGAGCGATACTTCAAGAAAGCAAAAGTATCTTATGTGGTACAAAGTTAATCAATTATTTTCAGACGGCTTCAACCGGATTCAGATTGCGCGGATGCTGGATCTCCACCGGCAGACGGTGGGGAAGTACGTTCGCATGAGCGAGGATGAGTTTGTCCGCAGCCAGAGCTACGAGCGTCTCTACTCGCACAAGCTGGATGCCTGGGAGGACTTCGTGGTGGGGGAGTTGCGGCAGTAGCCTTTCCTGTCGGCGCCCCAGGTTCACGACCGGCTGAAGGAGCATTTTGGCGAGGCCCTTCCCCGGGTGAATGCCAAGACGGTATACAATTTACCCCAGTTCGGGATAAATACTATTCACCAGGTGGCATTTGAGCGT
>CAZLSW010000098.1:0-9811 GCA_964562375.1 uncultured Muribaculaceae bacterium | reverse complement strand
GTTTTTCATGACTTTTTGAGCCGATCGTAGCGTTCGTAGACGCACAAAAAATCCCGCCACATTGGGAGTGACGGGACTGTCGTTTTTTGGAATGATTTCAGTATTTGAGGAGCATCTTGCGGATGGCGCTCGTCTCCAATTCGGGACGCAGTCGGGTGGCCTTGCGCATGATTATGGCAATGTGCTTTTGATCCTCGTTGGGCTTGTCCTTGGTGGCTTGCTTGTAGTCGTGGAGTTTTTTGGACGGTTCGTTCAGTCTCCACCAACTCTCAAAGTCGGGCCACTTGTGCATCTTGATCCTCAGGGCCGAGGTGATGGTGTGGGCCACGAACGAATAGAGCGACTGGTTAATGCCTCCGCTCTGACCCACCTTCGTAGGCATGAATTTCTCGTCGAGATAGTCGCTCTCGCGGAACAACACGAACAGGAACTTCCCGTTGTCGGTGCGGAGGAGCTCAGGAATAGAGTTGAGTGTTTTCGCTGGGATAGCGTCAATGGCCTCCCGGTAATGCCGTTTTTCCTCCTCCTGCTTGGAAAGTGGTTTGGTAGCTTCCGCAGCCATTGGGGTCACAACAGGTTTTAACATCGGTTTCCGGTCTTTATAAAACTTCCTCACGACGAAGTAAGGGAGGAAGAACAAAACGGCGAATATCCCTGCGGCTATCGCGAAAGTTGCAATCTTAAGATCCTTGTCCGGGGTGAGCCACACTGTCAGCGCTAAGCTAATGACAAACCAAGCTGTCGCCCATACGGATCTATCCTTACTGAACCAACGTTCCACCAACGCCTCATAAACGAGCATAAGCTCTACCACGACTGCCAGCCAAACCGCCCCCGAGCAACCACCCAGAGCAAGTGTGGTCCCAGCCGAAACCACCTCCTTCGTGGCCAATGCGACGAGTGTCAGCGCCATCGCCGCGACCGCCGTCACCGGCAACCAAATCCCCAGAATTCTCTCTTCCGATAATTGTGCCATAAGTACAAAAGTTGTTTTGTTTCAATTAATTATAAAGTTTAAGTTTTGAACATATCATCCTTCGTCACCTCCAAAAGACCGATACTTTTATGTTTGCCATCGGTCACACCGTATTCGTTTGCCGGGAGATGAGTGCATCTTTCATTGTTTCCAAGAATGTTTTGCAAAAATAGTCATATTTAACGTGATTGCCAAATTGTTTATTTCTGAGTTGTTTATTTCTGAGTTGCTACTTTTTCAAGGGTTGGACGCCCTCGGATTTGGATATTTGAAAACCAATGATTATCTTTGCGTCATTAATATCACAAAAGTGAATGATATGTTGTATTTATAACTATAACTATCAAAATTATGATATATACATATAAGTCGCAGACACCACCGGAGATATTAGGAATCTTAGGGGCGCGTCTTAGGGATTATCGTATGCGTCTGAATATGACGCGCAAGCAGCTTTCCGAGGCCGCGGGCGTAGGGATGACCACTCTCTATAAGCTCGAAACTGGCAACATGGCCGATATCTCCTTCAGTGTTTTGCTCAAGCTTATGCGCTCCTTGGGGATTGAGGAAGGATGGGATAAAATGATTCCCGAGCTCCCCGAGTCGCCATATCTTTACGATGATAATTTGAAGAAGAAACAACGCGTACGACATCCGAAATCATGAATTTCCTAAAAGTAAATCTTTGGGGCCAGGAGCTTGGCCGATTGGTGTGGGACGAGCGTCGTCGCACCACCTACTTCGTGTTTAATCCGGCGCTTGATCATCGACCCGATGTGGCGCCGTTGCTACTACCGTTGTCAACTTACAACCCCCATATGCCTGTTTACGGCGATGACAGACGCATTTATCAAGGACTCCCCCCGTTTCTTGCCGACTCGCTACCCGACTCATGGGGTAATGCGTTGTTTGACCAATGGGTAAGAGCCAACAAAATTCCTCGATCGCAAGTCACGCCTCTGTACAAATTGATGTTCATAGGACATCGCGGGATGGGCGCCTTGGAGTTTGAGCCGTCGGCTTGCGAATTGGAGAGTGCTCGTGGCATAGATATGGCCGCGCTCTACCAACTAGCGGTGAAGGTCTTGGCCGACAGGGAAAATGTTGCGATCTTTCCCGGGGAGGAATTGACTATGCAGGCGTTGCTGGCCGTGGGTACCTCGGCGGGAGGGCGTCAGATGAAAGCTATCGTGGCTATCAATTCCGATACCGGTGAAATAAGGTCGGGGCAAACCGACGGGCTTGACGGATTTGATTATTGTTTGGTGAAGTTTGGCGATGCCAAGATGCCTATGGCTGAGCTGGAGATGGCTTACCACAAAATGGCTTTGGACGCAGGCATTGACATGGAGGAATGCCAACTAATGCCAGTGGCAGGTGTGAATCATTTCTTGACCAAAAGATTCGATCGCAAAGACAGTAGAAAAATACACGCGCAGACGCTCGCGGCTATAAATCCCGAAGCGACATCCTATGAGGATCTTGTGGCCACGGCCCGCGAGATGGGATGCACTGAAACTGAAGTTGAGGAGATCTATCGCCGAATGGTATTCAATGTGTTGGGCAACAACACCGACGACCATAACAAAAATTTCTCTTTCCTGTTGGAAGAGGGGGGACGTTGGAGACTATCCCCGGCCTACGACATGACATTCATATTCAACGAGCGCGCCTCGGGTCCGCAACATGAGCGATGCTTGTCGATAAGAGGGAAGATGCAAGATATCACATATAGCGACCTGGTGGCGTTCGCCCGAGAGAACGATATTCCGCGCGCTGCCACCCATCTCCACAAGGTAAAGCAAGCGTTGCATAAATTCCGGGAGTATGCTAAGGCCCACGGTGTAGGCGCGCCTTGGTCGCAAATCATCTGGGCAACTATTAGCGAGCGTATTGACAGCTGCGTCGCGGACACTCCAAAGCGAGAGCCCATTGCTTTCACCGACTCGTCTGGAAGAACTGTGAGCGATTTCCGCATCACGGTCAATGCCAAAGGCCATTATGTGGTAAGCGCAACAATCGATGGTTGTCGGCGTCGTCGCTTCGTTCGGCCCAACATGGACATATACGCAGCTATGTCTATTATCGACCTGTCCACCCCCTCCCTTTCCCAAGCCCAGAAACTCGTGGAATCGCTTTTGCCATAATGGTTGTCGGCCAATCGATTGTCTTGTTTATGTAAATATGTATTTATGTAAATATATATTTAATTATTTATGTAAATATGTGTCTATGCACGGGTTAGTGCGTCGCATTGGCATAAGCGCGCGAACCCAACCCATTAACGCAATAAGCAGGATGTGGATTTGGATGAGTTGTAGCGCGTAGCCTGGACGGCGGCGCCGTTCTCGCCGACCACGGCGCGGACGTGCCCCAGACGGTCGTTAAGGTGCCAGTAGTGTCGCCCCGAGTCGACGTCGTAGACTCCGGCGGGGGCGTGGAGGATCAGGCGCCCCTCGGGCGTGAGCTCCCAGGGCCCGCGGTAAACGCGGGAGCGGGTGTAGGTGAGCGTCGGCCGCTCGACCAGGGTCTCCGCGACTGTCAGCTGATTCTGAACTGCCGCTAACGCGACTTGCGCCTTAAAGGCTAAGGCTGCGCTGTACTTCTCTTGGGTTTCCTTCGCCATTGCGGTTGCTAAGTTAGTGATTATTTTGTTCTCTCACAACCGGTCCAAAAAATGGGGAGTAGTACAGATTTCACTTATCCCAATTTCGAGTTTCTAATATCTGGCCGTTCTTGTAGTAACGCCATTCTCCAATTTCCAATACATCTTGTTCACAATCATCGCCCAAAAAGGCGATCCATCCTTCCTCGGTCAGATAGCCGTCGGTAGAAAAACCTTGACTAAGGGCGATAGAAACACCATCTTGGGTATGGAAGTAGGAATTGGCGCGTTCGATGGTGCTGCATCGTTGAATATGACTAAACTGGGATCTTTTGCGGCCACGGTCAAAGGTTTCCATTGTGTCTGTAAGCCACCCGTCCTTAAGGGAACCCATACCGGTTAGACGAATGTCATCAGTTGCATTGGTGGTATGCGAGAATGTTTGGAAGGTTTTCCAAAAACCGTTTGGCAGACCATTTTCAAATCGTTCGATTCGTAGGGATCTACCCCTCCATATTATAGACAAAAAATCAGAGGCCGCTAAGGGCGTAGGGAGATGGTTTTCCGTAAGAAGGGTTAAATCGGGATCGTGATTCACACATACCGATGGGTATTCTACATGATACTGGATGTTGCCTAATGGATCATAATGCTCCCATATTCCTATAGGGAATGCCGTTGAGTCATTTAAGTAGCCACATATATCGGTATAAAGTATGAATCCTTTGGTGCATATACTCCCCAAAGGGGAAAACTCAACATATAAGCCAAGATGTAGGTCAGCCCGATTAATCCAATCATCGCAACTTTCAGCATCGTAATCGTTATAGGATAATATGGTGATGGCGCTGACCTCAGATATCTCTGACACATACCATAAAGAGCCGCAATGTGCAAGATTGATAAAGCAGATTGTAGCCGTGTCTGTAGGCAGTTCGGCCAAATAAGATCGAATAATGGAGGCAAGGGTATCTTGGGTATGATGGCGCACTGGCTGAGCAGGGGAGAATCCATTTATGGAGTCTGTAAGCAATGTCGAAATCGATGCCAAATTCCCTGTCGAAACCGATAACCATCGAGGATGGGGTAAGTTTGAGGGTGGCATAGAATCTAGAGTGCAAAACGCCGATGTCAGGATTGACATGATTAAAAAATATATGCTCCGGTTCATGATTCTATCTTTGTACTCCCACTCCAATCACTTGTTTTGTGTTTTTGAAGTTGCTCATAAATGAGTTCCATTGTTTATTGTTAATCAAGAAACATCCAGCAGAAACTGGCTTATTTTGCGTAGTCTTTCCAGTTAGATTGTTCACACCGTCTTTATGGATATTTATACCAACAGCAGTGGTTCGATCTTTAGCCGCAGGGTTTGGCTGTCCTAACTCGATGCTTGAATTGCTAAAGTTTTTTGTCCCTACATCTGACATGCGTAGGGCAGCATATTGATTGTTGTGCTTGCCAACTTGCGCTTCGTATAGGCCTGGAGGAATAGTTGGGTATGCTTCTAAGTCCGAGGGGTATGTGCAAGCCTCATATTCCTCGGTGGAACCATCTTCCTTGTAAACGATAGCTGTAGATGTTCCCATATTGAAATCGGAGTCTGGATCAAAAGTCTGTCCTTCAGCGCCAAGAGATGTAAATAAAATCGCTTGCTCGTACAAGCCTGGATGGAGTTTTCCGTCATCTCCATAAGAGAGTTTGGAATCAACCCAACCAAAACCGACTAGTTCGCAACCATTCTTAATAGGTTCCCATGCTTCCCCGGACGGGTCTACCAGGTTTACGGGGTTGGCGGCGAGCATGGAGTAGGGGGAGAGGGATGGGAATTTGGCGGCGAGGGGGTCGGGGGTGGTGAAGCGGCAGAGCAGGGGGTCGCGCTGGCGGGCGGCGGCCACGTTCACCACAGTCTGTGCGCTAGAGTAAGAGAGGGTACCCATATTCAGATTTGCCATAGGTTATACATTAGAGCCATGGAGTCGCATTAATGCAAATGGCTATTATAATTAACACAATGAGTATATCCAACGTCAGCGCCATGCACTTCCCGATGTGGCGTTCAAGGGTTAAATGGTTCCATGTCAGCCATAAGCAGTACAATAATAATCCTAGTCCGTAGAAAATCCAGTTTAATCCGAAAGCGATCTTCGTCTCTTCGTTTTGTTGATCGCTATCAAATTTACCAATATAAAAGAATGCATATACGCAGAGAAAGATTCCCGCTGTAATCATCATAGAAATTATGATTGTAGCCCCGCCTTTTAAGGCTTTTAAGGCTTTGGGGTTAATTCTATCCATATTTATAGTAGAGGAGTAGGAAGATGAGAGATTGCGTGAGGATTATATAAAGAATATCGGCTATTACTGCGCCCTTCCGGGACGATAATTTTTCCAATGCCACATGATTCCACAACAATATGGCGCAAAACAATAGGAATGACAGAGGCAAATTAAGAAAGATAAACAGAAGCGGGTGTTCCCAACACAAAGCTGTTATATTGGCGCACGACACCACAAAGATAATAGCTCCAAACAAAAATTGGGTTATTGACTTCGTAAACCTGTGCCTGTTATGTCTGGGGGACTGGGAATGCATGGTATTATGGTTTTGTGATATATTGTGCATCGCCATACCTTTCGCGAAGTGCGTTGAACTGAGTCTTAGGCTGTATTGAAAAATCAATCTTTAAATTTGGCTTGATTATTGAAAGTGCTGTTTTGAACGGGGAGCTAGGTAACGCATCGGTTATCTTAAGGCTGGGATGAGGGACATTCACTCCGGCGGCCTCTAAACTTTTGGCTACTGTAGTTGCGCAATTGTTATTCATGGGGTTATATTCCGTGGTTTCACCAATGTTCGTGAAAGTATCGCTTATGATTTTGTCTTGTTCTGGTGTGGTGTCAAGGATTAAACCTTCCTGATACTCATAATAATCCACAGTGTAATCTTCTTTATCCCCGGTTCGATTAAAATCTGAGGACAGGAAGTCTTCTGGGGAGTCCCAACTCCCTACATTATACTCATTCTTCCTCCTGCCTCCAACAAATGTGTTGGTGAGAGGGATATTCATGTTAATTCCATTGATGGAATAGTAAGACCATTTCCCTTGTTCATTTTGCACCAATAGTCCCATATGGCCGATGGTCTCTTGACCTTTATTTAATACACACACGTCTCGTCCTTCGTTGTCAATACAATTTACGGGGTTTGCGGCGAGCATGGAGTATGGGGAGAGGGAGGGGTACTTGGCAGCGAGGGGGTCTGGGGTGATGAATCGGCAGAGCAGGGGGTCGCGCTGGCGGGCGGCGTTGTCGAGCCAGTAGAGGCCCTCGTCGGCGATCCATGGCAGGGCCTCGGCCCGGCGGTCGTTGGCGGTGGCGCCGCTCGCGGCGACGGCCACGTCGACAGGCACGCCCGAGGCGAAGTAGCGGGTGGCCTGCACGGCGGCGCCGTCCTCGCCGACCACGGCGCGGACGTGCCCCAGGCGGTCGGCCAGGTGCCAGTAGTGTCGCCCCGAGTCGACGTCGTAGACGCCGGCGGGGGTGTGGAGGATCAGGCGCCCCTCGGGCGTGAGCTCCCAGGGCCCGCGGTAAACGCGGGAGCGGGTGTAGGTCAGCGCCGGCCGCTCGACCAGGGTCTCCGACATGGCGGAGATCCCGGGGTCGGCGGGGTCAAACGGGACGATTGTTGAGCCGATCCGGGCCGTGTACTTGCGGCTGGCGAGGGCGCCGTCGGGGCGGTAGTCGTAGTCGATTGTGGAGCCGGAGCCGAATGTGACCCGCTTGACGAGGTTCCCCCAGTCGCGGTAGGTTATGGAGGTTATCCCCCGGGTGGGGTCGGCGGTCAGGCGCCCGTTGTCGTCATGGGAGAATCCCGAGTACCCCTCCTCGTTGGCGGGGAATCGGGGTATCACGCCCGAGAGGGCGGCCGTGGAGGAGTCGACGACGGCCACGGGGCGGTTGCGGCTGTAGGTGACAAGTGCGCGCTGGACGTCCTCGGATCCGTAAGAGCGGGCGAGTGCGGTGACGTTGGAGGCGTTGTCGTAGGCGAAAGTCTCGTTAAGGGCGGCGGAAAGGTCGCCGGTCTCCAGGGCTGACAGCAGGCGGCCGGCGTTGTCGTAGGCGTAGGCCGTGGAGTGGGAGCGCCCCTCGGCGGCGAGCGAGTCGACCGTGGCGGCGACGAATCCGCCGTAGCAGGGCTTGGAGGGGTCGACGGGGTTTGGCCCGTAGTGGGCGGTCTGGGAGAAGGCGGGGGACGACACGGATGCGAGGTTGCCCCGGATGTCGTATCCGCGGTCGACGGTCAGCGCCCCCATTCGCGAGAACGCGAGGCGTCCCACCGGGTCGTAGGCGTTGGCGAGAATCGTGCGCTCGCCTTGGCCCTCCACCTTTATCCTCAGGGATGTCAGTCGGTCGAGGTCGTCGTAGGCGTAGGTATAGGTGGCCTTCTTGACTGTGTCTGCTATAATGGCTGGGTCTATCAGGGTGAGCCATTTTGTGGTGGGGTTTCCGCGGAAGTCGTAGGCGATCCGCTCCACCACCTGCCAGTCGCAGTCGGGGTATCCGATCTCGGCTTGCGCCAGGGGGCGGCCGGAGTGGTCGTACATGGCGGCACCCACGACATAAGTGTCGTCCCACTTCACGGCCCATCCCGTGCACATCCCCTGCCCGGGCAGCGCCAAGGAGAGGTCGCGCGCCCCCAGGAGGTAGCTCTCGGGATTGGGGTTGGGGTAAAAGTCGTAGTCGTCGTAGTACCACGCTCGGTAGGGGGTCAGGCCCGAGGGCCCGCAGGCGTTGGTGTATCCGAGCCATCCGTACCGTGGCTGGGTGTAACGGCTCTCGACGAGGAGGGAGTCGGCGTACAGCGCCTGCAGCGACTCGCGGGTGGCGCCGGCCAGGGTGACGAGTCCCTCGAGCGCGGGGCGTCCCCGGCGGTCGTATTTGGTGACGGTCCACCGGTCGGAGGAGCGCTGGACGCCGTCCTGCGTCATGATCACTCGCCCCCAGGCGTCGTACACCGTATAGACCTCCGCGATTCCCGGGGCCTTCACGGCGACGGGGCGGTGGTTGACGTCGTAATCGAATATCCACCCCTTGTCGGAGGCCTCCTGGCGCAGAAGGGCGTGGGGCATCCCCCGGGAGACTATGGTGTTTGGCGGGAAGACGTAGCGCAGGTCGCCGCGGTGGTCGTACACGCTGTAGGTGTCGAGAAAGGTTCCCGACGCCAGGACCTTGCGCTCAAGCGCTACGCGACCGGCGTTGTCGGTGAATGTCAACGCGGCGCGTCCGTCCTCGTCCTCGACCCGGGTGACCCGCAGGCGCCCTTCTGGGAAGCAGGACGGCACCGAGAGCGTGCCCGAGGCGCTCATCTTGATCATCAGGCAGGCCAGCTCGTCGGCGCTGCCGGTGGAGGACGACGTACCCGCCTTGTTGGCGCTGTAGGCCGTGGTCTTCGCCCTTGTCCCCCATGCCGATCCCGGGCCTTGCATGCTTGTGGGGCGCCCCATCGCCCCCGGCTCGTAATCGGCCGTAGAGTAGGGGCGCGAGTCCCCGTAGAAAGCCGAGGCGGCGCCGGTGACATCGGTGGTGGAGGGGTATCGCCAGAATCCGCCCGACGCGGGCACGGGGAGCCATTCCCTGACGGCGTGGCCGCGGCCGTCGCGGCCGTGGAGCGTCGCCACGTCGGCCAGCGACGAGCCCGGCGCGCCGGTGACCGTCATCCTCGGGTATCCCAGGGCGTCGACATGCTCGGCCAGGACGATCATCCCCGGGTCCTCCTCGTTGAACACGGCTGAGCCGTCCTTTGGCGACCACGACAGCGTGCGGTTGCCCCACGTCTCGGCGTGGAGGCTCGCCGGAGCGCATACCGCCGTCACGGCCGCAAGCAGCGGCCGCAAGTCAAGTGTTTTTATCAGTGTGGTTATTCTCATGGCGCGGGATTCAAGCAAGCGACATAATCCATGGGTATCGTTATCGCAAAAGTAGTTAAAATTATCGATATTAGGTGAAATGTTTCAGACAAGTTATATCGCGGATGGGTACCGTGGTTTGGTCCAGCTGGTATCCTCGACCGCCATCCGGGGCTCATGATACCAGCTGGGGAGTCTTGCTTAGTAAATCGCTAATTCGAATAAACAATGCTTTCATGGAATTAAATTAGGGGAGGGGGTGTCACGGGGTGTAGGTGCCGACACAGGTGCCTCCATCGAGTTCCAGGACGATGGTCACGG
>CAZLSW010000097.1:0-9830 GCA_964562375.1 uncultured Muribaculaceae bacterium | reverse complement strand
CTTAAACTGGTTTCGTAGCCTCAGGCAGGTATCCGGTAGTAAAATAAGATGGGTCTTCTGTGGTTCCGTGGGCCTCCACAACTTCACCCGCAGCCGTAATCTTTCGATGACAATAAACGATTTAGTCGCCTTCGACTTTGATGCATTGTCACCCAAAGAAGCCAGAGGTTTAGTCATCGCTTTAGCCGAGGCCGAACACATTGGATTCAGCGAAAAAATGATATCCTATCTCTTGGATAAGATTGAATGGCCAATCCCGTATTTCATCCAGCTTATCTTTACCTATGTAAAAGATAATCCCAAGAGTGGCAAAGGGGTTACCAAACAGATTATTGATACGGCTTTCGACATAGTTGCCCACGGAGAGGATTTCAGTACTTGGTCGGAAAGGTTATCGGAATACAACGGCCAAGAAACGGGAGCAAGATTGCTATTGAAAGAATTGTGTCGTAGGCCTCAAGGACTTTCCAAGGATCAACTCTTAGCCATTTACATCCACAATACCGAGGAATCCCCTATTAAAGCTGACCAGAACTTAAGTCTTATTCTGAATATGATTGAACATGATGGCTATGTAATACGATCCAATGGAGGCGTGAGACGGTTTCGCTCTCCGTTGCTAAGACAATGGTGGCACTATAAATTTGTAGAATGATGATACCGTTGACTGATACTCCAGGACTTTCCACCTATATCGCAAATGAAGAGGCTTTGGATGCCTTGAAAGCCGAGGTTGACGCCAACTCCGATTCGGCAATTCCACAACCCGTCATAATCATCGGCCCAGAGGGATCGGGGAAAACGACTTTGCTGCAACGGCTAAATCAAGCATATGTGGGGCCAGGCTGCGTTTGGATAGATGGTCGATCGGTCTTTTCTTCCGCCGACATCATGGACCGCTGCGCCAAAAACCAAGTGTCAATCGTCATGGTGGATGATATGGATTACTTCCTATCGAGGTGCTCCTATGATGAGCAGTTTAGGCTGCGCCGCTACCTTTACAACGAAGGGGCCCCCATGTTGATAGCGTCAGCAAGTAAAGTGCATCAAGCCTTGGTTGATTATAATGCCCCATTCTTTGATGGTCTAAAGAAAATATACCTTGCCCCTATCTCTAAGGATATAATTGTTTCTTTGTTCGGCGACGACTCTGTACGAGCCTTGGCTATGTTTGAATTGCTTTATCCTACCGTCAAAACGGCTGTTCTAATCGGCCAAATAATCCAACAAAATTCAAATGCCGTCCAAGACATTCCCTTATTAATATCCATTTTTTCTGACAAATTTAAGAGCATTTACTCGGAACTACCTACCTATTCCCAACAAATAGTGAATGCGCTTGCGTCAGGCAAAGATGGCATGAGAATGGCGGACATAAAGGAACGGAGCGGATTGCCCCCAAACATTCTATCAGCGTATTTGCAAAATCTCGAGAAACATGGGATCATCGCTGCCGATAAATCCCTCAAAAAAAACAGGCAATATCACATCAAAGATCCTTTATTCAAATTGTGGCTAAATTATCCAACTGGCATATGAAACAATCATCTTCTAAGATGTTGTCCATTTGTTTTGAGAAATAGAGATTCAAATTAACTCATTGGTGTTAATTCATGGTTTCTAACATGACACTTGGTATGGTTTTTTACCATCCTTGTTTTGTAATGCTACAAGTTGTTCGAGGGATAAATGCCCATTAAATCAAAGGTATCTAGATCGATTCATTGCCAAAAGTGGGTGAATTCACTCGCTTTTGGCAATGATTCTATGGCTGTGACTATAGGCAAGTGTGCTTAGACATAGGTTTTTCCAATAAGATATAATATTTTTATCAATTAATTTGGAATTATGCTCGGAAAACATTATGTTTGCGGAACATAATAATTTTTCATCCCATGGAATTTGTTGACAGAGTAGAAGAAACCCAACGCTTGACCCAAGTCTTAGAGCGGGAAAAACCAGGGGTGGTAGCTATTTACGGACGGCGCCGAATCGGCAAATCGGAGCTGATTAAGCGTGTGTTGAAGCCTCAAGATGTCTTTTATCTGGCCGATCGGTCGGAGGGTAGTCATCAGCGCGTCCTGCTGGCCAAGATGTTGGCCCAAACGCTGCCAGATTTTGACAAGGTGGAATATCCCGATTGGGAAACTCTGCTGCGAGCCGCCAATTACCGCACGGTGGAGCGGTTCGCCTTGTGCCTGGACGAATTTCCCTATTTGGTGGAACAGTCGCCAGAGCTGCCATCGGTGTTTCAAAAACTCATCGACGAAAAGCAACTGAATTACGATTTGGTATTCTGCGGATCGTCACAAAACATGATGTACGGCACATTTTTAGATGCCTCGGCTCCCCTTTATGGCCGCGCTGACGCCATACTGAAATTGAACGCTCTTCGCATCCCCTACCTTCAGGAGGCATTAAACCTCGACCCCATATCCGCAGTGGAGGAATACGCCGTATGGGGTGGCGTTCCACGCTACTGGGAATTGAGAGAGGCCCTGGGGACGTTCGATAAAGCTTTATGGGACCTTATTTTTTCCACTAATGGGCTATTGTACGAGGAACCACTCAAACTTTTTCTTGATGACGTGAAAAATCCAGTGAAAACGTCCACTATCATGTCATATATCGGCGCGGGAGCCCAACGCTTGTCGGAAATCGCTTCGCGATGTAATGAACCGGCCACCAATCTATCGCGGCCACTGAAGAAGCTCATCGACTTGGGTTTCATTCACAAGGATGTGCCATTCGGAACAGATGAAAAATCGTCCAAGAAGAGTCTCTATAAGATTTCTGACCCGCTTATGGACTTCTATTTCAAGTTTGTCGTACCCAACCGTTCGTTTATAGAATTGGGTCGTACAGCCCCCATCCAACAAGCCCTTAACACCAACTTCTCCGACTATTTAGGTGGAAGATGGGAACAGATTTGTCGTGACGCAGTTTCTGGCAACGATATTAATGGCACCATCTACGGCAAAGCTCGCAGATGGTGGGGGTCGGTCATCAATGAGGACGGGCAACCCGAACAGATTGAGATTGACCTGGTCGCTGAGTCCTTGGACAAAAAACGGCTGCTTGTTGGCGAGCGCAAATGGACTACCCAAGAGAATGGCAAACTGCTCACCTCAGAACTGACCCGCAAATCCTCGCTGCTGCCATTTGCCAAAGGGTATGAAATAGTTCCCATACTATTCCTCAAGACTCCAGCCGTCCATGACGTTGGCAACGCCCTCCTGCCCCAAGAGATAATCGACCTCTACAAGTAGGACTTGGGGTTCTCGATCATCAGCTTTTTACCGCATCGTTGATTTTGCCGCGGGCGGCGTTGATAAGGTAGCCCTTGGGATGATCCTTGGTGACGGCTTTTCCCCAAAGTTGCTTCATGGTAAAAAGGGCCAACTCTCCAAATGTTTCTTGAAATAATTCCCATAACTTACCGTGAACCCTTATCTCCAATGTAGTGAAGCCACACTCATCCCGTAGGAACTCCTTGATAGGCTGCCACAGCGTGGCAGCATTGCGCCTACGCAATTCCCTGTTCATCACCTGTGGATCGCGGTTCTCGGGATGTTTCACAGGGATAAATTTGAGCGCCGTCACTTTCTTGCCCGTTTTCACATATTCCCAAGTGAAAGAGAACGGCGCCAAGCGATCGAGCTCCTTGCGCGCCGGCTCCACTACCTTGCGAATTAGATCGTTGATTTGCTTGTATTTGTCGGTAAGGCAAAAACGTTCGCGCAACCACTCAATGGTGTAAACTACAGGGTGCGATTGGTTACTCATCAACTCATAGAACCGCATGGAATAAACGGACGAGAACTCCATTGCCACCCCCAATTCATATTTGGTGTATCCCTTGGTGAAATCCAAAATCAAATCCCACACCTCGCGTGTTACTCGAAACGTCACTACTCCGGAATACGTCTCTATCTTTGGGTTTATGATTAGAGCAACTGCCATCCACAAACGGTCATCCTGATATTGGTATATGCGCTCCATCATCTTAATAAAGGCTTTCTTGATACGATAATAGTCAGAAGGCGACCCAATATCGGAGAGGGCCATCGTTATCTCCCGATCACCCCATTGGTTGATTTTTAATCCGCTGATATTGCGGTAACCCTCGAGTTGTGGCTGCGCCAAGGAAATGATTTGGTACAAAATTTTCTTTTCATACACATCAAAATCATATTTGGCGCTGGTCATGATATAACTCTGCAATTGATCACGATTGGTTGCGACCATAGAATTGGCACGCGCCAAAACCGGACGTCCCGAATGTTGAGTTGTCTTTTCCATAAACCTGCAATTTATTGCCCCAAAAGTACAAAAAATCCACGACTTAACAATAGCCAAGTCGTTGATTTGTGCGCTAAACGTCGTGTTTAAGCCTTAATTTTGTGCGCTAAAGGTCGTAGTTTGTGCGCTAAAAGACGTACTTGTCGCAAAATTGGCACGTGCAATACATTGATTTAGTGTCCCTTACATTAGGTGAAAAGTTTTTTGATAAGCATTAAAATAAGTAATACTCATAATAAGCATTATGCTTTTGTGACTTTTAGAGGCTGACGCAGGGCTTGTCCCTGCGTCAGCTATCTCAAAAAAAGCGAAAGGGGGAGGAAGCATTTCCCCCTTGAGGGGGTAGGGGGTGGGAAAAAGGAAAAGGGGGGCGCGCGATTGAATTAAGTTGTAGAATGACAGCAGAGGAAGGATAAGCCTAAAGAAGGTAGGCGTTGATCAGTTCCTCGATGACGCTCGACATAGATTTTCCTTGCTGAGCGCACGCCGCCTTGAAACGGACGCAGAGCTCTGGATCGAGACTAAAGGTCGTACCCTTTTTGGACGATGCCGACTGGCCACGCTGAGTGGCTCCGTTGAACATGTTGTCGATTGGTGAAGGCATCGATGCTGGCTGGGTTCCCTCCTGGGGAACCACAAGTTTCTTGCTTCGTGGCATATGTATTTATTGATTTATTTAAATATTAATTTACATATTTATTTAAATGTACATTTACATAAATATGTATTTATAATTTGCTTTCTAGCTCAGTGACAAGCGATTGGAAATCCTTTGCCCCGTTAGCATCGGGGTTAAAAGTGGCGATATCGGTGTAATCGAAAGCTGCCTTCGATATCTCATTATTCTTGCGGATAACGGTAGAGAGCACCCTGTCGCCGTACTTCGCGCGCACGTCGGCCTCGATCACATCGGTGATCGTCTGGCCCTTCTCGTAGATGTTGAAGAAGATATAATCGATGTGTATGCCGGGATTCAACACCTGCATCTTCACGCAGAACTGATCCATCATCGTCAAACCGTAGTTGGACATCAGATCGGCTTTCATCGGAACCAGAAGCCGCTGTGCAGCCGTCAAAGCGTTAATGGTGATAAGACCTAATGAGGGAGGACAGTCGAGGAGAATATAATCGTAAAGATTGACGTAAGGCTCCAAAAGAGTCTTCAACACTCGCTCACGATTGAACATCATTTGGAGCTCGAGGTCGATGCCGGCCATGTCGAGCCCGCTGGGCACGATGTCTAAATTCTCGCGGATGGGATAGATCGGCAGGTCAGCCTGCTCGCGTATCGCGTGGTAGATTATGCGCGAAGGAAGTTTCTCAAGAAAATGGCGCGTGAGATTAGCCTGAGTGTCAAGATCGACCATCAGCACCTTCTTGCCGCGCGACGCGAGGATGGCCCCTATCGATGCGACGGAGGATGTCTTACCCACTCCGCCCTTATGGTTGGCCACGCATATAGTCTTTGCTTTCATTGTGGATGGCATGGTATTTAATTTATCAGATTGCAAATATAGCAATAATTCTTTAAACCTGTATTTATGTAAATGTTGATTTATGTATTTGTGCAATTAAATATTTATTGATTTATGTATTTATGTAGATATTCATTTGCTTTAAACCGATGATTGAAAGCTAATTACCCTCTAACTTCTCAAAGATTAAATTCCTTTTTTAGGCGCTGTACAGTCGATGCCGACACGTCGCAAAGCTTGGCCGCTCGGCGCACGCTCGTGCCGCGACGCAACTCACGAAGCACCCCTTTGTACTTCTCCTGCTTATCCTCAAGCGACATGACGGTACCCGCGGGACGTCCCAATTTACCCCCGTTGGCCTTGTATCGTTCACGTCCGGATTGCAGCCTGCGGGTGATATTGTCACGCTCCATGGCGGCGCAGGTGGCCAGCACCGACACCAATATCGGCATCATCGGATTGTCAGTGCCGTCGGCTTGGATCAACGACAATCCTTCCTTGAAAAAGCGGATGTTGACACGGTGGTCGAGACACCACTTGATGTTGGCGTGAAGGTCCCACACGTTGCGCCCTAGCCGCGACAACTCCCACACCAATATCTCGCCTATACCGTCGCGTTCGCATCGGTCGAAGCACCGCCGCAGCGCTGTGCGCTCCTTGATCGACCTCGCTCCCGACGCATGCTCCTCGAACACCTCCAATACTTTCAATCCGCTCCTCTGGGCATAGTCCTTCAGATCGGCAATCTGCCTATCGGTCGACTGCCGCTCACCCGCCGAACTCACCCTGGCGTATATCACCGCCAATTTTTCTTGCTCACTCATAACACATATCTTTTTCTTGTTGTTATATCAAACCACAATAAGACCTTTAATGGGGTAGGGAATGTTAGTTAAATTTTCAAATGGCTATCTATAGTGGCCTGATTCCACCATTTACGAACGGTGGGATGGGATAAGCCAAGAGCACGGGCACAGGCACTTTTATTGGTACTGTTTGGATTAGCAGATCTCCAGTCGGCAATCTGCTGCGGGATGGAGCGGCTCCCACCAAATATCCACCACTTCGCTACTGTATGTGGATCCAACTGCAAAGCCCGGGCACAGGCCGCCTTGTTGCTATTAGGGTTTTCACGTTGCCATCGAAAAATCTCCCAAGCCACTCTGCTTAAATTCTTAACATCAATGCACTTTCGGCCTCTATTGATATCCCATGGGGTATCTCGATCTAAATCTCTTAATGCACGAGCCCTTTTTAAATGTAATTGTTGGTTTCGCCCATTTCGGCGGGTTCCTATGGGAACATCTAATCCCGACAACAGTGCCAAAGTTTTCTTGGTCATCTTAAACATGGTTTCTCCATATCCAAGCAAAGCAGACTCAATATCATCTGAAGTGAAATGGTTGTCATCCGATTGTGTTTTGCTCTCGAACGCTTCCATCAAAGAATATGCGTCTTTTCGCAATTCTTCAAGAGTTACCCCTTTAAGCACAATAGGCCTCCGCTGATTTTTCTTGATTATCACGTCGAATCTGCATTTCCAGGCCATAGCCGCCAAGCATCGTATGCAATGGTACCGATGCCCCACCACAACTTTTCGTGCCTGCTCGGTTGTCAACTGCCTTAAAAACCAATCATAGACACGACGACTCACTTTCCACTGTCCACACTTCTCACTTTTCACCACCACACGCTGATACCAATCTGGCCACCGGCGTTTAGCCTCCTCCAAAGTCACTCTGTTTGGAGAGTATTGACCCTTACCCTTAAGCTGACTGATCTCATCATCGGTCATCAGCATCTTGCCCTTATCGCTCTTCCAACTCAAATTAAGATTGAGTTCCTCTAAGGTATAATAATCTCGATTCTTCACATACCACGCCGTAACCTCCTCCCCAAATTTCGTTTTGGTCCCAGGCACGCGATACCCCTGATAGATACCTTGATACTGAGGTTGCTCAATTGTAGAGGTGAATGTGTTCCAAATTCTCTCGATGAGCGCACGTTTGACACGCGACAGAATCGCACAATTGTCAATGAACATCGCCACAGGCGTATCCAACAAATAATACAAATGCAGCCCGTGACCACTGTTCACGATAATATTGGGTTGAGGATAATAGGCTTCCCCATAATGCCCCACTACCCCAACGGCACTCATTTCATCCATTGTGGTATTAAAAGCATAATCCAGGAAGCAATCCAATTGTTTAAGACCAACACCATCCAAATCAATCACAAACCCATAAAGATAGCGTGCATATTTAGCCAAAGGACGCTTGCCGATGAAGGTCACAGGATAAGTCAATGCCCAACTACTAGACATAACCTTATCGCTACGCTCAATCTTCAACTCGCCATCGTCATCGAGCAAAACCAACCCTGTATGATGCCGATAATCCCCCTCCGACAAATGCTCTCCCTTTTCTTCTTTTTCCTTACAATCTTGCTTCAATAAACCCCGATAAAGCACCAAGCCATTGTAAAGTCTCTTAGCACACCCCCTGTAATCAATCTTCTTAACACCCCTATCCTTCTGATTACGCCAAATCAAATACTCCTGACAAAACTCCGACTCAAATGGCAACATCCCCTCTTCAATGTTCATCCCCTTATCTCTGCCAAACAGCACCCTGAAAAAATCATCCAACTCCAAAGGTGTAAAACTCTCACCATACACCTTTCCTAAAACATAATTTTTCTGACGATAAAGCTCTAAAACCTCATCATCCAACCCAACAACTTTAGTTTCGTTTTTTTCCTCTAACATATTAATTTTTATTCTTAGGCTCCGCGTTGCGTCGCCATTAGCGGCGGCGTTCCTTATCAATATGTTTAAATCACATTTTTTTTCATGTTTTTATCGCTGCAAATTTATGCACTTTTTTTGAAATCCGCAACCCCATTTTCTCCTCCCCTCGCGAAGAGATTCCGAGACAAAACCACCCTTACATATTTACATAATTAATTATTTACACAAAACAATAAATACATAAGAAAATAAATACGCAATCCCCCATAACTATTTTCCCAAAGTTGACAATCCCATCCCCTTGAACAGGCTACGCTTACTCATGCGCGAAGATGGGCGCATATTATCAATATGATTTTTTCGGCATTTTTGAGCCGATTCTCTCTTGTGGTAATTACCACACTAAAAAGCTATAAATCCCGACAAAGTTTAGTACCTTTGCGATGCCGCGCAAATGGCGCATAACTCGATTGTCATCATGAAACTCAACACCTCCACCACCCATCCGCCTCCCCCTTCATGAGGTCTCAGCCAGAACAACAACTATCCTACATGTTTACATAAACCAATATTTATTGATTTAAATAAATCAATAAATCCACACTTACACGGAACATTATGACAGACAATAAAACACTTGCCACCCCGTCCAACGGCACAATGCCATCCAACGGCATTTCACGAGCTGACATCAACTTCGAGGCAATCGTCATGGGACCGTCCTATACCACCACGAAACCCGTTCGCCGCTCCACTTCCTTTAATCTCCGGCCGGACGTGTTCCAGCGCTTCAAAGAAAAGTGCGTTTCCAATCGGCAGCCCATGTCCTAGGTAATAGAGCAATTCATGCGCTACTTCGCCAACGCCCACGAATAACTACTTTAAATGAAAAAACTAATCTATATAGTCACACTTACTATTATCGCCCTATTGACGGCTTGCGGAAGCCGAGCAAGCCACAACCCGCAGCTGACGAGAATCTACGCCTTGAGCGAGAGCGACCCGGCAGCCGCCCTGGCCGCCATCGACTCAATCAACCCTGAAGGCCTATCCAATCAGGATTGCCATTACTATGACTTCCTTCGAATCAAGGTCAATGACAAGAACTATGCAAGGCACACATCGGACAGCCTCTACCTCGCTGTATACGACTACTACAAGAGCGACAAAACGATGCTTCCCGAAGTGCTTTATTACGGCGGCCGCGTCTACAGCGACCTCGGCGACTACCCCACGGCCCTTCAGCATTTTCAAGACGCCCTTGACGCAACCCCCGAGGGTGATCTTAATCTGCGAGGCCA
>CAZLSW010000096.1:0-9998 GCA_964562375.1 uncultured Muribaculaceae bacterium | reverse complement strand
CCCCACATTATCAAATAATTATGCCACTTTTTTATCCCGAACTGGGGTAATTTAACAATCCTTTCGGGAGAATTGTTGACGAAAGGAAAGAGGCAAGAGGAAAGAGTAAAGAGGCAAGAGGCAAGAGGCAAGAGGCAAGAGGCAAGAGTAAAGAGGCAGGAGTAAAGAGGCAAGAGGCAAGAGGCAAGAGTAAAGAGGCAAGAGGAAAGAGGGGCATTTTATTATTTAAAGGAGGAAAGGATAAAAGGAGGAAAGGGGGGAAGGTTAGAGATAGGGGAGGTAATCGGTGGTGACGTGAATGGTGTCGCCATCGATTTCCACCACTGTATCGCCCACGCGCTCCATAGCGTAGTCGTTGACAGCCTCCAAGGCGAGGTCGACCGATGGCCAAGCCGAGCAATGGGGAGCTATCTCCTCGCGGGTCCATTCAGGGCGCTGCATCAGAGCCTTGAGCAGGATGGCGACGGGGGGATTACCGGGATTTCCGGGATTCACGGGATTCCCGGGATTTCCGGGAATTTCGGGATTTTCGGGATTTCCGGTGGATTTCTCCTCGAAGACCTCGGCAAGGAGTAGCTGGGCCCGCTCGGTGGATGCCTCAATGGCTTTTAGCGTGGCGGGGTTGAGCAGGGGCCTATCAATTACAGGGCTTTTGCTTGAGTTATCTACGGCCGTCCAAGGCCGGCCCCCCTGGGCTACGCTTACGTCATAGGCGGCGCGGTGGAGGAGGGAATGGATGTCACCCGGTTGATGGTCAAGGAGTTGAAGAATGCGGTCGAGCTGGGATATTGATTTAGGGTCGAGGGCGTGGCCTCGAGCAGTTGCGAGTTGGAGCAACTGCCTGGTCATCAATTGCTTGTCGTCGGGAGTAAGAATCTCCTTGGCCATGCGCTTGGTGCGGGCGTCGAGCATGCGTCGCCGGTGGTTGAACCAACGCGCAAGTGCCTTAAGATGAACACGATAGCGAGGTGTTTTCACCCATTGGTCAATCATTTCGCCCAGGCGTTGAAGTTCGCTTGGAGTGAGCCCGGGCAGGGTCAGAGTGGCGAATTTTATCAATGTAAGTGCCTTTTTATAAGGACGTTGGCGAATCATTGGTGGCACCTCCTTGGTAGCGTAAAGCACTACTGAATCGGTCTTGCGGAGGGTTCGGCGCTCAAGATACCAATCTGGAGCAGCTGCCAAGCCTGCTTGGTCGAGATAATTTTTTACAGCCCACTGATTATCAACTAAGAAAGGCACCGACATGCCAGAATGGCGTGACAACCGCTCCAAAAAGTCGCCATAATTCATCAATACATAACCCTCTTTGTCACAGTCGGTTAACAACTCGTCAGCCGCGCGTTGCAACGCCCGCTGCTTCTCCTCACGATTAGCAACCCACTGAAAATCGGGCTTATAGAAGGTGTCAGGTCGGGGCGTGGGCGCCCCGACTTCCATCCTCCCATAGTAACCCTCCACCGGGGGTTCGTCCTCCAAGGGTAATATTATCAGCTCTTCTTGTGCCATTAATATTACAACAAGTCGAGGGAGGGGAAGGTTGGGGGTGTCGACCCGGGGACGGGTCGACTTCCATCCTACTGAGGGGAAGGTTGGGGGTGTCGACCAGGGGACGGGTCGACTTCCATCCTATTGAGGGGAAGGTTGGGGGTGTCGACCCGGGGACGGGTCGACTTCCATCCTATTGAGGGGAAGGTTGGGGTGTCGACCCGAGGACGGGTCGACTTCCATCCTATTGAGGGGAAGGTTGGGGGTGTCGACCCGAGGACGGGTCGACTTCCATCCTACTGAGGGGAAGGTTGGAGGGTCGACCCGAGGACGGGTCGACTTCCATCCTATTGAGGGGATGGTTATACGGGCGCCGAACGATGGCCCCTAAAGGGCGCCGAACGTCGGGCCCCCTTAGTAGTCGTAGTGGAGGGAGATGTCGTCGATGTAGAGGACGGAGCCGTTGCCACCGGTGAAGAAGTCGCCATACTTGCTGGCCGAGGCTACAATCAAGATGTAGCGGGGCACACGCGAGGTGGACACATAGTCGAGGTCGACATCTATCTGGGTGTAGTTGGCGATGACTGAGCCACTCTGGAAACGACCGTAGGCGATCACATCGTCAGCATGCTCGTCGAAGAGTTTGCGGTTACTGGGGTTGGTGCGGATCTCGCAGGGAGTGTCGCTGTCGATCAACGCGCACCATACGACGCAGGTATCGGGCTGGCCCTTCAACTCGGAATAGCCGTATGACGCGGGGGCATAGTCGATGTCCACATTGCTATATTTCACCCAAGCCTTCAGCTTTGTGGGACGCTGGTCGAACTCACGACCAAACGACAACACGCCGTTGGTGCCATCAGTGCGCACATACACACCAGCGAAGAGGTTGCCGGAGGCCAATTTCCCTAACATGCCCAAGCCCACGAATTTGGTTTGCAGCATTGCGGCCTGTCCCATGCCGGTAGATGTGTCGGATGTGGGCACGGAGTTGCTCTGTCCCAATGTCGTGGCGCCCTTGTTGCCAGTGTCCCAGTAGCTTTCGCCACCCTCGGCCCAGGGACACCAAACCTTGCCGTCGAGCCACCATTCATCGAGCGAGGCGTTGGGCACCTGCTGCTCCACGCCAGTAGTCACCTCAATTTCCGAGCCATATTCGGTAGTGGCAGTACCGTCGGTGGCGGTGTACTTGGTGTAAGCGCGCACGACGTAGGTGGTGGCCGGTTCCATGTGGATGATGCGGGCAGTAAAATCGCCACCGTTGTGCTCAATCCAGTCGTTAGGCACTGTAATCCAATCAAGAGAAGTGGATTCACGATATTCGAAACCGTTGTCACGGCCAGCCTGAGCGTTGCCATAGGCCCAAATAACGCGGGTCCAGGCGTCGACACTCTCAGTGAAGACATTGGCCTTTGTGACATCAACGTAGATGGTCCACGTCTCAACATGGCCGTGGGAAGTCACATCGACCGTGAAAGGCGAGGAGAAATCCACCGTTTGTCCCGCAAGGTCGGGAGACTGCGTGGATCCAACGGGGCCGAGTTTCATCGCCGTTACTTCCAAGGCCGAGAGGTCGAGATTGTCGGGCACCGTGGCAAGCACGCGATGGTTGACGGGATCGATTGTCGAGGTGCCGATTTCTCCCTTTACCTGGAACTCGCGGTCGACCTGGTAGTCGGCCTGGATGGTCCAGTCGTAATCCTGATATAGGCTGAGGGTTACGATTTGGGGCTCCGAGAGGTCGAGCGAAGTGATGGCCTCGCCCACCACTTTAGCTTCCTCTGGGCTGATTGTATATCCCGTCACCTTGACATTATAAATATCTATGTCAGCAGCATCGGGGAGATATACAGTAACCTTACGGTTAAGCGTGTCGATTTGGGCCACACGGCTCTGCCCATCCACCTCAAAGGAAGTGAAGTTGGGCTGAATCCTGGGGTACGGGATATCATTGTCGATACAGCCCGCAAGCCCCAATATCATGATTGCCACCAACGGCAGAATTACTTTCTTCATATATTCAATAACTAAAGCTATTTACTTTATACTTTATACTTTTGCCTCTTGACGTGTTTTGAGCGGAGCTCAAAACACCACTCCCATACCGAAGTTGATGTTGAAGATATTGAACTTGAAATTGGCTCCCGAGGAGAAGCGCGAGCCGTCGTACTCACCGTTGGTGCGCTGTTTCTCGTGGCGCATAGTCACGCCGAACACGCCGAATGAGACGTTGAACGACACCTGGTCGACGATAAACACGCAGACGCCCGGCGAGAAATTCAATGCCACTTCGGTAATCTTGGTTTTGGTGTCGCTCAACACACCGTTGTAGTAGCGTTTGAATCGGGCACTTCCGGCACCAAACTGCAAGTCGACGTCGTTGAAGATAGCGAAGCGTTTTTCTCGGCCAAGACCCACGTAGTTGCGATAGAACACGGCTGCCGAGTAGGTCTGTGTATAATAGCTCACGTCGTGGACGTCGAAGTTGATGTCGTCGATGTCGACCTTGAGGCTGCCGAGATCGGCCTCACCCTTGGTATAGTTGAATTTCAGGCCAATCGACTGGTTGTTGCGGAAGAAGTAGCTGATAGACGGCTTGATGGAGTAACGCTTTCCGTCGAAGTCGAAATTGTCAACCACCTTGAAGAACGAAATGTCGTCGCTGTTGAGGGAGCCGTAGCTGGCAGTGAGGCCCACCGACCATGACCCGCGTGGGATAAACAGGAAGTTGTACAATCCGCGATGATAGCGCCCATAGTTGCGCTCGGGAAGGATGATGCTCACGGTGTCGCCGTGGACGAGCACCTTTTCGTCGAGCACCGAGGGGTCTAAACCGGCGGGGATGAATTGACCGTGAATGGTGTCGGTGCGGGCAATATATTGTCGATTTTCCTGGGCGAGGGCGCCGAGGCCCATTAGGATTGCTATGCTGAGGAAGATGTAGCGTATTTCTTTCATGACTTCAAGGGATTAGAGGTAAAACGCTACTCCAAAGGAGATTGAAAACAGGTCGATCTTGAAGTTGGCCTTTTGGGTCTTAAGATTCGACACATATATTTGGTCCTTGGTCGACTTGGTGTGCTTATAGGTGAAACCCAGCACTCCCACGTTGACCTCGATTGCCGAGTAGTTGTTCAAGAACATGATGAAACCCGGGGCCAAGCCGACGTTGACCGAGAAGTTCTTGGAATAGGTGCCTGTGAGGTCGTCACCCGAGCCGTTACACAGTTTTGACTGTCCGCCTCCCAACTGGAGTTGGACCTCGTTGTAAAAGCCGAAGCGGGTGGAGCGGCCAAGCGAGATATAGTTGCGGAAGGCTCCGGCCACATAGTAGCTGTTGGAAACCGAGTAGATGTGGTCGATGTTGTAATCGGTTTCCGAGTCGAGTTTAAGGTCGCCACCGTCGATTTTGTATCGAGAGCGTTCGAATGAGAAACGACCGCCAGCGGCGAGGTTGTCCTTGAAGGAGTAGAGTAGCATCGGGCTCACCTTGAAGTTGTAGGTGTCGCCTGAAAGGCCCTCGAGAATGAAGAACTGATAGTTGTCCTGATTGCTTTGGCTGTAGCTCACGCTCACGCCGGTAATCCATTGCCCCTTGGGCACGAAATTAACCTGCTCCAAGTTGCGCTTAAACTCCTCCTGCGCCTTAGCTGGAGCAGCCGAGAATAGCGCGGCGAGCACAATTAGCACTGAGATGAATTTATGCATTGCTTAGTTGAAAATTTCGGGGGAAATGTTAAGAGAGTAAACTGTGCCGTTGGCGATTCCCGAGAGCGCCTTGAGCATAGTGTCGCCGCTTGGGAGGGTGGCGTTGAGAAGCATGGTTGTAGCTCCCGAGGGAACGGTGAAGAAGGGGGAACGAGTCTCGCTGGAAGTGAATTGCGCCACCGTCCCGTCCTGAATCCACAGCATGAACGACCAGCCGTCGACGTTTTCGAATGAGAGTTTCACCATCATGTTGGCCAGGGTGCAATCCATCGGCGCTATTGCGGTGGTGGCATTCTTGGCGATTGTGACGTCGCGCGTGCAAGCGTAACGCGGAGCATCCCATGCCAGGGGCGTAGCGTCGATGTTTTGGGCTGTAATTGTGTAACCTCCCGATGGTATAACCATTGTAGGCTCGAGTGACGCGTAATTCAGCACGAGCGTGTCGGCTTTGTGACCCACGGGGGTAAAATTGACAGTAAAATCGTCGAGCGAGGGGGCCGGGAGACCGGTCTCGGCTACGTTGTCGGCATTGACGGTGAGGGTGAACGTCTGAAGATCGACGGTGCCCTTGCCGGTAAGCAGCTCGTCCTTGGGCCAGGCTTTGTCATCGTCGCAGGAAGCGAGTACCAATAGGCCGACCGCAGGAAGGATGAACTTAAATAGTTGAAGGCGATTCATTTTTATTTCGCGATTTTCGAATCTCTCGAGATTCTCGTTATTTCGGTTTTGATGATTAATATGCAAATGAAATATTGTCGATCCACAGCTCCGAGCCTGTCAAGCGGGAGTTGGGGAGATCCACAGTCAGTGGCACGTTGGCGTCCTCGTATTGGATATCGCCAATCTTGGTGGTGGATGCGAACATCACCTTCAGGCGGTTGGGGCGCGGGCCGAACGGCTCGTAGCGCATCGGCACGGTGAAGGTTGTCCACCCCGCCGAGGCGGTCAACTCCTGCTCCACACGGCTTACCACCACCGGTTCGTCGAGCCAATTGTCCTGGTAGAGCAACTCTACGACCACCAAGCCACAGTCGCTTGGCGCCGAGGATGTGGGCATATATTTGTAGTAGCCCACAAGACCAGAGGGACGGGCGTAGAAGTCGATACCCTCCTTGTAGGTTTCCTCCAGCGTGGAGTGGTTGAACTCATAGCTACCCAAGAACACTTTTCCGGCGGCTCGATGGGCCACGCGGGGCTGATTGGGGTTATAAGGGAGGAACTCACCCGGCACCTGCGCGTAATCGGGTATGTCCTCGCCCTCGAGGTCCCAACCCACGGATGTGAGCTGGATGCTCTTGGTGCCGCTTTTGGCATCGGAGGAGATGCGCATGGAGGGCTGGATGTACCAGGTGTTGCGGTTTTGGGCCTTGCCTGAGTGGGTTTTGGCGTTGGTGCCGGCCCATTTCTCCTTGGGAAGGTATATGTCGTAATCCACGAGGTTTTGGTGGTTGTAGATGCCCACGTGGGTCTGGGAATAACGGCCACCCGCGGGGAGCTTCCTTACCTCCTCCGATAGCTTCTGCTCCTCGAAATCGCCTGCGGGAATCTGTTCCTGGCTCTCGGTTGTAGCGTAAACTATGGGGCAGTATCGGGCTGTGGAGTTTCCGGGAAGAGCGTTGGCACGGAAGGGATATGTGCGGTTGCTGTCTATGCCTGTGATAACGATGTAGCCGTAATCAGTGGCTCGGCGCAAGATGGTGGCGACGCTGTTGCCGGCCTCAATTTCAGCCAATTCACATATGGCTTTGACCACATTCTCATCGGCGTGGACGATTTTGATTAGGGCGTAGGTGGCGAAAGGGTCGACCTCGATGGTGAAATCGGGTGCGATGCGCTTGTAAACGGTGGTGGCGGTGTTCAATCCGTTGTAAGTCACCTCAAGGGTAAGGTCGGAACTGCCGTTTAGAGGCTCAAATGTAAGTTTTAGACCGTTGTCGTCGATAGCCTCGGCCGTAAAGGGAGTAGCTTGCATCTGGCCCTCGTCGGTGGATTGGCGCAGGGTGATAGCCTCGGCAGTAAGTGGCTCATGGGCGTAAACCTTCACCCAAGCCGTAGGGTCGCCAAGGGATACGGAGGGGAGAGCCTGAAGGGTGATTTCGGCGCCCTGATAGGAGGCGATAAGCACGACAGCCGACGATGCCTTTCCGAAAGCGTCGATTGCCACAAGCGTCAGACGCGTGTCGCCGTCGGCCGGCTCGATAAGGCGAAGAATGGAGGTAAAATCAACATGGGCATTCGCGCCATCCACCTTTACCTCAGCGCCGAGAGCTGTGAGTGCCGATGGGTCGGCGGCGAGGTCGATTTCGCGCGACACGGCCTTGGAACGTAGCGTTGGCGAGTCGATGGTCAACGGCAGCGACACGATAGGAGCCGACGCAGTGAAATCCACCCCCACGGGGCTTTCTATCTCTTGGCCGTCGATGAGCTGCAACACGCTGGAGGAGGTGAAGCCATGGGTCGTAGCCTCGGGGGCCGGGGCAGCCAGGGTGGCGGCATCGCAAGGCAGCTCCACCGAGGGAATCTGCGCATCATCGGTGGCGACTTTCAACACATCGCCCTGCACGTCCACGGTAAGGTGATACATACGTCCACCAGTGAAGGGCTTGGACAACACGGCGCACACGTTGATATCGTCATCCAAGGCAAGCAACAATGAAACAGTGCCTGGGGTAACAAAGAGCGGGGCGTCGCGCTCGGTGTTGACTATCAGGTAGCGACCTCCCGTGGAGTGCATTTGAGCCGAAAAGTCGGGGAAACGCGATCGGAAGGCGTCGGTAAAGTCGAGATACACCATCACGTTGGCGAGGGTTGCCTCCATTGTGACGTTCTCGGTGGTACCTGCTCGCAGTTGGAGTTGCTGGGACACGTAGAAATATGGGGAATCGTAGCCCTCTTGATATAGATCGCCGTAATAGGCCTCCATAGTGTAAGCACCGGGGGCGAGTGTCTCCTGTTGGGGGAAATTGGAATAGACGTCCCAGGCTTTGGTGGCGCCCCCGTTGGCGGATGTGAGGCGCACAGTGAGGTCGCTCACCTGGGGCACCGTGACACCGGTGTTGATTGGTTGCTCCTGGCCGTTGGCGTCGGTGGCGACTGCCGAGAGCCCTAAGTCGAGGGTGATCGTCGTTGACGATCCCGACGAGGGCGTGGAGTCGGTGGAGCACCCTATGAGCACCACGGCGGCCAGAATGAAAAGAATATATTTGATGTAATCCATTGGATCCATTGCGAAAAATCTTAGGGCAAAGCTACGCTTTTGAAAGCGTAAAGTTACGGCTTTTCCCCGACATGGCAAAATAGACCACAAATTTTGGGAACAAAGGGTACAATTTTGCCGTTTTTATCGTATATTTGCGATAACCAAATTTCACGACCATGGCAAAGAAAAAATTGGTGATTTCGAGCGGCGCGGGCATGAGCGCCGAGAGTGGCATCTCCACCTTCCGCGACGCGGGAGGCTTGTGGGAGCAGTATCCCGTGATGGAAGTGGCGAGCGCCGACGGTTTCCGTCGCAACCCGGCTTTAGTGCATAAATTTTACAACGAGCGTCGCCACGACCTGCTGAAGGCGAAACCTAACGCCGGGCACCTGGGTCTGGTTGACCTGGAGAAGGATTACGACGTGTATGTGATTACCCAGAATGTCGACGACCTGCACGAGCGCGCAGGCTCCAAGCACGTGCTTCACTTGCATGGCGAGTTGATGAAAGTGAGGTCGATGGAGCATCCCGAGCGCGTGTATCAGCTTCACCCCGAGGCTCTTGACACCACTCCTGACACAATCATTGACGGCGACCACGTGCGCCCCCACATCGTGTTCTTCCAGGAGGCCGTGCCCAACATGGAGCCGGCTGTGGAACTGGCCCACGAGGCCGACGTGTTTGTGGTAATCGGCACGTCGTTGAACGTCTATCCCGCGGCGTCGCTGTTACATTATGTGCGCCCCGGCGTCCCCGTCTACTACATCGACCCCAATCCGGCACCAGTTCCCGCCGGCGTGCACGTGCTGAAAATGGGGGCCTCGGAAGGCGTGGCCAAGCTTGCCCGGATCCTCCGCGGCCAAGAGTAACCTCATAGCGCAATTATCTATAAAACAATTCAAGTTTCGCAAGTTATATCAGAAACCACTAATATTCACTAATTCTCACTAATTCAGCCCTTTAGCTGTATTTTCTTTCTTTAATTTTGCTTTGCTACGCAAAGAATTAACACGAATTTCGATACTATACCCCTACCGGAATTAGTGTTAATTAAGGAGCGTAAGCTCTCTAAAAATTATTAAGAGCCCTGTTAATTTGTTGGTGTTCATTAGTGTGAATTCGTGGTTTCTAAACTTGAGAAAGTTGAATAAAACAACTATTTCAATTTTTGTATAGCTTATTCCTCCTTTAATTGTCTGGTTTAATATATAAGGCCGCAGATTTTTCGAGAAAAATAGGTTTTCATTTGTTTCTAAAGAGAAAAGATATTAACTTCGCGATAAATCGAACAGTTATGACCAAAACGACCGTTATTGACAACGCCACTCCCCGGGTTAAACGCATATTTAACTCTCTACGGGAACAAAAGAGATGTCGTCAACAAGAGTTGGCCGACAAAAAGGAGTGTACCTTTAACATAAAAATCTAAGTTGGAATTATCATTTTCCATTGAAACCAAACAGGGCGACAAAATTAAAGTCGCCCTTTATGCTTTTGACACTGAGACAGTTCACAAAGTTGTTGGAGAAAGACCTTTGTTAACTCTCACATTTTCCTGTTTTCGTCACTTTTTAGAGCCGAATTTTTAATGTGTTGATTTAGG
>CAZLSW010000095.1:0-10291 GCA_964562375.1 uncultured Muribaculaceae bacterium | reverse complement strand
TCAAAGCGCTATGAGGAAAGAGGGTGTACCATAAACTAAATTATGATACACCCTCTTTTGTGTCCTTTTGTGCCCTTTTGTGGTCAAAACGTCCCTTTTGTGGTCAAAACGTCCCTTTTGTGGTCAAAACGTCCCTTTTGTGGTTTATGGACTTGCGTGGTGGCAAAATGTTAAAAGGGAAAAATATTTACTTACTTTTGTCAAAATATTCAATTATTTACTTACCTTTGCGGTTATCAAAAGCCCGAATTGTGGGCATTTTGTCACGGTGCAAACATTAATGCGCTATGTATCACCATTTTAACTAAAAGCAATAGGAAATAAACGATTTTAACTACCCGTAGGCCCCCATGCGAAAAATGGCTAACAATCCACAAGCCGTTTTAACACTCCGGAGCCTCAAAAGCTGAAAAAAATAAACTAATCACAATATGTCTAATTAAAGTTAAGTATGAAAAAGCTGTTTCTATTACTCTTAACGGTAGTAACGATGGCTGTGTGCGCGCAGGCGCAAACACGCACCGTCCGCGGTACCGTTATCGACGCCAGCGACAATGAGCCGTTACCCGGCGCTACCGTTGTACCCGTTGGCGGGGGACAGGGCGTGGCCACCGACCATGATGGCAACTTCTCGCTGACAGTGCCCCAGAAAGTGACGCAATTGACAGTATCTTACGTGGGCATGAAGTCCCAGACGGTGAAGATCACCGAGGGAAACATGCGCATTGCCCTTGAGAACGCCGACACCAAGCTCGACGAGGTGATGGTCGTCGCCTACGGTACGGCCAAGAAGAGCGCGTTCACCGGCTCGGCCGCCGTTGTGGGCTCGGCCGAGATTGAGCAGCTCCAGGTGTCCAACGCCCTGGACGCCTTGAACGGCTCGGTTTCCGGTGTGCAGCTGAACAACGCCTCCGGCGCCCCCGGTGGTTCCAACCCCACCATCCGTATCCGTGGTATCTCCTCGATCAACGCCGAGAACACCCCGCTGATCGTCGTGGACGGCGTGCCCTACTCGGGTGACGTGAACAACTTCAACACCGCCGACATCGAGTCGATGACCGTGTTGAAGGACGCCGCCTCCAACGCCCTCTACGGTGCCCGTGGCGCCAACGGCGTTATCCTTATCACCACCAAGAAAGGTAAGAGCGCCAACGCCCAGATCACCGTCGACGCCAAGTGGGGTGCCAACTCTCGCTCCACCAGCGACTACAACACCATCAAGAGCCCGGGCGAGTACTATGAGATGTACTACAAGTACCTCAACAACTACGCCCTCAACTCGATGAAATACAGCGCCGAGCAAGCTCACACCTGGGCCAACAACAACATCACGGCCAAGAACGACTACGGCTTGTATTATAATGTATATAAGCTCCCCGACGGCGAAGGCCTGATCGGAGCCAACGGCAAGCTCAACCCCAACGCCACCCTCGGCAACGTCGTCAACTACAACGGGCAGGACTACCTGCTCACCGCCGACGACTGGCTCGACGAGGCTTACCGCACCAGCTTGCGCCAGGAGTACAACATGTCGATCTCCCAGGCCACCGAGACCAGCTCGTTCTACGCATCGGTTGGTTACCTCGACAACCAGGGTATCGTACAGAACTCCAACTTCCGCCGCTTGACCACCCGTCTGGCCGCTGAGATTCAGGCCAAATCGTGGTTGAAGGTGGGAGCCAACGCCAACTACGCTCGCTTCAAGCGCAACGAGATGGACGAGGACGGTACCTCCAACTCCTCGGCCAACATCTTCGCCGCCGCTACCCAGATCGCGCCTATCTATCCCGTATACGTCCGCGACGGTGAGGGCAACATCATGAAGAACGAGTCCGGTGTGACCATGTACGACTTCGGTGACGGCTCCAACGCCGGCCTCGAGCGTCCCTCGTACACCGACTCCAACGCCATCGGTTCATCGCGTATCGACCGCAACTCGTCGGAGGGTAACGCTCTGAACGCCAACGGCTACCTTGAGATCCGCTTCTTGAAGGACTTCAAGTTCACAGCCAACCAGAGCATCTCCTTGGACGAGACCCGCTTCTCGGCCGTGACCAACCCCTACTTCGGCACCTACGCAGCCTCCAACGGTATCACAATGCAGGAGCAATTGCGCTCGACCGACTACAGCTTCCAGCAACTGTTGAACTGGAACCACCAATTTGGCAAGCATAACGTAGCCGTCCTGGTAGGTCATGAGAACTACTGGCAGAAACAGAAGGTGCTCTACGCCACCCGCTCCAATATGTCCAACCCCAACAACCCCGACCTGGCCGGTGCGATCATCAACGAGAACGGCAATTCCTACTCGATGGACTACGACAACGAGGGCTGGCTCTTCCGCGGTCAATACGACTTCGATTCCAAGTACTTCGGCTCGGTTTCGGTACGTCGCGACGCATCCTCGCGCTTCCACCCCGATCACCGCTGGGGTACATTCTGGTCGGTAGGCGCCGCATGGTTGATGCACAAGGAAAGCTGGTTCACCGCTCCTTGGGTGGACGAGTTGAAGATCAAGGCATCTTACGGCGAGCAGGGTAACGACCGTATCGGTAACCTGCGCTACGTCAACACCTACACCATCGTCAACTCCAACGGCTATCCCGCTGCCCAGCCCGCTTCGATGGGTAACGAGAATATCACCTGGGAGAAGGGCGGCAACTTCAACGCCGGCGTAGAGTTCTCGTTCTGGAACGAGCGCTTGAGCGGATCGGTTGAGGGCTTCTATCGTAAGACGCACGATCTGTTGTTCTCCTTCCCGCTGCCTCCGTCGTTCGGCTTCTCGAGCTACTACGCCAACGTGGGCGACATGTCCAACCGCGGTGTCGAGATCGAGCTGAGCGCCGACGTGCTCCGTGGCCGCGACTACTCGATCAACGTCTATGGCAACTTGACATTCTACAAGAACAAAATCGACAACCTCCCCGAGGAGCGCAAGACCGCTACCTACGACGGTCACGATGGCTATGCGTCGGGCAACTTCTTCTACACCGAGGGCAAGTCGATCTACACCTACTTGCTTCCCAAGTACGCCGGCACCAACAAGACCAACGGCGAGCCCCTGTGGTACGTGAACAACGAGGACGGCACCCTGGGCGTGACCAACGACTACTCGGAGGCCGACTACTACCTGTGCGGCACCGCCCTTCCCTCCACCTATGGCGGCCTCGGCACCACGATGAAGTGGAAAGGATTTGACCTCACCGTCGATTTCAACTACCAGATTGGTGGCCGCATCTACGACAGCGACTACGCTTCGTTGATGGCTTCGCCCTACTCCTCCTCCAAGGGTATGAACTTCCACAAGGATCTGTACAACGCCTGGAGCGTCGACAACCCCACGAGCGATATCCCCCGCTTGCAATTCGGTGACCTCTACTCGGCCGCTTCCAGCGACCGCTGGCTCGTGAGCGCCTCCTACCTGTCGCTGCGCAACATCAACTTCGGCTACACCCTGCCCACCAAGCTCGTGCGCAAGGCTTATCTTGAGAAGGTGCGCATCTACTTGACTTGCGACAACGTTGCCGTATGGTCGGCACGCAAGGGTCTTGACCCCCGCCAGAGCATTTCCGGCTCCTCGACCAACAGCTACTACGCTCCTATGCGTACAATCTCAGGAGGTATCAATGTAGTATTCTAAACATCCCCGATAACTCATGAAAAAAGCAATTATAAAAACCACATTAGCCTTGGCGATAGGCTTCCCCATGTTGCTTACGAGCTGCATCGAGGACGCGCCTTATACCTACTATGTGACCGCCGATGAGCTCGGCGAGTCGTCCAAGGCAACGGAAGCCCTCGTGTGGGAGCTCCCAGTAATCTACAATATGTACAACTCGATGAGCTACTCGTCGGTCAACCACTACGACTGGGGTTACGGCTCGCTGATGCACGTGCGCGACGTCATGGGCGACGACATGGCTATCGTATCCTCGGGCTACGACCATTACACATCGTGGGAGAACAACGAGTACATGGGCTCCGACTACCGTTATGCCCAGTTCGTTTGGACAATCCTCTATAAGCTTGTCCTCTCGTCCAACAACGCCGTGGGCGCTGTGGGCGACGCTCCCACCGACGAGATGCAGCAAGGCTATTGCGCTTTGGCCAAGGCTTGCCGCGCATCGGCCTACTTGGACTTAGCTCGTATGTACGAGTGCCTCAACGCCACGGTTGATAAGGGCACTTATTATACCAAATGGGTAGACAACCTCACCGTGCCTATCGTGACCGAGCAAACCGCCGAGGCTGAAGCCTACAACAACCCCCGCGCTACCCGCGAAGAGATGGCCGAATTTATCCTCAGCGACCTCGACTACGCCGAGCAATATATCGCTAACATCTCGCGCATGTCGAAGACATTCCCCGACCTGGCTGTCGTTTATGGCTTGAAAGCTCGCTACTACATGTGGCTTGGCCAAACCTTCGTTGACACCGAGGACAAGGAGATGTACCAGAAGGCTGCCGAGTACGCCCAGAAAGCCATCACCCAGTCGGGTGCCACTCCTCTTTCCCAGGATCAATGGCTTGACCCCAAGACCGGCTTCAACACCTTGTCAACCAGCTCTTGGTTGTGGGGTATGCAGCTCGTCGAGGAGGACCGTATCGTCACCTCGGGTATCTTGAACTGGACCTCTTGGGTATCCAACGAGACTTCCTACGGCTACGCTTCCGCTGGCCCGTTCCTCCAGATCCCCTCCAACTACTACCAGTACATCAGCGACACCGACTTCCGCAAGCTCTCTTGGGTAGCGCCTTCTTCTAGCGCCCTCTATCAGGAGCAGGTGATCGACAACCCCGACAAGTACTTCATCAACTCCGACTACTATCCCACCAACTCAAAGTCGCCTCTAAAAGAGTACTACTCGCTGAAGTTCCGTCCCGGTCAAGGCAATCCCGACAGCTACCTCGTAGGCTCGGTTGTAGGTATCCCCTTGATGCGTGTTGAGGAGATGTACTTCATCTGGGCCGAGGCGCTTGCTCACGTATCTCCCGGATCGGGTAAGGCTAAACTCGACGAGTTCATGAAGGCTTACCGCGACCCCAACTACACGTCGCCCAACGTTTCCGCCGTCAACTTCCCCGTGCAGGTAGGTGGCAGCGTTACCTCCGAAATCGCCGAGATTATCTTCCAGAAACGTATCGAGCTCTGGGGCGAAGGCTTGAACTACTTCGACACCAAGCGCTTGAACATCTCCGTGAACCGCACCCAAGCCAACTCGCAATGGGCCGCCACCCGTCGCTACAAGACCTCGGGTCGTCCCGCTTGGATGAACATCGTGATAATCCGCACCGAGATTAACTCCAACAAAGCGTTGGAAGGCCTCAACAACCCCGATCCCTCGGGCAAGTACAATGCTAATTAATCACCGCTAAAACGTAAAAAAGATGAAAATCAAATTCGTAAAACCCCTTCTTCTTGTTGCGGCGGTGCTAGGAACGCTCACAAGCTGCAACGACGACGGCTACTGGAAGGCATACGACCCCGGTCGTGTTACCTACACCTTCCTGGATGCCACTCAAGCTGCTACCTTCAAGCGCAACGACAACACCCAGGACCCAACACTTTCCATCGACATCCGTCGTTCCGAGGCTACCGAGGAAAGCACCGTGAAAGTGGACGTAAGCCTGAAGTCATCCGTCAAGGACGTCACTTTGCCCGACATGTTCAATATCGACGGGCTCCAGAGCGAAATGCGTGACGTCTATGTTACCTACAAGCTCTATTACGACGCCGACGGTCAAAAGACCACTACCAAGACCGACAACCCTGTCTATACTCCTCTTTACAATGATGAGGGTCAGCGCTTGTATTACGTCGTAGACGCCGATGGCACCTATGAGCAGGATAAATACGGCATGGCTATCACTACCAATGTCCCCAATGATTATCCCGCATACGTGCAATCAGTAGGTAGCGACGGCGTTGGCGAGTGGACTGATGAAGGCGCGCCCGCTTGGGTACAGGAGACTGAGACTGTAATTGAGCAAAAAGAGTTCTATTACACCTACATCACCTTCCCCAAGGATGTATACCAGCTAGCTTATCAGTTTGAGTGGGCTTACGGCTTCTCCAAGATTGTGGCCGAGGCTGTTGTAACCTTCAAGTTCACCACCGAGGACGAGCTCGAGGGCGTGGATAACGTGACCGCTCCTGGCGGCTACAACTCCTGCGCTTACACCGTGAAAGTATCCGGCAGCCGCTAATCAGCAATACCATCCCTCCTATATCATCGAGGCTCCGCCGCAGCGGGGCCTCGATTGTTGTTCCTTACCGGCTTGTGTCGATTGCTCGTTAATTGGTCGTTTACTCGTTCACTCGTGCAATCGTTTACTCGAGATACGAATGCACGAATGCTCGAATGCACGAATACACGAATGCACGAATGCACGAATGCACGAATGCACGACAGGCTGCAGGGGACGACTGCAAAGCATTGCGTTAAAATTGGTGAAAGCAAAAGAAAATTCACGATTCAGTGAATTTTCTTATTATATTTGCAACCAAATACCATTATCCTCCATGAAAATAACCTTTACCGACTCTGAATTGGAGCGGCTCTATGTGACAGGCTGTGGAAGCGGACCTTATAAGAAATTAGCGCGAGATAAATCCTTTGTAAACAGATTTGTTGACATTGTAAATCTTATGAAATCGGTCAATACTTCCTCGAATCTTTCAGCCTTTAGTTTCCTTCATTATGAGAAACTAAAGCATGAAAGGCAGGGACAGAGTTCGGTGAGAATCGTTAATGGCAGGGTGGAAAGGCTGATTTTCAGAGAATCGGAAGATGGTATCGCAATTGATTTGTTGGAAATAAATGATACGCATTATGGAAGCAAAAGATAAAGAAACAATCCCTTGGAAGGCAACTCATCCAGGCGAAATACTATTGCCCGAGTTGGAGGAACGGGGATTGAGCCAAAGGGCTTTCGCTCAGATGATAGGTATGAGCCCCTCACAACTCAATGAATTGATCAAGGGGAAAAGGCCGATGACTGAGGCTGTAGCTTTAAAATTAGAGCAGGCTTTAGGGATTGACGCTTCAGTATGGATGAATTTGCAACTCATGTACGTGCGTCATAGTGAAGCAATTCGCCAGAGCGAGCAGCACGCAAGCAAGTCTTCCCAGGTGATGACATTCACCTTGAGGATGCCCCAGAAGATGAGGGGAGAAGTGCAAGCGAGAGCTGATGCTTTGGGAACTTCAATCAACCACTTCATCAATATGGCAATAAGCCATGAACTGAGCCACGGCACAACTCACCCATGATGAAGGTACATGCGATAGTAGTGGCGGCGGGGAGCGGCACGAGGTTTGGCTCGGAGGTCCCCAAGCAGTTCTTGCCACTGGCCGGGAAGCCGGTGGTGGTGAGGGCTATAGAGTCGTTGCGCCCCTGTGTGGACGGACGTATTGTCATCGCTATTTCCCCGAGTGAAGAGGGGCGTTGGCGCCTAATCGCCAAAGAATATGGCCTTGAGCACCTGATTGTAGCCCATGGTGGCTCGACCCGTTATGAGTCGGTCCACAACGCCCTCCTCGCCTTAGGGGGGCCCGCCTTGGATGGCCGCAAGGCTAGGCAGGAAGTCCCGCCGTGTCGGCGGGACAGCCAAAGCGAGTCGCCTTTAGTTGGCCATAACGATATTGTCCTCATTCACGACGGAGCCCGCCCGCTTCCCTCCCAGAATCTCGTCATGGACGTTATCGAGGGAGCGAAATCCCACGACGGAGCCATCCCCGGCATCCCCGTCACCGACTCTCTGCGTCGCGGCACAGCCTCCCGGAGCGACGCCGTCGACCGCTCCCGATATTTTGTCGTGCAGACTCCCCAGGGCTTCCCGATCGACCTGCTCCTGCAGGCTTACCACCGAGCCGAGACGATGATCCATCACGACAAGCCGTTCACCGACGACGCCTCGGTGATGGAAAACGCCGGCTTCACCGACCTTGTCATTACCCCAGGAGACCCCCGCAACATCAAGATTACCAACCCATTGGATATATCCATAGCCGAATTATACCTAAAACAGTGAACTCCCTGCGCGAACGTGACATAACTTACCTCAAAGGCGTCGGCCCCAAGCGTGCCGAATTGCTTGGCAAGGAATTGGGAATCAAGTCGTTCCGCGGCCTGCTTTACCACTTCCCCAGCCATTATATCGACCGCAAGACAATGTATCGCATCTCCCAATTCTCGGGCGAGATGCCTTACGTGCAGGTGCAGGGTAGGTTTGTGTCGTTCAACGTTCTTGGCGAGGGTGCCAAGATGCGACTTGTGGGACTGTTCACCGACGGCGAGAGGACGATGGAGGTGGTGTGGTTCCGTCAGATAAAGGCCTTAAAGACAGCATATAACATTGGCGCGACCTACATTCTTTTCGGCAAGCCCACGCTGTTCAACGGCCATTGGAGTATGGCTCACCCCGAGATCGACACCCCCGGTGCCCCGGGTGCTTTGCAGGGCTTACGCGGAGTGTATCCGTTGACTGAACGGCTTCGCAACCAGGGAATTACCTCGCGCACGCTGTTCCTCTGGGCGCAAAACGCGCTGGCGGCAGTGCGCGAGATCCGCGAGTTCCTCCCTCCCGAAATTTTGGCGCAATACTCCCTCATGCCCCTGCGGGAGGCCCTGATGACGATTCACAACCCCAAGGACAACGACAGCCTCCAGCGCGCCAAGCTACGATTGAAGTTCGAGGAACTCCTTCTGCTTCAGATAAATATCCAAAAATACTCGCGCCATCGCAAGGCGCAGGCCCAAGGATATTATTTCCCCCGCGTGGGCGTGTTTTTCAACCGGTTTTACTCGGAGTGTCTGCCGTTCGCGCTTACCAATGCCCAAAAGCGGGTGATTAAGGAGATACGCGCCGATATGATTACCGGCCGGCAGATGAACCGCTTGGTGCAGGGCGATGTAGGCTCGGGCAAGACTATGGTGGCCCTGTTGACGATGCTCATCGCAGTCGACAATGGATACCAGGCCGCGTTGATGGCCCCCACCGAGATTCTCGCACAGCAGCATTACGATTCGCTACGCCAGATGCTCGCCCCTATCGGCGTGAACGTGAGGCTATTGACCGGCTCAACCCGCAAGAAACAGCGCGACGAGATCCATGCCCAGCTTCAGGACGGCTCGCTCCACATCCTCGTGGGCACCCATGCGTTGATTGAGGACAACGTGCAATTTGCCCGTCTCGGGATGGCCGTGATCGATGAGCAACACCGATTTGGTGTGGCCCAGCGAGCCAAGATGTGGAAAAAGAGCCAGATAGCACCGCATGTGCTGGTGATGACCGCCACCCCTATTCCCCGCACGCTGGCCATGACCGTCTACGGCGACCTTGACGTGTCGGTAATCGACGAATTGCCCCCCGGTCGTAAGCCCGTGCAGACCCTCCTGCGCTACGACAACCGCCGCCACGACGTGATGCGCGGCATCGGCAAGCAGTTGGCCCAAGGACGTCAGGTGTACATCGTTTATCCCTTGATAGAGGAGAATAAGGACTTGGATCTCAAGTCGTTGGAGGAGGGATACGAGTTCATTAAGGAAACCTTCCCCTCCTACAAGGTGGCTTTCGTCCACGGCAAGATGAAACCGGCGGAAAAGGACTATCAGATGCAACTGTTCGCCTCCCATCAGGCCGATATCTTGGTGGCCACGACCGTAATCGAGGTGGGCGTGAATGTCCCCAATGCGTCGACAATGGTGATTGAGAACGCCGAGCGTTTCGGCCTGTCGCAGTTGCATCAATTGCGAGGTCGCGTGGGGCGCGGAGCCGACCAAAGCTACTGCATCCTGATGACCAAATTCAATATCGCCTCCGAAACACGTAAGCGCTTGGAAATCATGACATCCACCACCGACGGCTTTGTTGTGGCCGAGGCCGACCTGAAGATGCGCGGCCCGGGCGACATCGAGGGCACAATGCAGAGCGGCATCCCCTTCGACCTTCACATCGCCAACCTTGCCACCGACGGCCCGATCGTGGAGATGGCGCGCAACTCGGCATCCGCGCTCCTCGACGACGACCCCGACCTGGCTCGTCCCGAGCATTACCCCTTGCGCCAGGCCCTCCTCCACGCCCAAGGCCCCGCTGTCGACTGGTCGCGCATCTCCTAACGATCTTTCAAATGTCGTGAACTCGAGCAGTCGTATACTCGTGTACTCGAATACACGATTGCACGAATACACGATTGCACGACCGCAAGGCGAATGTATGAGTGCACGCAATTTTTACATAACTAAGTGCGATTTTAGAGGGTAAAATATTGAAATGACTGAACTTCAA
>CAZLSW010000094.1:0-10494 GCA_964562375.1 uncultured Muribaculaceae bacterium | reverse complement strand
CCCATTGACGCGAACCTATGTCAATTTATCCTGCAATTTGACCCATACGCCGAAAATTGACGAATCGGCTATAAAATGTGGCGGGGTGGTTTCAAAAGGCCACGGCGAGGCGTTGAGAGCGGTCAAAAGGGGTGGTGGAGGGGCGCTCGGATGGGTTGCTAAGACGTGATGAGTCCTGGCGCACGTAGTGGGCGATCATGGCGTAGAGCATGGCGTTCATGGGGGAGAGGTTACCGGTGCCTTCGCCCAGGACGATGTCGTCCATGAGTGCCCAGGCGATGGCTTTGCGTTGCTGTGGGGCGAGGCTTTTGAGGGTGTTGATCACGCGCTCGGAGAGGATAATGGGCTTTTCCATGATTGATTTTTTTGGGATTACAGCACAAAGGTAAAGGCGCCCCTGTGCCAAATTGCGGCACACCAATCTTAAAAAGCTTTAGCGTCGCCTGTGTCACTGGTGGACGCGGGCGACGCTGATTGTATGGGGGTGAATTTACTAGTTTCTGGTTTCTAGTTTCTGGTTTCTAGTTTCTAGTTGATTAGCTATTGGGGTTATCGGGTTATCGGGATAACGGGATAACGGTATAACGGTATTACGGGATAACGGTATAACGGTATAACGGTATAACGGTATAACGGGATAACGGGGGTTATTCGCCGTCGCCGGGGCCAACGGGTCGCATGTCGTAGCTACCCATTGCGATTGAGAATCCCCAGTAGATGAATGCCAGGGCGGTGAGGAAAGATACCATGTACATGTCCTGAGTCCAGCCGGCCTCAAGGAAGAAGAAACCGATCAAGATCAAGAGGATGCCATTGATAAGATAGAGCCACCAGTAGCGGCGTTCGCGTGAGCTAACTGAACCAACAAGGGCTTCAAACCCCCAGAACAGGAAGATGAACGCGAGGAAATAAGGGAATACGATTTCGGAGAGGATGACACTGCGCACAAGCAAGAATCCGATGAACATGTCAATCACGCCTCCGGCGAGCCACCAGCCCCAACCGCGCGGGCGATTGGCGCCAGCCGAAACGCAGAGCTGCACGATTCCACCGAGGATCAGCAGCCAGCCAAAGATCTGGGATGCGATTGCATATCCGGCAGCAGGCCAGAACCAGTAAGCGAATCCCCCGATCACCATAAGGATACCTACGATAAGGACGAGCCACCAGTATTTTGACTGTCCCCAGTAATTCATTTGTAAGGCTTTCATAACGGTAAGTATAAATTAGTTAAACTTCTTTCGCGTTTTATCTAATAACAAACAATTAAGTTAAATTGTTGCCAAAAAATTGATTGCCCGAATATTTGCATATTTGGGCAATCAATTTGGGTGTAATGGAGGAAACCCCACGGCGAACCGCGGGGTACCGTGGCTTGCTTTCCATCCCCGCAGTGAACCGCGGGGCACGCGACCGCCATGGGGCAGAGTGAAGGGGAAAGGAGAGAGGAGGGAAGGGGGAGGTAACCCCGCGGCGAACCGCGGGGCACCGTGGCTTGCTTTCCACCCCCGCGGCGAACCGCGGGGCACCGTGGCTTGCTTTCCACCCCCGCGGCGAACCGCGGGGGACGATGGCGCGTTAGAAGTTGTAGAGGATGAGCGTTTGGCGCGGGCCGAAGGTCATTTCCTCGGGCACGGAGAAGGGTTGGCCGGTAATGAGGTCGGTCCACTGTGAGCCGATGGGGAGCACTTCGAGGGTTTGCTTCATGGGTGTTGTTACCTCGGTGTCGTTGCCGTTCATCATTACCATCACCTCTTTGTCGCCGAGCTTGCGCATGTAGGAGTAGATGCCGTTGGTGGGCATGAAGTGCTTCAATGAGCCGTTGGCTATGACGTCGTTAGCCGGGCCTTTGCGCCACTTGAGGATACGTGACATGAAGTCGAATGCTTCGTTTTGCTTGTCGGTGCGACCTTCACGGGTGAAGACGTTTTCGGTGTCGCCGGGGAATCCTCCGGGCATATCAAGGCGGATGTAACCGTCGCTCACTTTCTTGGTGCCGTTCATCAGGAGCTCGGTGCCGTAATACACTTGTGGGATGCCGCGTGATGTGAGCAGGAAGGTCATTGCTTGTTTCCACCAGCCCAGGTCGTCAGGCTCCTCGAGCAGCAGTCGGTCGGTGTCGTGGTTGTCGAGGAATACGAGTATCTTTTGCGGGTCGGGGAAGAGATAGTCGAGCGCCAGGTGGTCGTATATTTTGTTCAAGCCACCCCAGGGATCGGTTTGCGCGCTCCAGTATTTGTTGCCCCCGGCGGCGAACCAAAAGTCCATCACCGTTGGCAAAGCCGAGTCGTCGGGATTCACTTTCGAGCCACTTTGCCAGAAAGCCTCTGAGCCTTCGTTGTCGTACCAGCACTCGCCCACGATGTTGTACCCCGGGTATTCTTTCTGCACCGATTTGATCCAGCGGGCCATCGGCTCCATGTAGGCGTAGGGGTGGGTGTCCATGCGTATGCCGTCGATCTTAGAGTCCTCGATCCAGAAGATAGAGTTTTGGATGAGGTAATCCATCAGGTGGCGATTGTTTTGGTTAAGGTCGGGCATCGATTCGACGAACCATCCTTTGACGGTCAAGTCCTTGTCGTAATCGGACGCGTAGGGGTCGTAGACTGTCGAGAGGCGATAGCTTGTCTGCACGTATCCGTCGGGGAAGTTGAACCAGTCGTTGGAAGGACGGTCGATGAACCATGGATGGGAGCTGCCGCAGTGGTTAAAGATCATGTCCATCACTACCTTGATTCCGCGGTCGTGACAAGCTTTCACGAATTCTTCCCACTCCTTGTTGGAGCCGAATCGTGGGTCGATGTTGTAATAATCGGTAGTGGCATAACCGTGGTAAGCGCCATGCGGCATGTCGTTGGTGAGCACTGGGTTAACCCACACGGCGGTCACGCCCAAGGAGTCGATATAGTCCAAGTGGTCGAGCATACCCTTGATGTCGCCTCCGTGGCGAGCATTGGGATCATTGCGGTCGACTGTGTAGGGTTCTTTCAACTCTTTCTGGCCGCTGTTGTTGGATTGATCACCGTCGGCGAATCGGTCGGGCATGATCAGGTAGAGGACATCGGAGGCGTCGAATGGCTTGATGGCGTCGTTGCCTTGACGAGCCTTGAGGGAGTAGGGGACCGTGGTCACTTTTTTGCCGTTGGCGAATCTCAGGTCAACGGTTCCCGGCTGTGCTTCGTCGCCCACAACGAGGTACACCCATAGGTAATTGGGGGAATCGAGTCGTGCTACCTCGGCAACTTGTACACCGGGGTAGTCGACCGACAGCTCGGCGTCGCGTATGTCGGGGCCCATCACCATCAGTTGGAGAGTGTCGTTGGCCATGCCGGTCCACCAGTAAGGCGGGTCGATACGGTCGATTTTGGGCTTGCCTGTTTTGGCTGCCATAGCGCTGAAAGCCACAGCCGAGGCAAGAGCAAGTGAAATGAAGTGTTTCATCATGGGTTTATTTTTTAATGATACGGATATAGTCGATAAGGGCCGTGTTGACGTCGGCGTTCATGTTCTCGTCCCAGGGATTGTAGACAATCTCGAGGGTGTTGTCACCCGCAGCGAGGTGGGCTCGCAGCATGTTGGAGTAACCTGTAGAGAGCCATTCGCCCAAGCCGCGTTGAGGCATTACGAGCGAGCCTACGTAAGCGTCGTTGACCATCAGCGAACGGATGCAACACTTGTTCTCGGTGTTGATCGGGCCGTTGCCGTTGGCATAGCGGGCATCGATAAAGTAGTCGCCCTCTTGAGGCACGTTGACGGTAATTCTAAGAGGCTTGAGCGATAACTCAGCGAACCGGGATGCCTTGGCGGGGTCCACCACGTATTTGGTGCCTCCGCGGGCGAAATCCTCGGCCTGGACTATAATTAGCGAGCCCTCGGGGATGAATTCGAAGGGACGGCATGTAAAGCCCTCGATATCTCCTTGGATAGGTACAAGGTCGACCATCGTGAAGCATTTGGCGTTGTCAAGGGTGTATTTCCCTTCCGAGATGTCGCCTTCGGCCACGGAGTTGCGGAACACTTGGTAGCTCAGGCCGTCGCGATAGTTGGTGATGGTGGCCTGGTTGTCGTTGGACCATTCCACAAGAGGGGTAGAGGGCATCCAACGCTGTGCTCCAATGTTGATAGTGGAACGTTCAACCTTGTTGTCGGCCATTGTAACCACGATTTTGTGTTCGCCCTGGAGGTCGGCGGGGATAAGGTAAGCGTCGTTGGCGGAAGAGAGTTCAACAGGCTTGCTATCGATTGTCATGGCTGCGATTTTGGTGCCCGTGCCTTTCACCGTGACGCTGAGCAGGGCGTCGCGGTATTTAAAGCCTTCGATCACTTTGTCGCCTGAGAGCCATGAGGGAACCACGGGGTTCAACTCGATACCCTTGGTAGTGAAATTCATTCCGGCAAATATGCGGAACACCATCGCGACGTTGCCGGCACAACTCCATAATTGGCTGTCGGAGTTGACGGCCGTGCCACGATAATCGCCATTAGAAGCCACATACAGCTCTTTGTTGGTGCTGAACAGTGCGGCAGCGCGATAAATGGCGGCGATTCCGGCGTCGAGAGCGGTCATGTTATTGGCCTTGGCGCTAGCGAGGTTCCAATATGCCTGCACAAAGGGCCATACGGCGTCGTTGTGGTAAGGCTTGATGTCGGGAAGCTGGGGATAAACCGAGGGGGTGCCGAAAGGTACCACGGGGGTCTTTTCAATCAGGGAATTGGCCATGTCGGGGGTAGCCACATCGAAGATTACGCTCAGGGCTTGTCCCAGGTTGTCGTTTCCCTGGGATTGGATGGCGTAAGCGCCGCCGTAGAGGTATTCGCTATAGTAGCCTCGTTGAGGCATCCACAGGCGTGTGTTGATGGATTGGCGAAGGGTTTCGCCTAGGGCGGAGATTTTGTCAATTTCGGGGGAAAGTTGCTCGCCTGAGCCTTGAGAGCGCATCTCTTGAGCCATCATGCCAAGGATTTTGCAAGCTTGGCAGAAGACCACATTGGTGCCAAGGCACATCGACTCGTAGATGTCCTTGGGCTGCATCCAGCGGGGATAGGTCTGTTCTCGCCAGTCGAGGTAGCTCTGCTCGCCGTGCATCATCTTGTAATATGGGTCGTAAACGACTTTCATGTCGGCCTCGAGAGTGTTAGCGATGATTTGAGCGGCCTCGGCCAGCCAAGCGCGGTCGCCGGTGGTAAGATAAATCTCCCAAGCGGCTATTGACCACACTATACGGTCGCTGGAAACGGGCCAAGCGCCACCTGTGCCGGTGTCCTGCACGATATGGCCGTTTTTGACCTTTGCTCGCAGCGAGTTCATTGAGCGCTGGGGGTCGAGATAGGCTAGCGACAAATAGATAGCGTAGGAGACATCGCGAGTCCACACGCCATCCCATTCCTTGCCGGCGCGGAAGCACTCGTCGGGACGAATGTTGCTTACGATATCGGCGATGCCCATGTTGTAGACAGCCATCGGGAGCATTTGCTTGGCGGTGAATGTGGGGTAGCTTGTGTTGATTGAATCCACCCGCCATCCTGTGGGATCCTTAGGGCGCTCAGTAGTAGGGTTGACCGAGAGCGTAACCTCAAAAATGGAATCCCCGCGGTCGATGAGCTTGCGGTCGTCCTTGCCGTAAAGGTTCTCGAAATCCCAGCTCAAAGGCTCAACGGAACCGGCCACCCACACCCCTTTGAAATCGTCGGCGTATATGGTGTCGGAGGTGGGAGTAACATAGTAGCCCAGTTGCTTGAACGATCGAAGCACGGGCCGCATGTCGAGGCGGAGGGTCCACTCGGTGTCGTGGGGCAATTCTTCACCTTTGGCTTGTGGAGAAATCTCGCCAACGGTGTCGCCGAATACCCACACCTTGTCTTTCTCGCCAGCCAGGCCGATTATAGTGTTGTGACTGCGGCCAGGGAGCAACTCGTTGTCGCGGCTGTTCAACGAGAACCGGAATTGCACCCGGGATGAGGCTCCCGATAGCTCGGGCGAGCGATAATTGGTGGTAATCTCAGTTGTGCTGACGGCTACTGCCTTGAATTCGCCTTGTACCACCGAATCTTCGTACACCGAGTATTCGTCGCACTGGTAAATCAGCCCTTTGTTCCCGTCATCGCCGTGGCATGACCCCAAGGTAATGAGGCTCCCACACGCTGAAATAGCTATGGCTATCTTCTTCATGGTCATTCTTGGAATCATTTGAATTTCTTCTTGATAGCTGTGGGGATGCCGTCGTTATTGACCAGGATGGAGATGGTTTTGGCCAGGAAATAGGGCTCGGACACGTAGAAGTAGCCGTTGTAAAGCTGATTGGTGTCCCATGAGTTTTTCACCTTATAATAAGGGTTCCCCTCTTGGTCAACTGCTTTGCCGATAATCACCATGCCGTGGTCGTCGGTGGTCTCTTGACGGTCGAACATCTCCTGACGGCTCTCTTGTGTAACCACGATTTCCTCAACGGGGCCCTTGATGTCGTACATCTCCTCTTGTCGGTCTTTTTCCGAGAGTTGCACCCAGCGAGACAGCTCGGTGCCTTCGAGATCCTCTTGTTTTTTCTCCTTGGGCATCACGGCGTATCCCTTGCGCCACTTGAATCCCGGCTCGCTCACGTCGGCTGCCCAGACGATGGAGTGACCTTGGTCAAGGGAATAATCCACTATCTCCTTAAGCTCGTTGAGAGGCACGTTCTGGTAACCGGCCCATAGCCAGTTGTCGGCCACTTCCAGAGGGAAGGGTGTATAGAAGGGATGGTGGGAGAATGATGTCACGGGGGTGTAATCCTCCACATTCAGCCCGAGCGACTCGGCGTAGCTCTGTGGGGTATAGGAGCGGCCGTTAACGGTAAACGTTTGAGGCACTTGGCCCAGATACGCGTCGAGAATGGCCTCAAATCCCTTGCGCCAGGCAGTAGACAGGCGTTTGTTGGGATTCTTGACGACGCCTTTCAGATAAGCCTCGAGTACGGCTTGGAGCTCTCCATGCTGGTGCTTGTCCTCGCCGTAGCTCAGTCCGCTATAAGCTTCCTCGGGCACGGCACCTACTTTAGCCCAGACGTAGGGTACATCCATGATGCTGCCGCCGGGCGAGAAGTTGCACACACCTCCCAGGCGCACGAAGCGATCGGCCTTGTCGAGGTAGCATTGCCGTACGACGAACATCTCCGAGAGGTCGATGGTGTCGCCTTTGGAGTGGAGAATCTCGTCCTCGAAGAACGAGTTGCCGGCGAAGCACCAGCAAGTACCCGATTTGTTTTGATTTTTCACGGGGGTGGTTTCCAAGACCAGCGTATCGGTAAATTTGAAGCCGGTGCTGTCGGGGACCACCACTTTGTCGTCGCCTTTGGCCGCTGTAACAGCCATGGCGCTCAAAAGAAAGATAATGATTGGTTTATTCATGGGTATTTAAATTACTTTTTACTTTTGCCTTTATACTTTTGCCTTTGGAATAGTGGCCCTGTTGGCCACTATTCCACGTCCTCGTCCCATTCATAACCATCCTCGTCCCAATCTTCCTCGATGATTTCCTCTTCCTCATCGATTGGCTCAGGCTCGAAGATGAATTCGTCCTCCTCTTTAACGCGGTGGCGCACGTCGAGGGGGCGATGGGTGATTGTTTGATCGATGTTTTGGTTGGCGGGGTCGTTAATCGCTTTCCAGAGGACGTCCTTCAGGTGGTCGATTCCTTGGCCAGTTACAGCCGAGATGAACACGTGAGGCACGTCGTCGGGGAGATGTTTCTTGATTTCGTCGATGAGCTCGTCGTCGAGCATGTCGCTCTTGGAGATGGCCAGAATGCGAGGCTTGTCGATCAATTGGGGGTTGAATCGCTCCAATTCCCCAAGGAGTATCTCGTATTCCTTCTGGATATCATCGGCGTCGGCGGGCACCATAAATAGCAACACGGCGTTACGCTCGATGTGGCGTAAGAATCGCAGTCCCAGTCCTTTACCTTCGCTGGCCCCCTCGATGATACCGGGGATGTCGGCCATAACAAAGGAGCGATTGTCGCGATAAGGGACAATGCCCAATTGGGGCTCCATCGTTGTGAAGGGGTAATCGGCGATTTTGGGACGCGCTGCCGAGACGGCGGAGAGCAGGGTTGACTTACCGGCATTGGGGAAACCCACAAGTCCCACATCGGCCAGCAATTTCAACTCGAGGATGACGCTTTTCTCAATCGCGGGCTCGCCAGGCTGGGCATAACGGGGGGTGCGGTTGGTTGCGCTTTTGAAATGCCAGTTGCCCAGGCCTCCGCGGCCACCCTTGAGCAGTTTCACCTCTTGGCCGTCGTCGGTTACCTCGGTGAGATACTCGCCGGTTTCAGCATCAAAAACGACGGTACCACAGGGTACTTCCACCACCACGTCGTCGCCATCCTTGCCGAACGAGCGTCCGCCCGAACCCGATTGGCCGTTGCCGGCGAAAATGTGGCGACGATATTTCAACGGAAGTAATGTCCACATGTGGGAGTTGCCTTTTAATATAATGTGACCACCACGGCCGCCGTCGCCGCCGTCGGGACCACCCTTTGGCACGTATTTAGCGCGGTAGAAGTGGCGCGAGCCAGCGCCTCCTTTGCCCGATCGGCAAAGGATCTTCACATAATCGATAAAATTGGATTCAGGCATGGAGTGTATAGTTTTTAGTTTTTAGTTTTTAGTTTCTAGTTTCTAGTTGGGGAGGTCGCGGTGATGGCGCATTAGCTCTTGGGCTTGACGGAAGTCGGTGGGCGAGCCGATGTCGATCCAAGTTCCGCTGATGGGGTAATAGGAGACCCGTTCTCCGTCGGCAATTGCTTGCTCAACAAGGTCGGTGGCATCGTAACGTTGTCCGCGGGGAATTCGCTCCAAGATGGTGTTATTAATAATGTAGATTCCGGCGTTGGCATAATGGGAATATGTGGGCTTTTCCTCGATTGAGCCAACGGCGCCGTTATCGTCCACGCCTAATATGGCATAGGGGACCGATACCACATAAGGAATAGCGGCGATAGTGATAGCGGCGCGGGAATCTTGGTGTCGTTCCCACATCTCCTCGAGGCGTATGGTTGTCAACAAGTCGGAGTTCATGATCAAGGTGGCTCCCTGGGGGTTGCGATTATCCACGAGTTGGGCAGCTCCGATGGTGCCCAGGGGCTCGTTTTCCTCAACGCATTTCACGCTCACGCCTGCCACGGGATGCGAGAAATGCTCCTTTATCTGGTGGGCCAGGTATCGGGTAGTGACCGTGATGTCGTTAATACCCACAGCGGCCAGCAGCTCCACATTATAATCAATAATGGCTTTGCCGTCAATTTCGAGGAGTGGCTTGGGTCGTGACAATGTCATCGGACGTAACCTTTCCCCCTTACCTCCGGCCATAAGGATCGCTGTCAACGGCAATAACGCTCGGGTGCGGTTAAGGTCAACAAGGCCAACGATTTTCTTATACGAGTCCAATCGCGGTAGAAGCCTTACGCCTCGTCGTTGTGCTTCCTTCATGGTAGCTGAGGAGGGGGATGAATTGTCGAGTGCCAGAAACGAGCGGTGCATTGCATCACTAACAAGCGACTGTAGCGTCAATCCTGAAAGCAGGGCTCGGCGCACGTCACCGTCGGTAAGCGTTCCGGTCATCTCCCCACGCTGGTTTACAGCGAAAAGCGTCATCACCTGGCCCGACAACTGGTTGAGCCGGTCAAGAGCCTCGATAAGGGTGGCGGAATCGTTGATTATATGTTTATCCATTATTATAGTTGAAACGTCGTAAGGGGGTTATAAGTTTAGGTGTCGGCCAATGGCCTCGGCTATCTCCCAGTCAAGTGGGGTGTCGAGGTCGACGCTGCGTTCGGCGTTCATCACCACGGGGACACGCCTACGGAATTGTCCTATTTCCATCTCTCTTAAGGATTGAGGATTAATCACGTAGACAGCGCCGTTGATTTCCCAGGCGCGAGGTGCGTCTTGTCGACGAGTGAGCCTGCCATCGCCCTTTGAAATGGTGATAAAGCCATCGGAATCAGTCTCATAGCAATTGTAATAAGGATTGCAGGAGGCTTCTTTTACTGTTACAGCCATGTCGATGTCGGGGGAGTAGGCTGCCAGGGTGCGCACCACGTCGTCGACTGTGCGGAGGGGCGAGGTGGGTTGGAGCAGCAGCACGCGGTCATACCTTAATCCTTGTCGATCGGCCCAGTTCATCACGTCGAGAATAGCGTCGCGTGATGAAGCATGGTCGGTGGCCAGTTCCGCGGGACGCATATATGGCACTTGCAGGCCAGTCTGCCGTGCCACCTCAGCGATTTCCTCGTCGTCGGTCGACACGATCACATGGCTGTCATCGGTTACGGCTCTACCCACCGCTATCGCGTAGTGGAGTAGGGGAGTGCCTAGGAACGGCTTGATGTTTTTGCGGGGTATCCCTTTGCTTCCTCCTCGCGCGGGAATTACCACCAATATATTATCTTGTTTCATAATCCAATACTTCGGTAAATTTTTAAAGTCCACGAGGCCTGAGCCTCAAAATGTTTAA
>CAZLSW010000093.1:0-10716 GCA_964562375.1 uncultured Muribaculaceae bacterium | reverse complement strand
TCCCCACATTATCAAATAATTATGCCACTTTTTTATCCCGAACTGGGGTAACTTATGTTATCTTGGGTCTCAAACCATTTATTGGAAGTCTTTTTGCGACTTTCCCTTTGATGCCATTAATCTCATAAGTCTTCCCAGATTGTTCCAACTTATGCTTGCCGAAGGACAACAAATAATCTCGAACTGCAGGGAAGGTGTCAATGTCATAATGGCGTGAAGGGAAAGTCGCTATCAGCCATAGACCAGCCCAGTTGTAGCCGTATCGCTTGATGTCGCGGCCGCGGAGAATGGGTCGTATAAGTTCCTCGGTGCGCCTACGTTCATCTTCATCTGCGCAATTGGCAAGAATTTCTTCCCTTTTTTCAGTTGAAATCACGAAGGCTTCATTACATCCAGTTTTAATACCATAATTGATACGGACATGCCAATCCTTAAGAGGCGTTCCAACGGATTCTATTTTCTTCTTTATACTTTCCTCGATGGGACTAAGTATTACCCAGCTTTCTGAGCCTAAGAATTGGTAAAGCACCTCATTTTTAGGAATGAATTCGTTCAGATTACTAAACCCATCACCAGAGACTACGCAACACATGGTTTTGCCTTGATTATCCTCTTTGGTGAAAAGAAGGATATTGGTATCAACAGTGGCACTTTCGAATACTTTGGTTCCGGCAAAGTCGATTAAAAGCTTGGGATTAGTTTTAGTAGTGAAGAACTTGCGAGTCTTTTCACCATAGCCTGCTCGCATCCACTTGTTTGAAGTAATGAAACAGAGAAGTCCTTTTGGGGCTAGAAAATGGTACCCCCGCTCATAAAAAAGGCAATAAAGGTCAGCTGTGCGGAGGAAAGTTTCAAACCCCTTGTTTTCATATGGATGTCCTACTCTTCCTTCATCATTGGACAGACGGACATATGGTGGGTTGCCGATGACGATGTCGAAGCCGTCGCGGATGCCGAACATCCATTCAGGGTCGAAGAAGGAGGCGTGGTGGTTTTGGTCGAACATGTCCCAATGGGCCAAGGCGTCCGACTCGCTGGGTGAACAGAAACCGATGCGGGCGAGTTCGTCGGCAAGGGCTTTGCGGGTCTCGGCGAGCTCGGCTTTGACCTTGCGCTTGGTGCGGCGGCTTCGGGCGGTAAACACGCGGTGGTTGAGGCGTTTCAGGCGCGCTTTCAGGTCGACGACGGTGTCGTTGTCGCCAAGGTTGGAGTCGCGGTTGAGACCAATCAACGAGTTGGCGGCCACGAATTTGGCCTCAAGGTTGGGTAACGGGCGTATGCCGAAGTTATCGGCAGGGTTGTTGAGGTCGGTAGCCTGATCTACAATCAGCGATATAAAGAAACGCAACTGGGAAATCTGTGTGGCTATCGGTTGGATATCCACGCCGTAGATACAGTTTTCGATCAGATATAGCTTGCGGGCATAGTCGGGGTTGTTGAGGCGGTTGTCGAAGGTGCGATGAATCTCCTCGAGCATCTCCTCGCGCTCATCGGTGGAGGCATAGAGGTAGGCGTCGTTGGCTTCCTCGCCGGCACGGGTCTTGACCAACGCTTTCCATTGGGTGTTGTCGGGGTCGAGGCGGGAAATCACGTGCACCATCTGTTGCAAAATGCCCATGGGGAAAGCTCCCGAACCGCAAGCGGGATCAAGAATTTTGCAGTCGTAGAGGGCTTCCATAATGCTCTTGCGCTGCTCAAGAGAAAGGTCAATCTGCTCATCGGAATGGTCGAGGAGGCGACGATATTGTTCCTCCAAGTCCTCGCCCACTTTGCGATTGAGATGGGCCACGAGGCTTTCGTTGACCATATATTGCACAATCTCGCGGGGGGTGTAGAATGAGCCTGTCTGTTTGCGGGCCGTGGTCTTGGTTTCGGGGTTGAAAGCCGCGAGAAGGTTCTCAAACACCTTGCCCAGCAATTCGGGATCGAGGGCGACGTCTTGCTCCAATGGGGTGTTTTCCTCGATGGTGAATTGATAGCTGTTGAAAATCTTAATCAATCCTCTTACAGCTACGCTCTTCAGCTTTTTGTCGTCGTAGAATGCCGAAAGGTCGGCTTGAATATTGTCGGAGAAGAAGAGGTAATCGGGCACGCATAGCTGTCGTATGGACTCTTGACGCTCGGAGAATCCGTCGTAATACATGTCGTTTTCCTTGTCGTCAAGGCAATCGAAAAGGCCACCGTTGAGAAAAGGCACGCGATTGGAGAGCGACACAAATAGATCAGGGGCACGGAACAGATTGGCGTATCGCATCAATGTGTTGACATCGTACTGTCCACGATTGGTTTTAAACCTGCGTTCGGTAAGTTGATCGCTGCCTTCTTTTGTTAATGGACAATTGAGAGTGGCGAAGAAAAGGTTTTGCAGAATGCCACGATAATAATTGCTGTCACGACGAGTCTCTTGGAAAAGCCCCTCGGGTTCCCTGGGGTTGAACTCTTTGAGAAGCTTAGAGCCTATATATTCCTCATCGAATAATTCTTCTGGGATAAGATGGCGTTGTTTGAGGAACCACACGAAGATAAGGCGGGTGATCAACAGGATTGCACCCTCATGGTTGTATTTAGCGTCATCGGCATCGGTGGAAAGGTCGTTGGGGAAACGTATCACCTGAATGGCGAGGGCGTACCAGTTGGAAAGCTCGCGATAGAAACGCTTGGTGAGTGTATCGGTGTCAAAGGCCTCCATCCACCGCTTGTAAAGGGCGTCGAACGTGGTGATGTCGCTGGCGTTGAGGGAGCACAGAATGTCGTGGTGGCCGCGGTGAGGCTTGGGAATGTAGATGTCGCGGAGCAGCGACACCTTGCCGGGCTTTTCACCCGTCTTGTCAGCGCGGAGCCAGGGAGTGCGCTCGCAAATGGCGAAGGAGATGTAGTCACCCCTGCGCACGATGAGGGCTACGGGGGCCGACTTTGACAGGCGGTTGAGGGCGCGGGTAAGCGCGGAGATTTCGGAGCGGGTCAGGTGTTCGCCAGGAGCCGTGTCAACGGCGAACACCATCATGCCCTTATAGTGCTCGTCGATGCGCTCAATCTCGGTGCCGAGGTCGAGGGCTTCGTCTTCGCCGCGCAGGGTGGCATCGTCAATGGTGCCGACAAACCACGCTCGGGCTACCTTTGGGAAGATAGCCCGGACGGAGGCCGGTACCTCGGGGAGCACCACCTCGATGCCGAGGGGTTCGTTGGTCGGAGTGTTGAGCTTTATGCCCAACTCGCCGAACAGTCCGAGGGTGCCTTGCAGCGTGTCTGATTCTTTGAAAGCGGAGAGCATAAGCTGTTATTTTGTGATATATTCCCAACAGATAAGGTCAAGGTTGTCGAGATTGAATTTCTCCTCCAGCTTGGCCGCACCTTTGGTCTTGGCGGCGGCTTGCAGGTTGCCGCCGAAAAGGTCGGCAATCATAGCGCCGGCCTGCTGGGGCACTTGCTCCTTGGCCCAGCCCTGCATTATGTCGGTGAGGCGACGTATTGCAGTGGCGTCACCACGGTCAATGGCGGCAGGAACGTTGCGACGCTTGTTGAGGTTCAAGCGCAGGATAGAGAGAATTTCCTGGCGGTTGAACACCTTGACGTGCTCCTGCCGCTCGGCGTTGACCGGGCGCAGGACGAGGTAGAAGTCGGTGTACTGGTGGTTGCGGGCACCGGTAGGCTTGTGGGGTGAGGCTACGAGTGCCACGATGCTTTCGGGCACCTCGTCAAAGAGCGTATCGACAGTCTTGAAGCCGCTGTAAATACCGTTAGGCATTGTGCGGAGCTGGTCGCCCTTGTCGCCAAGAAATTCGAGGAGGTCTTGGCGGAAGTTCTCCAGGGAGAGATCGTGGAGGCCGAAAGTCTGCTCTCCGGCGTCAACGTCGTCGATGGTGTCCTGGATTTGGTCGAGCAACTTACGGTCGTTCTTGTCGAGAATGGGGTTCTCTCGCAACTGGCGCTCCAGCTCGTCGGTGACGGCGAGCGTTTCAGTTCCCATCAGCGCCATGGTGGCCATGCGGCGCTCTATGCGCCCGGCAAGGTCGAGGTAGCCCTCGTAGCTTTCAGCAGGCCAGAAGTTATAGCAGTCGATTGCCGTATTGGGTGAGCCGATACGGTCAATACGACCGACGCGCTGAATAATGCGGACGGGGTTCCAGTGAATGTCGTAGTTTACCACGGTCTGTGCGTCCTGAAGGTTCTGGCCTTCGGAGAGGCAGTCGGTGGCTATGAGTATGCTGACAGGCTCGTTGAGCAAGGCGTGGCAGCGCCGAGCCAATGGGTCGGTGCTTTCAGCGATGACTTTCTTCCACTCGTCGTACTTGACCGTCCATTTGCCCCCGCGCTGGCGGTCGAACTTGGGAGAGTCGGTTGGGAAGTGAGCATGGTAGACGCGGCTCCAGTCGTATTCCTTGTACATCTTGCTTTGCGGAGCAAAGCGCATAAGAGTATCCTGGAAGTTTTTCTCTTTGTTGCCGATGAAAGTAGCGCCACTACCATTAACACATGCCACCCGACCGGGGAAAGCCTCATTGAGTACCTTGTATAGGTAGTCGGCGGTGTCGGCATAGGAGGTGAAGATGAGCACCTTCTTGCGCGAGCGGTTCACCTTGTCGGCGAGGATTTCCTTCAATCGCTCAACCTTTTCGTCCTTGACGGTACCGGCGGCAATGGCGTCGGCGTACTTCTGCATGTTGACCGTGAAGTTGCGTAGCACTTCGATGTCGGCTTCAAGGTCGCGCTTGAAGTCGTCCATTCTGACAATATCAGCGAGGGCTATGGGGTTCTTCTTGCCGAGGGTAAGACCGCCGTTCTCGTCGTCCTCGTCGAGGGTAACATCTTCGTAGTCGTCGATTGTGGCGTTGCGGTCGCGCCCGGCGATGAAGGCGTTGACCTTTTCCAGTGCGTGCTCGTGCTGCTCCAACACCTTCTCGACGGTGCTCTTGCAGGCGAACCACGAACTTTCGAGGCGCTTTAAGAACAAGGTCAACATCATCTTGACGAGGAAGTTCTCACGGACTGTCTGCTCACCGAAAGACTGCATAGTGGGCTGTTCGGTGGTGTAGAAGCTCGGGCGATAGGCCGTGAGGTTAGAGGCCAGCAGGGCCTCGTATATCTCGTCGAAGGTATGTAGGTCGCCAATCTCGGTGATGCCGAGATATTCGTTTGTGGGCTTGTTTTTGGAGGGGAAACCGAGGGCCTTGCCTTCGGATTTCTCAATCATCTTGCGGGTGCGGGCGACAACGAGCTTGTCGGTGAGGTTGAGGAACTTGTCGGGCAGCGCGTTGACGAGTTCCGCGATGGTGCGGTTCTCGCGCTCGCTCCATCGCTGCACCTCGCGCTGGGCCACTCGGAACAGGTCGATGAGAGAAGGTATCTCGAAATCATCGCCTGCAAAACCATCGTCACGACCGCGCACAAACAGCTTGAACTGGTTGCGCACGTCGTTGATGTTGGTGTTGATAGGAGTAGCCGACAACTCCAACACTTTGATGTCGGTGTTCTTACGGGCGTTGAGGATTTGTTCGAGCAGGTAGTTGTATCGGCCTGACTTGTCGTTGCGCAGGTTGTGGCTCTCGTCTATGACGAGCAGGAGCTTGGGGCGGGTGACTAGCCAACTTAGTTTGGCTTGATCATAGGAGCGCTCCAAGCGGTCATCCTGAAGGTCGGTGTGGAAACGCACCTCATAGTCGAACTGGTCGTTCTCGAAACGAGAGCCGGTCTTGTAGCGGTACTGGAGCCAGTTCTGCTCCAATTTCTTGGGGCAGAGGACAACGGTAACGTAGCCCTCGTTCTGGAAGTATTTCATCACGGCGAGTGCCGAGAAGGTCTTGCCGAGGCCGACGGCATCTGCAAGAATTGCGCCGTCGTACTTGTTGAGCATATTGATGAGCGAGCGCACGCCTTTGCGCTGGTAGCCAAAGAGCGTGTCCCAAACAACGGAGTCTTCGAGGCGCACAATCTGCTTATTTGCAGAGTCGTGAAACGAAGCCTCGATGTCGGCCGAGAACAGCTCGAACAATATCTTATAGTAGATGTCGGCGGGTTGGTACTCCTTGTAAAGGTTCTGTATGCAGTCGATAAAATACTGCTTGACCTGCTTGCGCACCTTGTGCTCGTCCTCCGTGACCTCAATTTTGTCGAGTGCTACCTTGTTCCAGGTTTCGTTAAACCAAGTGAGCAGGTTAGTATAGTTGGTGCTGTCGCTACCCTTGGCGGCGATGTTCATCTCAATATTCGCGCCGGGACGTATGCCGAGGCCACTCTCTGTGAAGTTGGAGCTGCCCATTACGAAGAAACTGTTGTCGTAGTCATCAGTGTCTTCGTAAATGTAGGCTTTGGCGTGGCAGAAGTTGGTGTCGATGCGCTTGATGTCGACGTTTTCCTGCTGCAAGAACTCGATAGCGGCCTTGGCGAATTGGTTAATGCTGAAAGCGTTGTTAATGCTGGTGTCACCGCTGAGAATGTCAACGATATGGTCTTGCAGCTCCTGGGTGTCGGCAATCTCGCCGAGAATGAGACGAAACATCTTCGGCTCCTTCTCAAACTTCTTTAGAAGGCCGAGGGCTGAAATGGTGAAGTACCCCGTAACGATGTTAAGGGTACCGCCTTTAGTATAACGGGAGATATAATCCCAAACTGTTTTTATATCAGTCCGCTCCTGCGGACGAGTTTTGTTGTCAAGTATCATGGCTCCGATCAGGTAGCATATTTAAGGTGTATCACGGGGTGCGCCCCTCCGGGCTTCTGCTCCCGCAACACGATAGCAAAGATAGTGGGAATTTGGCACTTGAACAACTTTTCACGCTTCTTTTTTCGTGGAAGGATGTTTTACCTGAGTTTGGCTTTGCCATCCCTCCAAAAGGGAAGGCAAGGGTAAAGGAGAATAGAATACCCGCAGTGTTGCCATACGCAGGAAGCTGGATTGCTGTATTCTTATAAAGCCATTTTGCTCCCTTTATTTACGAGGGGAGCAAAATAGAAGCGGGTTGGGTTTTAGGGGATTAGGGCGTCATAAAAGTTTAGTCGGCTGGGGAGTCGACGAGCTGGTCGGGGAGAAGGCGGGCAGTGTCGCGGCGGTAGGCCGGGCGGTCGTAGAGGTAGTTGCGGCACATCCAGCAGCTGCACACTGTAGCTGTGTCCTTGATCTTGAGCATCCAGTGCTCGCGGCGCAACTGCCGCCAGTCGGTGACTTCTCGTAGCTGCCCGGTGTCGGGGCCGCGCATTTCGTAATGCTGGTTGGCGTAGCAGTAGAGGCAGCCGTTGGGTCAGGTGTTGTAGGCGCCGATGAGGTGGCGGGTCGCCAGGGATTAGTCCTTGGGGGTGGTGGCGATGGCGTTCATGGTGATGGTGACCATCATCTCTTTTTCCTGCGGGCGGCTCTCGGCAATCATGATGGTGAGGGCCACAAGGGTGTGGTCGGCGATGCGCTTGGAGCCGTCGGCGCGGAACAGGGCGTGGTTCTTGTCCAAGAAGTAGAGGAACAGGGCTGCGGCGATGCGTTTGTTGCCGTCGGAGAAGGAGTGGTTCTTGGTGACGAAGTAGAGGAGGTTGGCGGCTTTTTCCTCCAAAGTGGGGTACACGTCCTGGCCGAAGGCGGTCTGGTAGATCGCACCAATGGAGCCGCGGAAAGAATCGTCTTTCTCGTTGCCGAACAGCGAACTCTCCGCGCCGAAGCGCATCGACTCGATCACCTCGCGACACTCCTCGTAGGTGATGACGTAAGTGGCGCCGGTGCCCTCGGGTCGCGGCATGCACTGGTGGTCGTAGTCGTCGAGGAGGTCGAGTGCCTGGCTGTAACGCTCCACCACGTCCAACACCTCCTTGGCGTCGAGCTGCTTCTCGGCCCGGCGCATGATCTCCACCATCTGCCCCAATCGCTTCAGCCGTTCATCATTGACGGCCACGCCCTTGACGATGTAGTCCTTGAGCACACGTGTAGCCCAGCGGCGGAACTCCACGCCCCGTTGCGACTTCACGCGATACCCCACCGAGATGATCACGTCAAGGTTGTAATATTCTACCTCTTGAACTTGGGTTTTCCCTGAGATTGCGCCATGCGGAGTGGTATGTGCAAATTTTGCACATACCACATCTGGATCTACCTCTCCCTCGCTAATGGCGTTGTTAATGTGGCGTTTGATAACGGTTCGGTCACGGTCAAAGAGGTCGGCCATCTGCTGTTGGCTTAACCATACTGTTTCGCGCTCCAACTTCACATCGAGCTGGAGGGAGCCATCAGCGCTCTGGAAGATGGCAAGGGTTTTATCATTTGGAATCACATCTTTCATACGTCCACAAAATTAGGCATTTAGTGAGTAATATGCAAATTTTGCACATTACTCGATTTTAGCAACACGCAAAAATTGCGTGTTGCTATCATATGTGCAGAAAATACGCATGTGGCTGTCGCATTTTTTGCGACACCCACTCAGTTGTCACAAATTTTGCCACAACTGTCGCAAAATCTGCGACAGTTTGTGGATTCTCGTACCGATGGAACAAGTGAGATGGGGAGTCTGAAAAATTTTTGTCCCCTAAGGGGTTGATTGTGTGGTAGATTTGTTGTACCTTTGTCGGGTCGAGGGTAGCGTCTTGACGTGAAGGCCAAAGGAGCCGGTTTTGCAAGCTGTTGATAATGAGGTATAAAAATGTCGATTTCTCACTTGCTGGTGGAAAATCGTACCGCTATTGTACCGATTATCGGGGCAAATGGCTGGGAATGAGCGGGATGCGTGAAATGCGTCGACTCACATCCCTCTACCTCGAACCCTTCTCACCCATCCACCATGGCTCGTTGCGATAGACAGCTGGTGGTATCCGTGGGAAATGGGGACGCCGTCTCGCGACCGCGCCCCCTCGGGAAGTACGAATTGCTGTTTCTGTTACTCTTGTTTGAATTTGACTGGCAGGGCGTAGGTCACCGACACTGGCTTGCCGCCTGATGTGCCGGGCGTCCACTTGACCGACACGGCCTTTCTCACGCCGTCGATGGCGGCTTGGTCGAGGTCGCCGTAGCCGCACGACTTGATGCAGTGGAAGTCGCCAGTCGAGCCGTCGGCATACACGGTGAAGCCTACCACGGTGAGGCCGTCGGCGTCAGCCTTCCAGTCGCGCAGCTGCTCCGGGTCGGGGAACTCTACGTTATCCTTCAACGCTTGAAACATCGCCTGCTGGCCACCAGGGAACTGAGGCATCACCTCTGCTTCGTTCACAAGAGTCTGCGAAGCCTTGTCGGGAGACGCGACTCTTTTGGACTGTTGCTCAGGAGCGGAAATTTCCGTACCTTTGTCGACGGCCAGCGAGCTGGCGCTGATTGCCCGCACGGCGGCACGAACCGTGGGGACGGCCACGAGGCCGAGGGCCAGCGCTAAGGCCGGCACAAGCGCGAGGGCGCGCCAACGGCGTCCCGCGCCACATGGAGATTTGTACATCATAGTGATACGTTTTTTAAGTTTACTATGGTTCAGGCTGTTGGCTAAGGACGGGAATCTGGCGCCAACAGCCTTTTTCACTAACAAAAGTTGATATTCGCGGGGCGAGTGGCCGCTATCGATCACGGCCATGTCGGCCTGATACTCATGGACGAGCATCAGCTCCTCGCGCATGAGCCACGCAGCGGGGTTGAACCAATTGACCACACACACGGCCTGGGCCACGAGCAGGTCGACCCAGTGGTGAGAGGCGATATGCTTCAGCTCGTGATCAAGGATAGCGCCCTCGCATCCGTCGCGACTCACAACCACATAGTGCATCCAGCTGAAAGGAGCAAATCGCTGGTCGTCAGTCAGAACAATGATATAGCCATCTTTGCGAATCGTCTCACCTTTGTGGACGATGCTTATGAGGCGAAACCACGTGATCAGCGTCTTGCCTAACACAACGGCCATTCCGGCAATGTAGACCCACACGAGCACGGTGCCCCACACGGGCCTGTACATAGGAGTGATGACGGTGCCGACAATATCAAAGCTATCCACCATCGCCGTCGGCGACGCTTCGGGAGCCGTCAACTTCTGCGCCAACGCCATCAGCGGTACCGTAACGAAGGCCACGACGTAGATTCCCAACAGCACGCCACGGTTGTAGCCATGCTGGTTCTCGCGGGCAAGTGTCAGTCGATAGGCGAGGAACATCGCGAGCAGTAGCACGCCGCTGACTATCGAGTATGCTAACAACTCACCCATTTTCCCTCGCTTTGCGCTCGATCAGGTCGAGCAGTCCCTTCAACTCGTCAGCCGTGATTTTCTCTTCCTCCACGAGAGCCGACACGGCCCCGTAGTAGCTGCCCCCAAAATAGTTCTTCACGAAATTCCAGAGACTGCGGCTGCGGAAATCCTCCTTCCGAGCAACAGCGAAGTAGTGGAACGAGCCCTCCTTCTCCTCGTGGCTAACCCAGCCCTTCGCCTCCAGACGCCGCACGAAGGTCGACACGGTGTTGAAGTGCGGCTTGGGATCGGGGTACAATTCCAGCATCTTGCTCACTTGTATCGGCCCGTGCTCCCACAGCATACGCATCACCTCCTCCTCTTTGGGAGTCAGTTTCGCCTTATCCTTAGAAGTCAGTAGCTCTTTGTCTTTTTGATTTTCCATAACTATCTTTTTAGTTTCTGCGGCAAAGATACAACGAATTTTGTAGTTTGCAAGCGCTCGCCATTAACTTTAACGCATATTAACTATAAAATTAGTTTAAGCCATTAGTGTCTCTTAAAATATGTTAACAGGCAAAATCAAGTCTCAACTGGAGGT
>CAZLSW010000092.1:0-11095 GCA_964562375.1 uncultured Muribaculaceae bacterium | reverse complement strand
GGAAGAAGAGTTGATCGCACTCCTCCCCCACAACTACAAGAAATCCCAGGCCTGATGGCTAGGGATTTTTTTAGTTACGCACAAGACGTCATATTTCGGATGGTTACGATGCGGTCGCTACTCACTAATTACCTAATTACCTTTTTAGAGAATGAAGCGGCTCGCCGGGGGGCGAGCCGCTTTGGGGTATTGGGAGAGGTGTATGAAGCTATTGTTTTATTTGCTAAATGCTAAACGCTAAACGCTAAATGCTAAACGCTAAATGCTAAATGCTAAACGCTAAATGTTAAACGCTAAATGTTAAACGCTAAATGCTAAACGCTTATTTCAATTTGAGCGTTTGGCCCACGCGGAGCTTGGATGAGGTTTTGAGGCCGTTGAGGGCGCACAGCTCTTTGATGGTCATGCCGTTGCGGCCGGCGATTTTGGCGAGGGTCTCGCCTTTCTTCACCTTGTGGGTGCGTGTGCCGGAGGATTTCTTGGCGGCTTTGGTGGCCTTGGAGGCGGAAGTCTGGGCAGCCCGCTGAGCTTTGTATTTGGCGGCGTACTCGTTGTTGGCCTCGGGATCGAAGTTGCGTGCCTCCTGGTAGGTGTTCTTATTGAACGTGTAGGAGTCGGTGTGGGTCGTCTGGTTGGCGAAGTCGAAGATAGCGGCCGGGTTGATGGCGTAGCCCATGAAGCGGGTCTCGAAGTGGAGGTGGGCGCCGAATGAGCGGCCAGTGTTGCCGGCGAGGGCGATGGGCTGGCCGGCCTTCACTACTTGGTCGGGCTTAACGAGGAATTTGGAGAGGTGACCGTATACGGTTTCGAGCTCGTTGGGGTGACGGAGCACGAGGTAGTATCCGTAGCCTTTGCGCTCGTATTTTGCCAGACGCACCTTGCCGTCGAAAGCGGCGTAGATGGTGTCGCCGGTGGTAGCTTTCAGGTCGATACCCTTGTGCATGCGCTTGAATCGGGGACGATAGCCGTAGGGTGAGGTGACGTAGCCGTTGCAGGGCATGGCGAAGTTGCTCACGTCGAGGACGCGCTGCTGGGGCACGGCGACACCGCGGTAGCAGTTGACGCTTTGGCTCTCCCATCCTTCGGTGTAGATGTCCATCTCGGGCTCCTCCTCTTCGGCGAAGAGTTTGTCAAGGAATTCCTGGGTGGTGGTGTTTTGGATTTCGGTACCGATTTTTTCTTGGGAGGCGATGAGGGTGCGGTGCTCGGCGGTGTGAGCTCCAGGGAGCTTGAATTGAGCCGAGGCGCCCACGAAGGTGAGGCCTGCCAAGAGGATGCTGAGGGCTATTTTAGAAGGGTTAAATACAGTCATTTTTGGAGATTGAGACGGTAGTTTTCAGTGGTGTTATTGGTTGCGCTCGTCGGGGGAGTAAACGAAGCCGATGTTTGCAGGCTTGTAATCGAAGATTTCGCCTGCGCGGAAGAAACGGTTAAGCTCGATCTGGGCGTTCTCGGGGGAGTCGGAGGCGTGGATAATGTTTTCCTGGCCTGACATCGAGAAGTCGCCGCGGATAGTGCCGGGAGCAGCTTTGCGGCCGTTGGTGGCACCGGTCATTGCGCGCACGACGGCAACAGCGTCGACGCCCTTGAGGGCCATAACGATCACGGGGGATGCCATCATCGAAGCGAGGAGGGAGGGGAAGAAAGGTTTGTCGACCAGGTGGGCGTAGTGCTCGCGCAGGATTTTCTCGTCGAGCTGCATCATCTTAAGGCCTGAGATGATAAGGCCTTTGGATTGGAAACGGCTGATGATTTGTCCTGTGAGGGCGCGTTCGAGGCCCGAGGGCTTGATAATGACTAAGGTTTGCTCCATTGATTGTTTTTTAGCTTTTGTTCACTCTTTCTTCAGAGGTTGCTCAAATGTAGGCATTTTTTTCGACACCCCCAAATTTTCGCAAGATAAAGATTGTGAAATAGTTATGCGTATGTTAAATTTCAGGCCGTAAAACGTTGAAAGATAAAAGCTTGTTCAAAAACATGTTTTACAACATATTTTCGAGATACAATAAAATGCTGATTAACAAGTGTTAATCGCGTGTTAACGAAAATCACAGCCCCGGTTATAACAAACTCACGCGGATTATATCGATTTTTTTCGATACTTTCCGCGTGAGTGATATGGTGATGAGTGTCTAAGGATTTCTAGCGGGAGGTTATTCCTCGTCGTCGGAGTCGTCTTCCTTCATGTTGTGGAAGACGTTCTGCACATCCTCGTCGTCCTCAAATTTCTCGAGCAGCTTGTCGATGGTGGCGCGCTGCTCGGGGGTTACCTCTTTGAGTTCGCCCGTGGGGATGCGCTCAAACTCGGACGACACGATCTCATAGCCGTTGTCCTCCAGGTATTTCTGGATGTGGGAATACTCCTCGTAGGGACCGTAGATCACGATCTCTTCCTCGTCGATGTCGAAGTCGTCGCAACCGAAGTCGATCAGCTCCAGCTCGAGGTCGTCGATCGAGATGCCGTCCTTGGGCTTGATTTTGAAGACGCTCTTGCGGTCGAAGAGGAACGCGAGCGAGCCCTGGGTACCGAGCGAACCGCCGTGCTTGGTGAAGTAGGAACGCACGTTGGCGACGGTGCGGGTGTTGTTGTCGGTAGCGGCCTCGACGACGATGGCGATACCGAAGGGGCCGTATCCCTCGTAGGTGATCTCCTTGTAGTCGCCGGCGTCCTTGTCGGTGGCTTTCTTGATGGCGCGCTCAACGGTGTCCTTGGGCATGTTGGCGGCCTTGGCGTTCTGCATCAGCGCGCGCAAGCGGGGATTGGTGGAGGGATCGGGGCCTCCGGCCTTGGCGGCGATGGTGATTTCTTTACCTATGCGGGTAAATGTGCGGGACATGTTGCCCCAGCGTTTGAGTTTTCTGGCTTTGCGGTATTCAAAAGCTCTTCCCATGTATTTAGTTTTTAGTTTTTAGTTTTCAATTTCTATCGCAGCTCGGCGGCGAGGCGTTTCTGGAGATTGGCGATAATCTTGGCCATTACGGCGTCGATTTGGCGGTCGTTGAGGGTCTTCTCATCGTCCTGAAGCGACATGGTGATGGCGTAGGATTTTTTGCCTTCGGGGAGGTTTTTGCCTTCGTAGACGTCGAATAGCTCGACACTCTTAAGCAACTTGCGCTCGGCCTCTCGCACGGCGGCTTCCACCTGCTCCATGGTCACGTTCTTGTCGAGCAGCAACGCGAGGTCGCGCACCACCGGCTGCGTCTTGGGCAGCGGTGCGAAAGTCACGGTTTTCTTCAGAGCGAGTTTCACAAGGGCGTCCCAGTCGAGCTCTGCGGCCATTACGGGTTGCTTGATATCGGCCTTCTTCAACAACGCCGGTGCCACGAGACCCATAGTGCCCAGCACCTTTCCCGAGCGGGTGGCGATAGTGATTCCAGCCGAGTAGATGTCGGCGGGAGCCTCGGCTTTCAGCTCAATCTCGCGGGGTGAGATGCCCAGGCGCGCGATAATGTTGGCCACGTGCCCCTTGAGGTCATAAATAGTGGCCTCGCGGGATGCCACGGCCCAGTTGCCGCGCTGGATGTTGCCCGTGAGCCACAGTCCCAAGCGCGCGCCCTCGCTGTAGGGAGCCAGGGGCTGCTCGGCGGTGGATTGGGCCTCGGGGTTGAGGAAATATACGTTGCCGGTCTCGTAAAGGGCAAGGTCGGGGTTGCGTCGGTTTATATTGTGGGCGAGCGATTCCAGGCCACCGAAGAGGAGGGTTTGGCGCATCACGTTAAGGTCGGTACTCAGGGGATTGAGCAGCTTCACGCAATGGTCGGCGGGGAAGGTGGTGAGCTCGGCGTAGTAGCCTTCGGCCGTGAGCGAGTTGTTGAGAATCTCATTGAAACCCGCGCCGGTGAGCTGCTCGGCGATAAGACGGCGCAGGTCGTCGGAGGCGTCGGTGACGGTTTTGAACGACAGCGAAGATTTCACCGAATGTGGCATCTCGATGTTGTTGTAGCCGTAGATACGGAGCACATCCTCGGCCACGTCGCAAGGGCGCTGCACGTCGACGCGGTAGGTAGGCACACGCAAGTCGAGGCCTTCCTCAGTGGTGCCGGCAATCTCGATTTCAAGGCTGTGGAGAATTTTCTCGACGGTGTCGCGGGGAATCTCCTGGCCCATCAGTGAGTTGAATCGGGGGAACTCGAAGTCGACCTTGAACGGCTCCACCTTGTTGGGGTAGATGTCAACGATGTCGCCGCAAATCTCGCCGCCTCCCAGCTCCTTTACAAGCAAGGCGGCCAATTTCAGGGGATAAATGGTGCCGTTGGGGTCGACGCCACGCTCAAAGCGGAAGGAAGCGTCGGTCGACAAGCCGTGACGGCGAGCCGTTTTGCGCACCCAAGTGGGGTTGAAGCACGCGCTCTCGAGGAAAATATCGGTGGTAGCCTCGGTTACACCCGAGTCCAGGCCGCCGAACACACCGGCGATACACATCGGCTCTTGCTGATTGCATATCATCAGGTCGCGCTCCGAGAGTTTGCGCTCCACGCCGTCGAGGGTGATGAAGGGCTGTCCCTCAACGGCGGCTTTGACGATCACCTGGTCGCCCTTGATCGTGTTAAGGTCGAAGCAGTGCATCGGCTGCCCAAAACCGTGGAGAATATAGTTGGTGATATCCACCACATTATTAATAGGATGCATTCCTATAACCGAGAGGCGATCCTTCAACCACTGGGGGCTCTCCTGCACCTTTACGCCACGGATGGTTACACCCGAATAGCGGGTGCAAGCCTCGGGATTGACCACTTCAACCGCGATGGCGCCCTGGTCGGTATCCTTGTGGTACTCTTCTACTGAGGGGCGATGGAGGTTGCCGCCGTTGGCGTGGATATCGAGGTAGGCGCTCAGGTCGCGAGCCACGCCGTAGTGGGAGGCGGCGTCGATGCGGTTGGGGGTGATGTCCACTTCAAGCACGTAGTCGCTCGTCAGGTTGTAATATTTTGCGGCCGGTGTGCCCGGAGCAACCTCTTCTTTCAGTACTATGATGCCGTCGTGGGAGGTGCCCACGCCTATCTCGTCCTCAGCGCAAATCATGCCCAACGACTCGACGCCGCGTATCTTGGAGCGCTTGATCTGGAACTCCTTGTCGCCGTCGTAGAGGGTAGTGCCAACGGTGGCCACAACGACAGTCTGGCCGGCGGCCACGTTGGGTGCGCCGCACACGATCTGGGTAGGCTGGCCGTCACCGAGGTCAACGGTGGTGATGTGCAGGTGGTCGCTATTGGGGTGCTCCTCGCAGGTGAGGACCTTGCCGATTACGATGCCGCGCAGACCGCCGCGGATAGCCTCTACCTCTTCTACCGAGCCAGTCTCGAGGCCGATAGAGGTAAGGGCGGCCGCGAGCTCGTCGGGCGTGAGGTCGAAATCGACGTATTGTTTAAGCCAATTATAGGAAATGTTCATAAGTGGTACATTTAAAGCGCGAATTTACGAAAAAGTTGCGAGTTTTGGTAAACGTCACCTGATTTTTACATCCCACCCGCAACTCAGCCGCGTTGCGGCTCTGAGGTCTACAGGGCCACGTGTATCCAGGTGCCGTTGTTTTCCCACAGCAGTTCCTTATGAGGGAGCGTTGTCAAAATACGATAGAGCTTAAGGTTGCCGCCCCGGGATCGCGTGTTGAGGTCGGCAGCACGCCCTTGCAAGTGATAGCTGCGGACAGCGCCTCCCACAGCGCGGTTCAACTCGGGGCAACGATACCCACTGTTTACGTAAATCGGCGCTCCAAACGCCTCACGGGCCGGATCCAACACCCTGTCGACCAAACGGGTGAGATTGGCCACATGAGTGGCGTCGGGAGTGTTGTCGATGCCCAAGCGCTCCGCCGTAGCGCTTCGGGTCAACTCATTAAGTGTGAAATGTTTCATAGTTTTTTTCCAGCAAAAGTACATCCCCGATTAGCTAAGAAATATGTCATTTTCACCTTTTCTGCTGTTTTTGCGTATTTACAGGATTTTGCTTACCTTCGCGCTCAAAGCAACTATCTACCCAACATTTAACCTACCATGAACACGCGATTTCTGCTCGCCTTTACTCTCGCGTCGGCCTCACTGACGGCCTATGCGACCCTAGAGGAAAACCTCCTCGCCGACCCATGGCTGCGTCAAGCCCCCACCTACGGCGTCCCGGCCTTGGCCAACAACACCTGGATTACAACAATCGAACGACCGGCAATCGGATCGGTTGACCGCGAAACCGGTCACCAATTAGCCGACTCGGTAATGGTGGCCAACGTGCGCTATCTCTCAGCCACTGAATCACCAACGTGCTCTTATTCCCAAACGGTCATCGGCCTCACGCCTCACCAATATCGCTTCTCGGCATGGGTGAAGATGGAGGACCAAGGCGGCTGCCTCACCCTGCGCGCCACCGGTAGCGACGGAGCCTCGCTCGGCTCTATTTCAGTGGCCACCGACGGTTCGGCAACGGCTCTCACTCCTGGGCGCTGGACACCCGTAGAATTGGCTCTCGACCTCACCGCGACGCCTGATGCCGCGCTCTCGTCGGTAACTTTCTCAATCGAGCCGATGGTCAATCAAGACGGCCCCGTGGTCACCCAAGATTTCCACCGCATATTGATCATGCACCCATTCGCCGGGGTGGTTGACAACCGCTCCAACATCGTCAACGGAGCCATGGAGCTGTGGTCGCCCTCCCTCGAGGCTTGGACATCTTCTTCCACTTCTGTCCAAGCCGCGGGCCTGCACGTCCACGACTCGGCCGTAACCCTCGCTGCTGGCGAAACCCTGACGAGCGAGTCGCTGGAAGTCAGTTCGTTAAAGAACACCTTGCAATTCGCGGCTCGAGCCGACCAGGCCACCAAAATCACAGTCCAGAGCGACTGCGGCACCAGTGAAGTGTCTCTCCCCGGCGGTGCGTGGCGCATGCTCGAGGTGCCCGCCAATCTATCCAAAACAACCAACTTGCAGTTCAACCTTTCGGCCAACATGCCTTGGACGGTCGACGAGGTGACGCTCGTCCCCATCTACGACGCTGAGAACCCGCGACCCGCCGAGCGCACCCTACACGTCACCATCGGTGACAACGACGGCGAGGGCTCCCTCCGCCAAGTGGTAGCTTCAGCCCTCTCAGGCGACGAAATCCTCATCGACGTCAACTATGTCACCCTCACCGAGCCCATCGACCTGAGCGACAAGTCGATAACCATCAAACAAGGATCCACCTACATGAAGCCTGAAATCAGCTGCGACGGCGCTTTCAGTGCCTTCATCATCAACCCCTCAGTCGACGGTCACACGCTAAGATTAGAAAACCTACAGCTCCGCTCCTCGAAATGGACCACCCGCGGTGCTGGCTTGCTGATTGGCGAAAACGGCGAGCGCACATCGGCCTCAATCGCTTTGGTGTCGGTCAATTTTGACAGTTGCCTCGCGAGCCAGGAGGGTGGAGCTATCTACTGCAACGCACCCAATGTCGACCTGAATCTTATCGGTTGCTGGTGGGAATCCTGCGGTTCGGCCAAGGGCGCGTTCCTCTACCACGGTGCCGGCACGGTGACGATGGAAAAGTGCAAAATGGGTTACTATCTCGGCAGCGACAGCACCAACGAGCAGATTTACGCCGCGTCGGCGCAAGGCTCGTTGAAGGTCAACGCGTGCACGTTCAACGAATTAGCCAACAACACTCGTGGCACCTCCTTTATCCATGTCGAGGGCGCGGCGCCGGTGGTCGAGATCACCAACTCAGCTTTCTACCCACAATTCTACTACACCGTACCCGCCTCCCAGGCACCCTATATTTCAGTCAACAACTCGGCACGTCGCGGAGGTGGGCACATCACGCTGGCCAACAACACAATGTACCGCGTGTACGAAGGCTCGCTCATTGATCTCTCAAACAGCGTAACCGCCTATCCGCCACAGGTTTGCCTGGTCAACAATATCGTGTTGACAAAAGGCGACACCAGCATCACCAACGAGAAATGCGACGTCCACGGCTCCCACAACATCATGGCCAACGACCTCGAGGGATTGGACAACACGCTGATTTCCACATGGGATAAGCGAGATGTGTTCAGTTTCCGCTACGCTCAAGAGTGCGACGACTACCCCATGACCAGCAACGGCGAGACCTACCTCAACGAAGAGGGCATCGCCTACCACGCTGGCACGCCAAGCTATGAGTTGGACGGCGTTAACGTGGTGCCTGCGGCCGACTTCGCGGGACGCGAACGCCCCACCCCGCCATCCATCGGCATGAGCGAATTGGCCGGTCACTCGGGCATAGACGACCTTGTGGAGGACGTGACTCAAAGCGCGGTAACAGCCTGGTACGACGCCGCGGCACACATGATACACATCGTTGGCGATGTGCGACAGGCTGCACTCGTGTCGCTCTCGGGCGTATCCCAAATCGTCACCTCTGCCAACGAAATCGACGCATCGCGATTCACCCCAGGCATCTACCTGCTGCGTGTCGTAAGCGAGAACGGCAACATTACAGTACACAAACTTATCATCCGTTAACACAATGAAACTCAAGCATATACTATTCGCCACGGCTACAATGATGGCCGTCAGCGCAATGGCCAAGGTGGCCGTTATCGGCGATGAAAGCGGCCGCAACCTCCACTGGCCCAGCGATATAAATGGTGGCGAGATTGTTTTCTTCTGCCAAGAAGGAGCCGCAATCGACCAATTGACTATCCCTGAAGGAGATTACGACGCCTATTACTATTTTGGTGGCACCTACGACGCTTTGCGCCTTACCCCCGAGCGATACAAGGAGCTGATGACCGAGGCTCAGCAAGCAACTGGGAAACAGTGGGTTATCAATCAAATAGCCACTCCAGGCTGGCTCGCCGCCAATTTCAGCCTCCCGGAGCCTCCCATGGGTATCGCCATGGCGCAGCTCGAGCTTTGCGACCAATCGGCACACTTCGTTTTGAATCCAATGCCTATGTATGTATCGGATTATGAGCCAAATATGCTCACTCCCAACGTCTCCTCGAGTGCTACGATCACAGCGGAATGTGCTGGCGCCCAAGCCTATGCGCCTTCCCCTATGCTGCCTATTCTTCCCAAGACAATTTCGGCATCCGACTATCAGGTGACACTCACTTTTAATACCGGTTACCACCTTGGAATAGACACTCTTACGGTGGTGAAGGCTCCCGATTACGGTCTGTCGATTTTACGTGGCGAGGGCGAGAATCTACGCCGACTCAACATCACCGATATCGCTCTGGACGCCAATAAGTTGACCATCACCACCCGTGAGGCCCTTACCGCCGGCGACCGCGTGCTTTACGGCTCGCTGTCCTCCTCCACGGGTCGATTGGACGGCATGCGCGGCAACCTCACGGAGTGGCACGGTGCGTTGCCTTTGTTTGAAATGACCATCGAGGATGTCATCTATCCCTCGGCAAACATCACTGGCACAATCACTTGCGAGGGCGAGCCGGTGGCAGGCGTGATGGTGTCCGACGGTTTCGCCGTGGCCACAACGGGCAGCGACGGCCGATACTCCCTGCAATCCAACAAACGCATGGGATACGTATTCTACACCCTACCCTCGGGCTACGAGCCTGAGACCGAGGAAAATGGCTGGCAAGTGAAAATCTACTCCCAGCTCGAAAGCGACGACACCTCGGTGGCCGAAACCCACGATTTCCGCCTTACCCGGGTCGACAACGACGACCATATCATGCTCGTGGGTGCCGACTCCCACCTTGCCAACCGCAACAACGACCTGAAGCAGTTCAAGAACGGTTTTGTCAAGCGCGTCAAGGCATTCGCCCAAGCCAACAGCGACACCAAGGTCTACTCCACCATCCTCGGCGACTTGACTTGGGACCAGTACTGGACATCCAAGTCCTACGGGCTGCCCGAATTTGTCGAGACCATGACCACCAACTCCTATCCGCTGATGCTCTTCCCCGTCATCGGCAACCACGACAACGACCCCTCTGTGGAGCCGGGCAACGACACCGACCACCTGGCCTCGGGCAAGTTCCGCGAGTACATCGCCCCCACCTATTACTCATTCAACCTGGGCAAGATCCACTACATCGTGCTCGACGACATTGTGTACACCAACACCGCCGTGGCCGGCACCGACTATGGCGAGGGTATCGCCGGATCCCGCGACTACGGCCAGTACTACACCAACGAGCAGCTGGAATGGCTACGACAGGATCTCGCCGCTGTCACCGACTTGAACACCCCCATCGTCGTCATGGCCCATATCCAAAACTGGGCGCTGTCGACCGACGGACAGTTCCGCGTATCGGCTGCTTTGACCTCATCCACCTCCGACGCGTTGGCCAAGGTGCTCGCGCCCTACGCCGAGGCACATATCCTCACCGGCCACACCCATTATAATTACCACGCTCATCCCGAAAAGTGGCCCAACCTCCACGAGAACAACGTGGCCGCAATCTGCGCCACCTGGTGGTGGACCGGCAAATTGACCGACCGTCACATCTGCAAGGACGGCTCTCCTGGCGGTTTCGCCACCTATACCGCCTCGGGCCGCGACCTCTCTTGGATGTACCACTCTATCGAGGACGACTCCGACCCTCAGATGCGCGTCTACGACATGAACACCGTCAAGGAGGCGTATAAATCTGACGCCGACGTGTTGGCACTCATGGCCGCCTACCCCTCGCGCGTCAACTACGCCACAATCGGCGACAACTTGATCTACGTCAACGTGTTCAACTACGACACCGACTGGACCGTTGAGATTCTCGAGGGCGACACCCCATTGACCGTGAAGCGTATATGCAACGAGGATCCCCTCCACACGCTCGCCTACGACGTGGCTCGCTACAAGGCTGCCGGCACGCTCACCTCGAGCTTCGCCACCAACAAAACCAACCACATGTTCTCGGCGCAAGCCACCACGGCCGACACCCCCGTGACCGTGCGCGTCACCGACTCCTTCGGCCGCTTCTACACCTCCACCCTCTCCCGCCCCATCCCCTACTCCATCTCCATGTAGATTTTAGGGCCGGCCATGTTAAGTAGGATGTCGGGGCGTGTCGGCCCGACAGAGAAAACTGTCCCGCCGGCACGGCGGGACATCCTACTTACCCCAGTTCGGGATAAATACTATTCACCAGGTGGCATTTGAGCGTGGTTA
>CAZLSW010000091.1:0-11128 GCA_964562375.1 uncultured Muribaculaceae bacterium | reverse complement strand
TCCCCACATTATCAAATAATTATGCCACTTTTTTATCCCGAACTGGGGTATATTGAGTACACCCCGGGCGTTCCTTTTGTAAAATATGACGGCGACATTGCCGAGCGCTATCAGGAGATAGTTGGAGTAACCTTTTATGAGGATGTTCCAGAGCAAGAGGTGCTGTTTTGGGTAAGTGACCGGTCAAAAGATTATGTGCTGACAAAGCCCATTCACGAATCCCAACGTCATCACGCTCACGATGATACAAAATTCAGGGAACGATACCCGATGCTGAAGGGTGGAGCGTTCTTCACAATCACTGTGCGACCCAATTATGAACTGGTGTGCGAGCTTTGTTCCTTTGGTCCCGAACTCGTGGTGCTAACCCCTGGGCAACTCCAACAGGAGATTTCCGCCCGCATCCAGTCGATGGCCGCAAAATATTCCGAAATCACGAACGTTCCGTTCGCGCCCTCACATTAACTTTGCGTCGAAATTCAGAAAACGATATGGCCCAAGAAATCAAGATTTCAATGACTACAGCCAAGGGGCTGCTCTCGGAACGAATGATATGCGTTCCCGAGAGTCAGTATCAGTTGGCCAACGACCATCGATATTTGATTCCGTATACCCAGAACGGCAAGTATGGGTTAATGACCCGGGATGGCAAGATTGTGGCTACTGCCCAATATGATGTGATCCTGGACACCGCTCGCTCTTCGAAAGATTTGATTCGCATAGGTCAATACATGTATCGCAACTACGAACAAACTAACGGGGAGCCACGCATTTATTGCAACGCCCGCTATGGGTTGATCGACACAAGAGGCCGGTTCCTTATTCCAAAGGAGTACAAGGGAATTGTTCCACCGTATAAATCAAGCCAGGTATACGTGGTGGAGCATCCCCAAAAGGGACATGGCGTAATTGATCTGGACGGCAATGAAATTGTCCTATTCGGCAAATACGCCTATATATGGGGATTCACCCGCAATCATGCCAAGGTAAAGACTGCCGACAACAAATACGGCATCATTAACGACAAGGGCAAGGAGGTTTTGCCTTGCGTATATTCCAACATCTGGAACTTCTATCAGAAGGACTGGCCCACAGCGATTGTTGAAAGCGAGCGCGGCCAGGAGAAGTTTGATTTTGTTGCGGAGCAGATAATAGGCAAAGGCCCCAATACCCATCCTCAGATTTCAGGCGACGAGGTTGAAGGCCTTTGGGACGAGCCATATGGCTCTCACTATGGGGAATACGCCGGCTCCTACGCTCAGGATGTCGAGGGCTACAGCGACGACGTGATCGACGACGCCTTCGATGGCGACCCCGAAGCCTATTGGAACATCGACTGACTGAAAAATGAAACATAGTCGAAAGAACCCCAAGGGAAAGGCATTTGAAAATCGTCTGTCGTATTTGACAGATGTCCGGTTTCGGCCGGATAAACAATGTCAGTATTGTTATTTGCTAGTTACTCTTTCCCTGGATATGCGTTACTCAGTCCCTATACCGTGGGATGAGTAGACTTGTAATAGGGAGGGCATATACGAAGAAAGGCTCCCTTGGGGTTCCAACGACTTGATATGATATGGATCGACTAATAATACAACAGAGAGCGCTGGCGATGCGCACGAAAGAGGATTTGCTGTCACTGTTAAACGACATCAAGTCCTCGGAGATAGGCAACAAAGCCTATCCAATCGCTATGCGTCAGTTGAATTATTACTGCAATCCTAACAGATACAAAAATAGATACTGCAGGTGTAAGATTCCCAAAAAAATGGGCGGGTTCCGTTGCATTAGCATACCCAATAAAGGCTTGAAGAATATCCAGTCGTGGCTTAACCTGCTTCTTACAGCAATTTACGTCCCATCTTCTTATGCTATGGGTTTTGCGGTTGGTAGAAGTGTTACGACTAACGGTAACGCTCATATCGGCAAAAACTATGTTTTGAACCTTGATCTTCAAGACTTCTTTCCCTCCATCTCACAGGCCCGCATCTGGAAAAGGATACAACTTTCGCCATTCAATTTCCCTGTTGAAATAGCCAATGTTGTGGCTGGAATTTGTTGTATGAAGACTGTTACGGACGGTGGACAACCTAAATATGAATTGCCCCAGGGCGCACCAACCTCACCCTTGCTCACCAACGCCATTTGCGATACACTCGATCGCAGGCTTGAGGGCTTGGCACGTCGTTTTGGATTACAATACACCCGTTATGCCGATGACATCACATTCAGCAGCATGCACCATGTTTACGCTAAGGAAGGTGAGTTTATGCAAGAGTTGAGACGGATAATAAAGGACCAAGGATTCACCGTCAACGAGAAAAAGACAAGACTGCAAACGCGTGGCCAACGACAGGAAGTTACAGGCTTGATAGTGAACAAGAAGCTAAATGTCACGCGTAGATACACTCGAGAGATGCGTCAGCTTCTTTATATCTGGGAACGTTATGGCTACAGTGTGGCATATACTCGTTTCTATCCTCGTTACAAAGCCGAAAAAGGCCATGTGAAGAAAGGACAGCCCGACTTGCAGAATGTGTTAAGCGGCAAGTTATTATACCTCAAAATGGTGAGAGGCGAACAAGACAACGTGTATCAACGCTTGAATGCACAGTTTCAAAAATTTTTAGCAGAGCAGTCGAAAAAAATCAACACCATTGGTGAGAATCCGTTAAACTTCTTGGAAACATTCACAATTCCTGAATTTGAAGCACTTCATCAAAGCGTCATTGAAGTTTCACCCGAGCCTCAAGGATTCAAAGCCTTTTTCAAACGTGGTGATAAAATACAATGGATTAAACTTAGCTCCCATATCAATGAGTTCGATAGAGGACTCCTACGCATCTCCTATTGTATACAAGGCAACAGAAAATTTTATATGTTGCATCGTCCCTTAGCGGAAAATACAACGGATGCCCCCCACTACCAACTTCTTAACCGCTTTTATGAAAGTGGCTTTGACCTTAATACACTAACCGGATATGGCCAATAGAAAAGAACAGCTCACCGCATTGTTGCGTCTGATTGACTCGTTGCTGAAAGATCCTACAGCTCGAGAGGACTTTAGCGAACCTCTAAGCCGACGGTTCTCATCTCAGAGTAACGTTGGCACTGACCACCAGCAAATTGAAGCCATCTATGAATACTGCATAGAACGTCTGGCCAATGAAGAAGCGGCATCCTTCTATAATAACTTCTGTATACCCAGCATAGCACCCCAGCTTATAAAGGATTATGTGAAGATGGAGCATTGGAGACGCCGCGGGAATCTCGAAGAATTCTGCTTGGCGCTTTATCAGCAATACGAATGTATCATCAATCGACTGGGATCAGATTCCAAGTTGAATGACATCCTTCCACGGCTTTTGCCTTATCACACATACACCGATGGCAGAAACTACGACCGCACCCCCAAAAACAGCCTATATCCTTTGTGCAAGTTATTGTACTATCCGACCAAGATGGTGGAGAACTCCCAACGTCCACTAAGCAACCTCCCGGCAATCGACAAATACAGTGCTATCTTATATCTTATTGGTTACGGAGCCAAAATGACAAATGTTGATTACGAGGCTTTTATCACAACCCGAAACCTATTTACCGATTTGTATCGAATCCGCTGCAAAAACCACCGCGGGGGCATTGATAATCAGTATGAACAAGAGACATTGAACCGCGTGACGGCTCGCCCCACTCACTACCAAATAATGATGTTGGGGAGATTTGCAGAGTTTGTCGATGCTGTGAATGATCATTATGCCGAAATCCCGGCCTTGTATAATTACGCTATGAGTCTTCCTGAACAGAAATTGCCTTCAATACCTGGAGTAAAAGTAGTGGGGAAGATTGATTTATCAAAGGTTAAGTAACTTCTATGGCTACGTATTTTACTTACCGATGCACCCAATGCGGGTATGAGCATGAGGGCAGTCCAGCTGGCTTCGATGGCATCATGGCTGGGCTGGTCGTGGATTTCTACTGCGACCACTGCAAGGAGATTGTTGATGCGCTAATGCATGACCACATGTATTGGGTCGACTGCCCAATCTGCGGCAAGCGTGTCACGCGCACATGGAATCCCATTGATGGCCGTTGCCCCAAATGCGGCGGCAAAATGGAAGAAATCCCCGGTGCGGTAATAATGGCTGATTGACCTATGACACTCCCATACCCCATCAATCGGCCTATCCGACAGATTATCGATGATTATCTTGCGGCTAGAAGCTCCAAGATAAATACCTTGCGCAAAGAACTCAACCGCCGATTCGACTCTGTGGATTGGCACGACCAATTGGCGATACTTAACGCCTACCTGCAAGCTGAACGCAAAGAGGATGTAATCCGTCTGTACATTATACTTCATCACGGCTATTGGGACACCCTCAACCGAATTATAAAAGAGTACCAAGACGAAAAGGCCAAGGCATTGAAAGACGGCCTCGAAGCATACGCTTTGAATCACCTATCCACCCAAGTAATAGCCTCCTTTGTCACTGAATACATGCCACTCTCGGTTGTGCGTCGTCACGAAAAAGCGCTTAGCCGATACATAGACGCCGATTATTGGTCGCTGGCAATGCGCCTGGCCGGGGATAAGAATTGGACGATAGACAAAGAACGGTGTATCAATCTTTCCTATTACACGGTGATGGCCAAACATCATAGACCAGTATCCGAGACCGAGGCCCGACAGGATTTAATTGATTTTATCGTCAGTCAAGGGTTATGTCTTTCATCGGATTATTCCGATACAATGGACGGTGAGGTTTTCTGCATGTCCTTGTTTGACAATCAGGACATCAAGGGATGTTATGAGAGTATTCGCACGCTTGGCCTCTGGGACCTCGCCGAGAAGGTCTGCAAATGGGACTACTCATTGCAAGACCGCATACACGCGTTATACCGCCAAGACTACGCCGACAATCCTTATCCCATCGTGTCAAGGGAAACATTGGCCAAATACTGGGAGATTTACCTTTCCATGGCCATCGAGGACATAAAAGGCACTGGAAATAAAGACAATCAGCTTGATGCTTTCACAAGCCGCAATCCCGCTTTGGCAGTGCTGGTCGACAATCTACAATTATCCATAGATAACCCTATACCCTTCTAATTATGAGTTTCTTGATTCAATATACGTGCCCAGAATGTGGCTATCAGTCCACTGAAGAGGGATTAGCCGGAACTTTCGGTATGGAATCTTGCCTGATCTGCTCCTGCAATGACTGCCACGGCATGTTCAACCGAGGGGTGGAACCTATTCGTGACGAGGACGACATCGACAGCTTTCTTAACCACAAAGGTGAGAGGGTACGTCTGCGTCGTCATTGCATGTATTGCGATAGCCCCAACATCAATATCCATCCCAACGAACACATGGTGCCTTGCCCTGTCTGCCACTACAAACAGATGAAATTGGAGTGTATCGGCACTTGCTTCTGACCGTTACTCCGTTTCCCGGAAACTTTCGGATGCCACCAACACCCTTTGATTCACAAAATCAATGAGCATATTGTTAGCTTGCATAAAATTGGTGCCCAGGACTCCGTGCATTGTGATTCCTGTTTCTGCATAGAGTCTTTCGGCGGTGGTGTCGTCAATCACTTGAAATGGCACCTTGTTGGGTCTACCGCAAAACTCCACATCGGCCATAACATATCCCGTCTCATAGGGGATTGCTCCCACACCCCACACGGTTCCTTTGTTTTCCAATTGAGTGAATTTCTCTGGAAATGACTCCACACATCCTTTGAAAACAACACACTCCGTGCTTCCGGAGTCAATAAGGAAACACATCCCCTTAAGATTACCCTCAATCATGTCGATAAAGGGCAATCCGTGGGAGGTTTCCAAATCGTAGCAAAACTTCAATGCTTTAGCGTTCATGTTCGGTAGTCAAATTTTGTACCGCAAAGTTAAAACCATCATACGAACTCATGGTTCGCAACTTCACGGGTCGAAAAGGAGGTCGAATTCGAGGGTGCGGCGGAGATGGAGGAGGCGGTGGGGACGGCCGCGGTAGTGGGAGAAGGAGAGGTAATGGGCTCGGAGGATGGCTAAACGTCTCATTTGCACTGGGCTGGGTTGTCGCGCCCGAAGATGTTGTCGATCATCTCCTTGATGTCGTCGTTGACGCGGATGAAGTTCTCGTAGAGGATGCGCTCACGCACCTCCCTGGGACCGAAGTTGTAGAATTTCGGCAGCTCGACGTAGGCATCCTCCTCCTGCTTGATCTTCTTCATGTCGAAGTCGGTCTTGCAGAAGAACTTGGAGGTTCGGAACTCGTCGGCCTTCTGGATGTCGAGCGAGTCGCCCGACCCGGTTTTGGTGACGGTGAAATCGCGGGCCGTCTGTCCGCATATCCAGCCGGTCGCCATGTCAGAGATCTTCGCCGCCGGCACAAGGTTGTCGAGGTTTTCGTTAAGATTAATCGAGGTCTTGTCACGGTCGAGGGTCACACCCCGCTTCAGCTGCACCACCTTCCCGAAGATGTCATTCGACAGCCACTCCAACGTCTCCTTGGAGCGTGCCGAACCGCTTACCACGTTACCGACGGTGGTGATAATCTTCTGCATTCCCACCTTGCCGTAGTCAGCCTCCAACTGCGGCAATTCCTGAAAACCAAGGGTGACACTCACTTTATTGGAGCGAGCGGTACCGATTAATCGGTCTATCTTATGGAAGTAGAGCGTAGGCAACTCATCCACGATTATGCTCACCGGGATATTCTTCCCCTGCCCGGTATTGACGCGCGTAACCAGTCGATTCAGAATTAACGCATTCAATGCGCCGATAATCGACTCCATCTCCGGGTCATTTGCTATCAACAAGTAGGACGGATTCTTCGGGTCGCTGACCTTCAAATCGAAGTCATCACCGTCACGATGAAATATCCAATACGACTCCTTAGTCGCTAATCTTGAGGTATATACACGTAGCGTGCCGATCACACGTTATAGAATTGGTTTTAACGCTTTGGCTGATTGAGGCTCAAAAGGTCATATAATGGTTATGGGTAACAAAATAGTAACGTTGTCGCAAATTTTGGCCTTGAGCCTCCGACACTACGTGCGCTCGAGCGAAGGAAGCCTCTTGGAGCACCTCACCGACGGCAGCGACGCTTTCGACACCCTCTACATCGGAGCGGAGAAATTCCCGTATCAGCCAAGCCTTAGCTTGGTGACTACGGGAATTTTGTAGCGGTCTGCGAAACTGTTCGTGCCAACGAGGGCAGAGCCGAGCTTGCTCGGGCTATGCCGAGTGCAGCCGAACTTGGGCGTCAGCCAAATTCCCGCAGACCTTCTCGCCGTCCCTCACCAATGACTTGACCGTAAACAAAGTTTAAAGTTGATGGGCAAGACGTGTTGCCCAATTCATTTCGTAAATTTGTGCGCAAAACTTTCAGTTTGCTGCTGCAAAACATAGTTTTTTGGAGCCGTTATGTCGGCACAAATGACTACCTTTGCATATTCTGTGCCTCTCTGGGGCTCTAAAACTTCAACTATAAGGCTGTGCTCTACGGCCACCAACATATCACATGGCCAAGAAAAACGTAGAAACCAAACCCAAGAAGAAGGGATATACCAAGAAAGAGGTGGTTCTCCGCCTCGAAGATGTAATGATGAACTGCCGCAACATTATGCGTGGCAAGGCAAGCCTCGCCACGCGTCGCGACATTATCCTTACACTCGTGTTCCTCAAATTCCTCGACCAGCGCTTCAACAAGCGCCGTGAGGAGATACGCGAAAAATACCACGACGCAGATGAAAAGCAGCTCCTATTTGCTATGGAAAGCCCTGCCAAATACGAGCGCGCCGGGGTCGCTTTTCTCGCCGGTGACTGCCGTTGGGAAACCATTCTCACCCTCCCCGAAACCACCCGCTGCCTCGACCTTGACAACATCATTGCCAAGCTCAACCAGGACGAGCGATTGAAAGGCGCCCTCCCCGCCAAGATATTCACCGACTCCAAGATTGACCCCAAGACCGTCAAGCAGCTCGCCGAGGAGATTGACAAAATCGACGAGAGCCGCTTTCACGAGAAAGACCTCATCGGGCGCGTCTACGAATACTTCTTGCAGGCCTTCTCAATCAATGCCGACAAGGAGGAAGGGGAGTTTTACACGCCTCACAGCATCGTCGAGACCATCGCAACGCTAATAGAGCCTTTCGACGGCACCATCTACGACCCTTGCTGCGGCTCGGGCGGCATGTTCGTGCAGTCGGCAAAGTTTGTCGAGGCCCACGGCGGTGACTCCACCAAGGTGCAAGTCTACGGCCAGGAGAGCAACCCCGACACTTTCCGTCTGGCGAAGATGAACCTCGCTATCCGGGGCATCTCCTTCGACCTCGGCGACGAGGAAGCCTCTACCTTCACCAACGAGAAGCACAAGGAGCTGAAGGCTCACTACATCATGGCCAATCCCCCCTTCAACCTCAAAAAGTGGCGCGGAGAGGAGGAGCTGCTCTACGACCGCCGCTGGTTTGGCCTCCAGGCACCGCCCGTCAGCAACGCCAACTACGCGTGGATTCTTCACATGCTCTATCACCTTGACACGAGCCGTGGCGTGGCCGGGTTCCTGCTCGCCAACGGTGCCCTCGCCGACCCCGACACCGTGGCTATACGCCAGTGGCTCGTCGAGAACGACAAGGTGGAGGCAATCATAGTGCTGCCCCGCGAGATGTTCTACAGCACCGACATATCGGTGACGCTGTGGATATTGAACAACAACAAGCGCCCCTGCCAGTGGCACGGACGGTCGCTGCGCGACCGCAGGGGCGAGGTGTTGTTCATCGACCTGCGCACCTGGAACCAGAACATCTACGAGAAGAAATTTGTGCAGCTCGTGCCGGAGCAAATTCAGCGCGTGGCCGACATCTACCATACCTGGCAGAACGTCGGCACCGACGGCAAAGCATACGCCGTGCCGGAACTCTACCGCTCCGTCACCACCGACGAAATCAACACCAACGGCTGGAGCCTTGTGCCGAGCCGCTACATCGAGTTTGTCGACCGTGACGCCAACCTCGACTACAATGCCGTCCTCACCGAGGCATCAGCCAAGGCCGCAGACCTCGTGGCTCGGCAAGTGAAAAACCAGGAGGCCCTGCAAAAAGCCTTCGCAGCATTGGGATATAAATAATGGAAAAATCTATAATCGAAAATACTAATCACTCCGAGCGAGACTTCCTTCTTGACCTCCACCGCATAGTTGCTGAGAGCCGCAAGAGGGCTTATGCGGCTGTCAACACTGCGCAGGTGTGCCAAAACTGGCTTATTGGACGACGAATCGTTGAACAAGAACAACAAGGAAAAGCTCGCGCCAAATATGGGGAACACATATTGGAATTGGCGTCCGAGGCTCTTACAAACGAGTTTGGGCCCGGTTTCTCAGTATCTAACTTGCGAAGTTTTAGGAAATTTTACTTTGAGTTTCCAAAACTACCAATTCAGCAGACGGCGTCTGCTGAATTGGTAGCCTCAATAGGTCAGACACCGTCTGACCAATTGCCAAATCTCACATGGAGTCACTATGAACGGCTTATGAGGGTAGACAACCCGGAGGCACGCGAATGGTATATGCGGGAGGCCGAAAAGGAAATGTGGGCCGTCAAGACCTTAAAGCGCAATATCAACACCCAATACTATGAGCGCATGTTGCTCTCCCAAGTGAAGAGTGGGGTACGCGAGGAAATGCAACAGAAGACAGCGACCTACCAATCCGACACTTTAGCATACATCAAAAATCCTACAGTGCTGGAGTTTTTAGGCCTTCCCGCCAACGCTGGCTACACAGAGTCGCAACTTGAAAAAGTCATCCTCGACAATATCGAGGGTGTCTTGATGGAAATGGGAAAAGGCTTTGCCTTAGTTTCCAGGCAGAAGTTGATACGTACCCAAGAACGCGATTATTACATCGACCTGGTGTTTTATAACTATCTCACCAAGTGCTTCTTCTTGGTGGATCTTAAGGCTGGTGTGATCACACACCAGGATGTGGGGCAAATGGATATGTATGTGCGTATGTACGATGAACTTGTGAGGCAATCTGACGACAATCCCACAATCGGCATCGTATTGTTTGCCGAGACAGACCCGGCGATAGCCCGGTATTCGATACTGAAGGGCAACGAGCATATCTTTGCATCGAAATACAAGTTAGTATTGCCTTCAGCGGCAGAATTGCAGGCTGAGATTAATCGTCAGACAGAATTGCTCAAGCTGCAACTCACCAATGAATCAGACAAAAAGGAAGGAGGGTGTGATGACTGACTACTCCGACCTCCGGCAAGCAATGCACCGTGCCCCGCGTGTGCGCCTCGGAGACCTTATAGAGCAAACAGACAACCGCAACAGTGAAGGGCAGCTTGGTGAAGATGATGTACGCGGCATCAGCATCCAAAAAAAGATAATACCCACTAAAGCCGATATGACTGGCGTTAGTCTCAAGCCATATAAAATCCTTGCGCCAAAAGAATTTTGTTACGTCACAGTTACCTCTCGTAACGGCGGCAAAATTTCTTTAGCGATGAATGACTCCGACAAAAGTTATATATTCTCTTCTTCGTATATAACTTTCAAAGTTAAAGACGAGGAACGTCTCAACCCACATTATCTTTATTTGATGTTGAGCCGTGCCGAGTTTGACCGTTATTCTCGCTACCATTCCTGGGGCAGTGCTCGGGAAACCTTTGACTGGCCCGAAATGGAGCGGGTGGTTATTCCCTTGCCGTCGATAAAGGTGCAGCGGGAGCTGATGGCTATCTATGAAGGCTTACGGAAAATGGCCGACGACAACGAGGCTCTGTTGGACCCGTTGTCCGCCGCCTGCCACGCCTACATCGTCGACTGCAAAGCCAAGTACCCCTCCCAACCCCTCGGGAACTTCGTCGAGGATTACACCAAGAAAAACATAGATAATGTTTTGGGAGAATCTGAGGTTCGAGGTATCTCCACTGATAAAATTTTTACCCCAACAAAAGCAAACCTTGACGGTGTTTCGCTCCATACTTATAAAATTGTAGAGCCAGGTACTTTTGCCTATGTCGCTGACACCTCCCGACGAGGTGACAAAATGGCTCTGGGATATAACTCTACTTCAGCACCCATACTGATTTCTTCAATTTAC
>CAZLSW010000090.1:0-11238 GCA_964562375.1 uncultured Muribaculaceae bacterium | reverse complement strand
TCGGAGGCCAGCCCTATCTTTTAGGTCGGTCGCTAACTTTTAGCGGACAGTAATGGATTGAAATAGTCTTGTTCAACCTTGATTAGCGCATCCGCCAATCCCCTGTCCATGTACTTGATTGGGGAACGGAGCCATTCCAGCAGGGACGGATTGGTCTTCCGAAACAATTGCAGAGCCTTGCGCAATTCCCAGCCAGAAGCGTCGAAGCCATCATTATCCATCTCCTCGATAACGTCTCTGCCCGGTTCTACTTTAAGATACCACTCCACTGGATGCACATAAATGAAACGCACATCCCAATCGGAGTCGGGCGACGCGAACCCCCAAGCGCGGCTACCGCTTTCCACAGCGAGCAGTATCCTCACATGGTTCTCCCGTTCAACCTTCTCCAATCGTTGTCTAATACCGTCAGCAGTCATCGTCGGTGTGTTATAAAATGGCGAAAAGGTAAGCGGGGAAAGGTCCGTCGGTAGTGTATATGGCGTTACCGGTAGCGTAATTCCCTTTATAGACATGTCGACCATCCCACGTGTAGATGGCGTTTCCTGTGGCATAGTTCCCCGAATAGAGATGTTGACAATCCCAAGTGTAGATGGCATTGCCCGATGCGTAATTACCCGAGTACAGATGATTGCCGTCCCAAGTGTAAAGGGCGTTGCCAGAGGCATAGTTGCCAGCATAGAGATGTCGACCATCCCATGTGTAGATGGCGTTGCCGGTGGCATAGTTCCCCGAATAGAGATGCTCACCGTCCCAAGTGTAGATGGCGTTGCCGGTGGCATAGTTGCCGGTGTAAATGTGCGTTTGGGCGAAAGCGCTTAAGGCTATCAGCATTAATGCTAGTACAACGGCGAATTTCTTGACACTCATAGTTAGTTCGGTTTGGTTTTTACGAATGGGATACCTTAGCGATTGTCCAGGAGAGGCCAAGACAATCGTAAGAATTCAGAGAAGACAAAGGTAAGAATAAATTTTTCTATGTCGATATAATGAGTTGGAATAATATCGGATTTATTTCGTTATATGTTAGGAAAGTCTCACTGTAAGGATTAAAACCTTATTTGACATGTGAACCGACATCCGCGGGGCGACCCGCGGATGTCGGTTCTTTGCGTCACTAACCCTATGTTTTGCTAGTAGTATTGGGTGATAGAGGGGTAGTTGAGGAAGGCGGTGGTGGCCGAGGCGTAGGGGGCGTTGGAGTAGGTAATACCCGAGGGGACGGTGTACTCCGAGAAGTCGATGGCGTTGAAGGTGGCGGCCAGGGCCGTGTTCTCCAGTCCAACGAAGCCGAACATGTAATCGATGTTCAGCGCTTGTGTGAGTTGGGAGAAGCGGGTGGTTTTCTCCGATGGGTCGCAAACGAACACGTTCTCGAAGTCGTATAGTTTCTTGCAGGAGTACAGGGCGTACTTGAAGTTGTAGGCCAGTGGTTGCTTGGCGAAGAACCCCGCTGGAACTGACTCTAAGTTGGGACACGAGGAGAGTACGCCCGAGAAATCCGTCACGTAGGCGTTGTTGTCGAACAGTCCCGAGGGGACCGTGGAGATGCCCGTTCCGCTAAGGGCATAGGAGAACGACTCGACCTTGGTGTTGTTGTCGAACAATCCCGCGGGAATCCCGGTGATGCCCTTGCAGGAGTTGAACACTCGCTCGAATGTTGTGGCCTCGGCGCAGTTGTCGAACAGCCCCGAAGGAATTGCTGTCAACGATGTGCAGCCGTTGAACGTGGCCGTGAAATCCTTCGCGCTAACGGCTCCGTCGAAGAATCCCGACGGTATCGCGGTCAAAGAGTTGCACCCGCTGAACGTCAGGTTGAAACTGGTGATTTTGGAACATGTGGCGAACAGGTCGGCCGGGACGGTCTTTAGCGAACCGCAACTTTGGAAAGCGTAGTAGAACGTGGTGGCCTCGGTGTTGGACGCGAAGAATCCCGACGGTAAGGACTCTATCCCACTGTCGGCCATCAGGAACGTGAACGTCTGAGCTGCTGTGTTGTTGGCGAACAGCCCTTTCGGCACCGACTTCAACGCGTGGCAACGGTAGAACAGGTTGTCGAAAGCCGTCACCTTGGGGTTGTTGGCGAAGATCTTCTCGGGAATATTGGCCAACGAAGTGCAACTTGTAAACAGGTTGGCGAAGGTGGTCACCTTCGGGTTATTGTCAAACAACGACTCGGGAACTGAAGTCAACTGGGAACAGTTGGAGAATGCTCCCCGGAAATTAGTCACCAAGGGATTGTTGGCGAACAGGGTCGCAGGGATAGCTTTGATTTTGGTGTTTTGGAGTTGGCCTCGTTTGTCCCGTAGGTGCGCACGCCGCCTTGGGCCTCGATAATCACCCGATGCTCGGGTACTCCCTTTGACTGCAAATGGGAGCTGATGAACTCGGCCCTCGTGTGGCTCAAAGCCGTGTTGACGACCTCAGTACCCTTTATGGTGCCCACCCCGGTCCTTGATAACGCAAAACTGATAGATCCTCTCCACTTTCGGATCAAGGCACATAGAGGGGGTCAACACGCACGAACTGGCCGTGAGCACGTTTTTGATGTCCACTCGCAACCAAGTGCTTCTGCGGTTGATTTTCGCGATAATCGCGTTGATTAGTTGTTCTTTCATAATATTATTTTAGAGTTAGTCCAAATCGGTTATGTCTATTTCCAAGTCGCAATATGACGCCTTGCTGATTATGCGTTGAACGTCCTCTTCGGAAAGCCTGAATTCCCTGAGCCTTTTGGCGAATTTGCGGTCGCTTGACATCTCATAAATCGCTTTGTCAATCCTTGACCGGCATATCGAAACCACCTCACCGGCGCAGCAATTGGGAAAATCACGTAAGGTTTTCAAGAGGATCCGTGTGTCGGGGAACGACTCCAGTTTGTGGTTCCTCACACGGTAACACCGGCATGGGTCGTTTGTCGCGACCACAGCCACTCCCGTGCCGAATGAGCCAGCCACTCTGACGATCTGTTCAAGAGTTTTCTCATCCATCACCAAATCAATCCCGTGAGTTGATTCAACGGCATGAGCTGGTATCGGGCTAATGGCTCGGCGCCGCGTCGATACTCGGCTTTATCTTGTGGTGCGTCTTATTGGAGAGAATTAATTACGGGGACACCGTTGTTCTTCCCAATTTGGCCACTGCGGCCACATGCGCCGACAGAGTAATGGCGTTCTTTGATCTTGCAAGGCGTATGCGATTGAGGATTATAGATATCGAGGACAAAATCGACACCGGGGATTCCATCTTTCCCGCCAAAGGCACCGCCGAATTGCTGTCTGTCCTGACAAACAGCGTCTCGGAATCGCAAAATATGCGGTCGCGTTTATGTCTCGAGGACAGAGGAGAAAGTACTGTGAGTTACAAATCGACCAAAGCCAAGAAGGTCGTTGATGTGCTCAACATGTACCTCGTCGGTATGCCCATCGAGCAAATCCACGCCATGAGCGGTGTTTCCCGCTCGACCATCTTCCGCCTCCTCCACCGCCAAAATATCACCCTTAAGACAAAAACGCATTATAATATCGACACGCAATTATTCTGAAAAAAGATTGATGTAATCAGTAAAATCACTAAATTTGTGCTATCCGAAATCCGGATAATAAAATTCGGTTTTGGCTGACATAAAATTTCTATTTATGGAATATCTTTCAGATTATGTGATCAAGGCTATGGCATTGGCCAAGGAGGCTCACGCCGGGCAAAAGGATAAGGGTGGACAGGATTACTTCCTCCATCCATGTACGGTGGCAATGACAGTCGCCAAGGACGGCGGCTCCGACGCTGCCATCATCGCGGCGTTGCTTCACGATGTTGTCGAGGACACCGACTACACCTTGGCCCAGCTCAATGATATGGGTTTCCCGAAGGAAGTGATCACAGCCCTGAGCCTGTTGACTCATGACCCGAGCGTGCCGTATATGACCTACGTCAAGGGAGCGAAAGCCAATCCCATCGCCCGTCAAGTAAAGATGGCCGACCTGCTCCACAACCTCGACGCCACACGCCTCCCCCACCCCACTGAAAAAGATTTTGCTCGTTGGGAGAAATATCGCCAAGCCTTAAAATTGTTACAAGACGTCGAAGATTGATTTTCTTATCTTCGACATCAAGCTCGTAAAAGTAAACTGATATGAGAAAACCTTTGGTAGCCTGCGTCAACACCTCTTCACTGTGTCACCGTACCCTGATAATGGAAAAGAAAACGTACCTACGAATCTCCCCCGATTACGATGAATTATACCAAGACTCCGAGGGATGCTCTTATAGCGGCTTTGGTGATGCGATTTACATCTACGACCGTTGTTTTGAAGGATTGAGTTTCAGCTTTGTGATGCCTGGAATTGAGGAATGGCTTAAGCGTTATGAGAGGGCAACCGATTTTGCGGATGCCATTACCAATCCTCTTTTTGACTGGGCCGCATGGCATGCCGAGGGCCTTATGTTCGCGAAGGCCATACGTCTTCGACTTCCCAGATGCTATGACTTGATCTATGCACCTCCATATGAGGACAATAGTGGATTAATCCATGAGATTACCGTCGATGACAATGTCGATGATATAATTTCTGACCTGAAACTTATGGCTAAAGAGGTCAACCGGGAGTGCGCCCTCAAACACAATGTGACAATTGAGGCAAAGCGTGACGCGGAACAACTACAACTGCATTTCGCCATTAAACGATCAACCTATGACATTAAGGTGGGCCTAAAAGAGTTGACGCGCCTCCGTAATTGGCTACTTGGCATCATCACTGATGACAAAGACGCCTATAGGTTCGACCTTTATTCCTGTCGGGCCATGTTTTTCTTCCCTCAAAGAATAGGGTCTAAAACCGACATGGGCCAATTTTGGATTGTTGAAGGTTATTCGGAAGAACACGTTTATGAGGCTTACGTCAACAAAAGGGAGTTCGTGAAAGCATTCTATTTGGCCGTCCTTACGGAATTGGGTTTTGGCATTTACGATTCCCACGACAGCTACCCTAAAGGAGAGGTCCGGAGGGAGGTTTGGCACGCATACAACGCATTCAAATGTGTCGAAATTGAGAACTATATATATGGTTTGTCGAGCGGCCATAAGCTTCTACAATCAGTTGATGAGACCTTTGTCATGTTTCAAGATTATGGGGGATGCATCTTTTGGGACACAATGGGAGTTGGCTCAGGAGACTCAAGGACCCTTTACAGTGATTTCGGTACTTTCCCTCTCGACATTCCAGGCTTGGGTAAGTGGGCAGACTATTTTGACAACCCGGACCCAACCATGAGTTTTGAGGACTATTGGGATATGGGCTGGGAACTGGCTAAACAGGTGCGTAAGATTCTGCCTGAGAATATCGACCTGTTCTATATGTGTTATGACCCCGAAAAGCCTGAGAAGAAGGTCAATTACAACTGTGTGTTGCCCCGACTCGTAGTACCGCGGGTAGACGATAATTCTTGGGATTGAACAGTATAATTTAATTAACGTAAAATATCAAGTTAAAAGTCAATGTCCACAGGTCCATTATTGACAGAGGATTTCCTGAACAAGGTTGATGCGGTGTTTTTCCTCAACATTGAGAAGATTAGACAATTGTTTCCTCAAGGGTCCGATCCTTATATCTTTGAGGGCTTTCCGGCGATGAAAGGTTTCGGTATTCATTATCTTACGATGACTCAGAAGTTGGTGCTCAAGCTCGACTTCCGGGAAGAGCTAATGCCTCATATACGGAAAGTTCGCGCTTTGACCGAGGAAGTGCTCTCCTATTGGCGTGAATTGGGCTTGGATGTGGAGGGCGATGTCCCCTATGAGCGCTACACTGAGCTGCTAAGATGTAATACTCGAAGCGACGATACAGTGGAAAGTGTGATCAAGGAAAACTATCAGATGTCACTGGAAGAGTTTCTGGCTTTAGGGAAAGGTACTATTCTTGATGTGGAATTGTTTCTGGCCGCCGGGAGGTTTGACTATGCGCGATGCAAGGAACTGCTTGCTGCGGGGGCTAATCCCCGATTCAACGGTTTTAACGAGCCTCATTACAATATATATGACGACATTCTTTCTGAGTCGGGTTTTCTTTGTAATGAGTCCCTCGAGTTGCTTTTGAGCGCTCCTCGCCGTCCTTTCTATGTGTCAAATATCTTCCACACAATCCAGTTCAACGAATTCATTAACTGGGGCGCCTGCGAACGTTTAGCCTACTTGTTTGACGACTATATCCCGGATGAGCCTGCAGAGCGCGAGGGTTGTCAAAGGGAAGATTGACACCACATGGCTCCTCCCCCCACCAATTCCCTCTGAGCCGCATCCAGGAAGCATACCGCATCTTCGAGCGCAAAGAGGACAACGTTATCAAAATCGCAATTTACCCCGAGTGAATTATGGAGAAGAATGACAAAAAGTGGAAGATACTTTCCTCGGAATATCTTGTAAAGAGACCCTGGCTTACGGCCCGGCGCGACAAGGTGGAGTTGCCGGACGGGCGTGTCAATGACGAGTTTTATGTGTTGGAATATCCAGCGTGGATCAACGTTATTGCAATCACCGAAGATGGCAAAATAGTGATGGAGCGCCAATACCGACACGCCCTTGGAGTGACTTGCTATGAGATTCCCGCTGGTGTAGTTGAAAAAGGTGAACAACCAATTGACGCTGCCAAGCGGGAATTAGAGGAAGAAACAGGTTATGTCGGTGGCGAATGGTCGGAACTGATGGTACTCTCAGCTAATCCGGGCTTGCTTAACAATCTCACATATTGCTACCTCGCCCGAGGTGTCAAACCCGAGGGGAAACGACATCTCGACGCCACTGAGGATTTGGATGTGGTGCTGATGGAACGTGACAAGGTGGTGGAATTGCTCCAAAGCGACCAACTCCGTCAAGCCCTGATGATAGCACCGCTCTACAAAGCGTTGTATAACAATCTCCTATGAGATGTGACGATAAAAAGTTAACCCTGAATGTTACCGGTAGGCGATCATATTACCTGGATTTCAAAAGGCCATCTGCAAGAAGTGGAGCCGTTGGTCAAGGTGTGGGAGGCATCGGTCAGAGCAACCCATACATTCTTGACTGAGGAAGACATCGAGTTTTACAATAGAATTGTCCGCAAGGCGTTGAAAGGGGTTACGCTGCTGGTCAGCAAGGACAAGAATGATGTTTTAAAAGGCTTTATGGGCATTTCGCCTGGTGAGATAGAGATGCTGTTCGTGCATCCCGATTGGTTTAGAAAAGGTGTCGGGCACGGATTGGTGCTCCACGCCTTAGAACTGCACTGCCACAAGGTAGACGTTAACGAGCAAAACCTTGCCGCTCAAAAGTTTTATACTGCGATGGGGTTTGAACAGGTAGGTCGTAGCGAGATTGATGGCTACGGCAAACCTTATCCCATCCTTCACTTGGCAAAGCCCGATACAAGAGGTTTCTCGCCCCAACACTGGAAGGTGCAGGCATTAGGTTGACCTGCAACTCAATGGGTTAGTTGAAAAGGGCTTGGAGGAGTTTGCGGCGCTCTTGCTCGCAGAAGCGGTTGTATTCTTCGGGGTCGGGGCCTTTCTCGATGAGGGTATCGAGGACGTCCCAGAGATTTTCCCAGCCGATGCATGATGTTGCGAGGACCATCACGCGGTCACGGCCTGAGCCGTCGTCGATGCGGAACGACTGGTTGCGTCCGCGGTAGAAACTGGCCCAGGCTGCGGTGAACATAACTGCGTCCTGTAGGGTCTTGGCCTCGAAGGTTTTGCTGCCGAGGTAGCGGTTTTTGGTGGTAAAGCGGTCGATAGTGTAAGTTGCCATAACTGGATGGGCGTTAAGTTGATACTTTCCCTTTGGTTCTTCGCCGAGCGAAGCGGCTTACGCCGGTCACTTTGTTGAAGCCTTTGGGTTCATGGCGCATCAGAAGTCGCTGTCAACGGTAAAAGACAAGGCTCGCCGCGGCGACTTGCTTGGCCTTGACGCACCGTTGTCAGTTGGTAACTTCGCGTCACGAATCCCATAGGCTCCAACTATGACGCAAGTCAATCTGTAAAAAAGTTGGCTTAAACGGAATATTATTGGGAAATGATAGCTAATATATGGGTTAAAAACGTAACTTTGCATCTCAATTCAACAATTACAGCTTACTCAGGTAGTACAAGATTCATTATATGAAAAATTTACTTTTCGCTTTGACCATTATTCTGACATGTGCGATGGGTGCTAATGCCCAAGTGGATGCCAAAGAAACTGCATTGAGGAATGTGTTAGGCAGGATGCCCGATCGTTCGCCTTTGAAAATCGACACACTGGAGAAAGTCCCAATGGACAGGGGAGTTCGGTACAAGATAAAATACATCATCGAGCCCGCGGTCGATGCGTTGCATATACCTGATGACTATGGCTATGCCTACTTGTTTGTACCGAACACAAGCAAAAAAGGCGTAACCCCTGCAATACTCGCTATCCATCAGGACGATGTGAATTTTCACATTGGCAAATCGGAACCCGCGGGATTGGCCGGTGACAGCACGATGTGCTATGGCAAGGATCTTTTCGATCTGGGCTTTATAGTGTTATGCCCTGACCGTTATTATCACGCCGACCGTAGATGGAAGGCAAAAGGAGCTGGATATGGGAACGAAGATCCCAACTATGAGAGGGATTTTTTCCTTTGGGAAGCTCAAGCTGGAGCCTACCAAATGCTTGGTCGCAATCATTATGGCAAGGAGGCATATGACCTTTCCAGAGCCATAGATGTACTCTGCGAGTTACCCGAAGTGGATACTAAAAGAATTGGAGCCATTGGGCATTCCGCTGGAGGTGCCACACTCCCATTCCTTCTGGCTTATGACCACCGTATCAAAGCCGCTGTGTCCTCTTGTGGCGCCACGGCGGTGGAAACAAGCTACACATATGATTACCCGATGCCGATGCCCTCTTGTGGTTCGATTCCTGGCTTGCTTGCCTCTGGAATTTCAACGGCTGACTTTTTCAATGCTATAGGCTCCACATCGATTCTCTTGACTCGAGGCAATAACGAATGGGGAGATCCTGCGGGAAATCAACGCTTTATTGATGAAATCTCTGATTTTGAAAAAGCCTATAAGAGCAATCCAACAGCGGGCGATTTTGAGGTTATAGTGTTCGACGAGAACGAGGGTCAACACTCATCTCCGCCGGGAGTAAAAGAGTGCGTCTACAAGTGGCTTATTGATCACTTGAAATGAGAAAATACGCCCAAAACTTGAAACAATGAACCTGCATTAGGGGGTTCATTGTTCATTATATATGAAGCGATTTGAGCGACCTACAACGGAAGAGTTGCGGCGGCGGTTGACGCCGTTGCAATGGGAGGTGACGCAGCGGAACGCCACGGAAAGGCCGTAGCTGAACGAGTATAACGGTGAGTTCCGACCGGGAATTTACGTCGATGTCACCACAGGCGAGCCGTTGTTCGCCTCGACCGACAAGTTCCAGTCGGGCTGCGGCTGGCCGGCGTTCTCCCGACCGATTGACAACAGTCTTATAAAGGAAGTTCCCGACACGTCGCACGGCATGCGCCGAGTGGAGGTGGGCAGTAAAACAGGCGACTCCCACTTGGGCCACGTCTTTCCTGATGGGCCGCGTGAAACAAGGGGTCTGCGCTACTGCATCAATAGCGCCGCCCTCCGCTTCATCCATCTCGAAGATATGGTAAAAGAGGGCTACGCCGACTGGCTCGGCTATGTGAAATAGTATTGCGTAACATATTTCAGCAAAAGATTTGTTGATGTCGGATATTTACCGTAAATTTGCGACAGAAAATGCAAATTTATCAAGTGGAATCAGTTGAGCAACAAATATTAAAGCGAATTACCAAATGCGGACGTGGTAAGGTGTTCACTGCCGGCGATTTCGCCCATATGGCCGACCCTAAAGCGGTCGGGAAGGCCTTTGAGCGGATGACGGACAGCGGCAAGATTATCCGCGTGGCGCGTGGAGTGTACTGTTATCCTAAAAAGGATAAGGTGCTCGGGCTTGGCGTGCTTTATCCATCGGCTAATGAGGTGGCCCATGCCATCGCCAAAAGTTCGCGTACGCGTATTGTGCCTACCGGCGTGCAGGCCCTAAATGATCTGGGTCTGTCAACCCAGATTCCCATGAACCCGGTTTACCTCACCGATGGAAGTCGAAGGACAATAAAATTGGAGCGCGGCGGCATAATTCGTTTTAGGCAGGTATCGCCCTCCTCACTGGCTTTTACCAATAAGTTAGCTATGCTTATAACCTTGGCTTTAAGGGAATTGGGCAAAGAGGGGGTAACTGCCGAGCAGAAGGAACGTATTGCTGGTTTGTTGAAAAAAGAGCCTAAGCAGGCAATTATGGCTGACGCGGCTTTGATGCCACAATGGATTCGTCAATTCATCGACAAATGCTATGACTGAATACTTATCCCTCACCCCTGCTCAACAACGTGTTGTGATTGAGCAAACAGCATTGCGGTGCCATCTTACACCGCAAGCAGTGGAGAAGGATTTGTGGGTTACAGTACTTCTTCAGATGGTGTTCTCTCTACCCGTCGCCAAAAAGATGATTTGGAAGGGCGGTACCAGTTTGGCAAAAGCCTGGAAGTGCATAAATCGAATGTCGGAGGACATTGACCTCGCCGTGGATCCGTCAATATGGGGCTTTTCAGGAGAATTGACCAAAAGGCAGGTGAAACAACTTCGCAAGCAGTCGTCGGTATGGGTGCGTGAGGATTTCGCTCCGGCTCTTGCGAGGATAATCCGCGAGAATGGGTTGGGAGACACCCTTAAAATCGTTATACAGTCCGATGGCGAGGGGGATGCAACTTACCCGGAGCCACACCAAATCCATGTTCGTTACCCTTCCTTGCTTGACGACCGACTGACCTATCTGGAGCCTGAAGTGCTATTGGAAAAGTAAACTTAAACCAGATATAACTATAACCTGAGTCAACTTTATCAAGGGATAAGAAAGAAAAAAGTCAACCTGTTTTAGGAAAACAACACACTCTGTCCAAAATGCTCTTCCATAATCGGCAAAAGTTTGCTACCTTTGTTCTCGGTCCTGGATTTAGTAACTTTTTTTTCATAAGAAAAACCGTGGAAAGTTTTCTTTAAAGTTACTAAATTCCAGTGACTTATACAAAATACTTCCCCCGCTACCAGGAAGCCCGCTCCCTCGCCAGCCAAGCCCTCGGGAGCGAAACAAATAAGGATTTAACCTATATTATTCATAGTCCAAATGTAACAGGTTATTAATGCGCTGAATTA
>CAZLSW010000089.1:0-11688 GCA_964562375.1 uncultured Muribaculaceae bacterium | reverse complement strand
CAACTAACAACTAACAACTAACAACTAACAACTAACAACTAACAACTAACAACTGTGAAACATCTCTTACTCATCATATTATCCCTCTTTATTCTTGCAGCATGCTCCTCGGGCAAGGATGAAACGAAAATCGACACCTCCAAGGCGCGTGCCATGGGCGAGAAAGCAGCTCAGGAGATGATCGACTCCCGAGCCGACACTGTCCTTCTCCAAACACTTCTTCTCGAGGCCCGCGCTACCGAATACAAGATCCTCCAGCACAACGACACCGTCATTGCCGAGGCTTATGTACAAGCCATCGAGGACTATCTGCACGCCCACCACGACTCCCTCGCTCGCGCCATCCTTTAACGGGGGAAGGAAGTTGACCCTACCTCGGGTCGTCAGCCCTTGGTCCATCGGTTTGTTTATTTCAAGGGAAAGCGTTAACTTTGCGCTGTGAAGCGATTCCAATCATTTTCACTCAACCTCAAGGGACGGCTCACGCGCTACGAGCGACCTGCCGTGATGGGCATCATCAATGTGACGCCCGACTCCTTTTATGCCTCCTCCCGTGTGACACCCGATCAGGTTGTTGAGCAGGCACTGAAGATGGCCCAAGAGGGTGCCGACATGCTCGATATCGGAGCTTGCTCCACTCGCCCGGGCGCTTCACAACCCTCAGAGCAAGAGGAGGTTGACCGCCTGATTCCCGCCATCCAAGCCATCGCCAAGGCTCTACCAGAGATAACCATTTCGGTTGACACGTATCGCTCCCGAGTGGCCCGTGAGGCTATCCAAGCTGGCGCTAATATCATAAATGACATTTCGGCTGGCGAGCTCGACCCGTTGATGATTCCCACGGTGGCCGAGCTGAAGGTGCCTTACATCGCAATGCACATGAGAGGTACTCCCGAGACGATGGCGCAGATGACCGATTACCCCCAAGGAGTAACCACCCATGTTATAGCCGAGTTGAGTCAAGTGACCCGCACGCTGGCATTGCAAGGAGTGTGCGACGTGATCGTTGACCCCGGCTTCGGTTTCGCCAAGACCGTGGAGCAAAATTACGAGCTTATGGCCAACCTCGAGGCCCTACACATGCTCGAGCGACCAATACTTGTGGGAATCTCCCGAAAATCAATGCTTTACAAGCCACTTAACAGCACTCCCGAGCAGATGTTGGAGGCCACGACTGCTCTCAATACCATAGCCTTGCAAGCGGGCGCGTCAATCCTCAGGGTTCACGACGTGAAAGCCGCTGTGGATGCTGTAAAAGTGGTGCAACTAGTGAATAACGCTCTCAATACCAAGGCATAATGGAAGGTTTCGGCATTAAGGACATTCTCGACATCGTCATCGTGGCGCTGATGCTCTACTACCTCTATCGCATCATGAAAGAGAGCGGCACCATCAACGTCTTCATCGGCGTGCTGGCCTTTATCGCCGTGTGGGTGGTCACCTCCGAGATATTGGAAATGAGGCTCATAGGCACCATCCTTGACCGATTCATGAGTATCGGCTTGCTGGTGCTGGTGATTCTGTTCCAGGATCAGCTGAAGCGTTTCCTGGTGGAACTAGGCTCACAGCGACGGTGGAAACTATTCAAACAGCTTTTCCACCATCATCGGGGCAAGGACGGCGACTCCGACGAGCCTTCGTGGGTAATGCCCGTGGTGTATGCCTGCATGAACATGTCCAAGAGCAAGACCGGCGCGTTGATTGTAATAGAGCAGGAGGTGCCGCTGGAAACCTACGAGAAGTCGGGCGACATGATTGACGCCGCAGTCAACTCTCGCCTGATCGAGAATATCTTCTTCAAGAACTCCCCTCTCCACGACGGAGCCATGATCATAGCCCACGACCGCATCAAGGCCGCTGGTTGCATCCTCCCCGTGAGCCATGATACCAACGTACCCCGATCCCTGGGCCTCCGCCACCGTTCAGCCTTGGGCATCTCCCAGGCCACCGACGCCGTGGCCATTGTCGTGTCGGAGGAGACCGGCAACATCTCCATCGCCCACCGTGGCCAGTTGAAGACACGCCTCACCTCCACCGAGCTTGAGCAACGCCTCTCCCAGCTGAAACAATGAAGCCATGCCCTCGCTCTTTCGTGCATTCGTGAATTCGTGAATTCGTGCATTCGAGTATTCGTGCATTCGTGCATTCGAGCATTCGAGAAATCTCAAAATAGAAACTAGAAACTAGAAACTAGAAACTTAAAACTAGAAACTGAATAATGAAACTTTTCGACGTCTACCCTCTCTTCGACATAGAAATCGACCGCGGCAAGGGCTGCCGCGTGTACGACACTCAAGGCGTGGAGTATCTCGACCTCTACGGCGGTCATGCCGTGATTTCGGTTGGGCACTCCCATCCTCGTTACCTGAAGACCCTGCGCGAACAGAGCGAGAAACTTGTGTTCTATTCCAACTCGGTGCAGAACTCCCTTCAACGCCGCCTGGCCGAGCGCCTGGGCAAGGTTTCGGGCTATGACGACTATCAGTTGTTCCTGATCAACTCGGGAGCTGAGGCCAACGAGAACGCCCTGAAATTAGCTTCCTTCGCCACTGGCCGCAAGCGTGTCATCGCCTTCGACAAGGCTTTCCACGGGCGCACCTCGGCCGCTGTTGAGGCTACCGACAACCCTAAAATCATAAGCCCCATCAACGCCAACGGTCACGTCACATTCCTCCCCCTAGGCGACATCGAGGCTGTCAAGAAGGAATTGGCCAAGGGCGACGTCGCCGCTGTCCTGATTGAGGGTATCCAAGGCGTGGGTGGTATTCGCGTGCCCGACGACCAGTTCCTCCGCGACCTGCGCAAGGCTACCGAGGAGACCGGCACTGTGCTTATCTTGGACGAGATTCAGTCGGGTTACGGCCGCAGTGGCAAATTCTTCGCCCATCAGTACGCCGGCATCCGCCCCGACATCATCACCGTGGCCAAAGGCATCGCCAACGGCTATCCAATGGGCGCCGTGCTCATCGCTCCCCACTTGAAACCCGTATACGGCCAATTGGGCACCACCTTCGGAGGCAATCACTTGGGCTGCGCCGCCGCTCTGGCAGTACTTGACATTATCGAGGATGAGAAGTTGGTAGAGAACGCGGCCGAGGTAGGCCAATACCTGATGGACGAGTTGAAGAAACTCCCCGGCATCAAGGAATTGCGTGGACGTGGCTTGATGATTGGCATCGAGATGGACTATCCCGTGAAAGAGTTGCGCTCACGCTTGATCCACGAGCAAAAGGTGTTCACAGGAGCCAGCGGCACCAACGTCATCCGCCTTCTTCCCCCGCTGTGCCTGTCGAAGGCCGACGTTGACGAGTTTATCAAGCGTTTTAAAGCCGTATTAGAAGCATGAGAACGTTAGCTATCATCGGTGCCGGCAACATGGGTGGAGCCATCGCCCGTGGCATTGCCGGAAGCAACCTCTCCAAGGAATATCAAGTGAGAGTGGCCAACCCAACGCCCCAGAAGTTGATTGCCCTGCAGCAAGAGTACCCGGCTGTGGTCACCTATAGCGACAACAAGGATTGCGTCAACGGAGCCGACATCATCATTTTGGCCGTGAAGCCTTGGCTGGTGAAGGACGTGATCGAGGAGATAAAGCCCTCGGTTGACTTGGACAAGACAATTATCGTGTCGCTTGCCGCTGGTATCGCGGTGAGCCAGTTGGCGGAATGGCTGGGCGTGAGCATGGAGAGCTACATCTTCCGCGTGATGCCCAACACAGCGGCCGCTGTAGGCCAGAGCATGACCTTCATCGCTGGTGACGACGCGGACCCCTTCGCAGTCGACGAGTTGGAGAAAATCTTCTCGGCAATCGGCAAGGCCGCATATATCCCCGAACGACAGTTCCCAGCCGCCATGGCGTTGTGTAGTTGTGGAATAGCCTACGTGATGAGATACATTCGCGCCTCGGTGGAGGGAGCAGTGCAATTGGGCTTGTATCCCGATGCCGCCAAGCAATACATGATGCAGACGATGGCTGGAGCCGTGGCTCTGCTTGAATCCACAGGCAACAATCCCGAGGTGGAGATCGACAAGGTGACCACCCCAGGAGGCGTCACTATAAAGGGCCTCAACTCGATGGAACAGGCAGGCTTTACCAATGCCGTGATCCAAGGACTTTTAGCGTCAGCAAAATAAGATATGAGCGTAAACAAGGTGATACTGGTAGGCAATGTGGGACGCGACCCCGAGATGCGCTACGTTGAAACCCGATTGTTGGCAACTATGTCGCTGGCAACCACCGAGCGGGCTTATACCACAGCCGCCGGGGCGCAGATTCCCGAGCGCACCGAATGGCACACGCTCGTGATGTGGGACGCAGCCGCTGAGATGGCCGAGAAGTATATCCGCAAGGGCACAAAGCTGTTTGTGGAGGGGAAGCTGCGCACCCGGGTGTGGCAGGACCGCAACGCCATAAAACGCACAGTCACCGAGATTTACGTCGAAAATTTCGATATTCTATCACAACCTAAAAGCAGCTAATTATCTACGGCCGTCCAAGGCCTGCCCCCAAGAGCTACCGCATTAACCATTAACCATTTATCATTAACCATTATAACAGTGGAAAAAGAGAAAGAAATTTATGAGGATGCCGATCCGATAGCTTTGCCCGACAACGCGTTTCGCGAGCTGGGCGATGACGAGCATTATCGCCCGCTGATGCATCCCGCGCGCGACTACAAGGAAGTGACACCCTATTCGGTGACCATGGGCCTCGTGTTGGCCGTAATCTTCTCAGCAGCTGCCGCTTATCTGGGATTGAAGGTTGGCCAGGTGTTTGAGGCCGCTATCCCTATCGCAATCATCGCTGTGGGTTGTTCGTCGGCCATGAAAATCGACCAACCTCTTGGCCAAAACGTGATTATACAGTCGATTGGAGCATGCTCGGGCGTGATAGTGGCTGGCGCTATCTTCACCCTACCCGCATTGTTCATCCTGCAAGCCAAATACCCCGACTTGACCGTTAACTTTATCGAGATTTTCCTCTCGTCGCTGTTGGGCGGCATCTTGGGCATACTGTTCTTCATCCCCTTCCGCAAGTACTTTGTCAAGGACATGCACGGCAAGTACCCCTTCCCCGAGGCTACGGCTACCACACAGGTGCTGGCATCGGGACAAGGTGCCAAGGGTGCGTCCAAGGGCCAAGCGTTCACCCTTGTGGTGGCCTCGCTTATCGGTGGTGTGTATGATTACGTTGTGGAGACATTCGGCCTGTGGGCTGGCACTTTGAACACGGCCGTCACACAGTGGGGCGAGACGCTCGCGGCCAAGACAAAATTGGTGCTGTCGTGCAACACTGGAGCCGCTGTGCTGGGTTTGGGTTACATTATCGGCCTGAAATACGCCTTCGTGATCTTTGCCGGCTCGGCTTTCGTTTGGTGGGTGATAATCCCCTTGATGGGTACCTACGGCTCAGAGGCGATGACAGCCATGGACCCCTCGCAGATTTTCACAGACTATGCCAAGATGATCGGTATCGGTGGCATCGCGATGGCTGGCGTAATCGGTATCGTCAAATCGTGGCCGATCATCAAGCAGGCCGTGGGACTTGCTGGACGCGAGTTCAAGGGCGGAGCAGCCGGTGTCACCACCGTGCGCTGGCAGCGTGACATTTCGATGAAGCACATCGTGTTTTTCATCGCTATCGCCTTGGTGGCCGTGTTGTTGTTCTTCTGGTTTGGGGTTATCCACACCTTCTGGCAAGCAATTGTGGCCTGGGCGGTAGTGACAATCATCGCGTTCCTGTTCACTACTGTGGCTGCCAACGCTATCGCTATCGTGGGGTCCAATCCCGTGTCCGGCATGACCCTGATGACGCTGATTGTGGCCTCGGCGATCTTCGTGGCAATCGGCCTGAGCGGCACCTCGGGCATTGTGGCCTCGATGGTGATTGGTGGCGTTGTTTGCACGGCCCTTTCCATGGCCGGTGGCTTCGTTACCGACCTTAAGGTAGGCTATTGGCTCGGCTCAACGCCTAAGAAGCAGGAGAGCTGGAAATTCCTTGGCACCTTAGTTTCGGCCGCTACCGTGGGTGGCGTACTGTTGGTGTTGAACGACGTTTACGGCTTCACCGGCCCTAACGGCATGGTGGCACCTCAAGCTAACGCTATGGCCAAGGTGATCGAGCCGCTGATGATGGGTGGCGACACTCCGTGGATACTTTACATGACGGGAGCAATTCTCGCCCTGCTGCTCAACTGGCTGGAGGTGCCCGCTCTGGCGTTCTGCCTCGGCATGTTCATCCCCTTGTCGCTCAACACCCCGCTGCTCGTGGGTGGCGGCATCGCTTGGCTGGTGTCCAACTCCTCCAAGGACAAGGCCCTGAACGACGCTCGCCGCGACCGTGGCACGTTGATTTCCTCGGGCTTGATTGCCGGTGGCGCTCTCTTTGGAGTGTTCGCCGCGTTGACCCGCTACTTCGACTTCACATTCGACCCAGGTATCTCCCCCATTACCTTGCAATGGCTCGGACTGGTGGCTTACGCCCTGCTTATCGCCTACTTGTCGTGGGACAGCATGCGCGCCAAGATTGAGCCTAAATAAGCATCTGAAAGGATCGTGAATCGCCGTATCCTCGCTCTGGCCATACCGGCCATCATCTCCAATATCACCACACCGCTGCTCTCGCTGGCCGACACCGCAATCGTGGGCCACCTGGGCAGCGCGGTGCCGTTGGCCGCTATCGCTGTGGGTGGCTCGGCGTTCAACTTGCTCTACTGGTTGTTTGCATTTCTGCGCATGGGCACGTCGGGACTCACAGCCCAAGCTTATGGGGCCAAGGACGTTGCCACTCAGCGCATCGTGTTGAAAAAGGCGTTGACCGTTGCCACAGTGGCTGGATTGCTGATGATTGTCCTGGGATGGCCGATAGCTGCTGGCGTGCTGTGGTTTATGGATGTCAACGGCGACACCTATGCTATGGCCCAGCAGTACATACTCATTCTCATTTGGGGCGCTCCCGCGTCGCTGGGCAATTACGCCTTGGCGGGATGGTTTTTGGGGATGCAGGATTCCCGCACGCCGATGTGGATATCCATCATTATCAATGTGGTGAACATCCCCGTGAGTGTGGCGTTGGTCTATGGTGCCAGATGGGGAGTAGCAGGTTGCGCTGTGGGCTCGCTCGTGGCTCAGTGGCTCGGTTTCCTAATTGGTCTATGGAAATCCCGAAACGTATGCACAGCTCTTGGGGGGCTGCCCTTGGACGGCCATCTAGGGGGACCATCCATGGACGGCCATCACGCCCAACCCCACCCTAACAGCGTCTCCTGGCGGAGCTTCTTCTCCATTAATTTCGACATCTTCTTGCGCACGGCCTGCCTAGTGGCGGTCACCCTGTGGTTTACCCGCGTGGGAGCATCGCAGGGAGTGATTACCTTGGCTGTCAACGCGTTGCTAATGCAGCTGTTTGTGCTGTTCTCCTATACGATGGACGGCTTCGCCTTCGCCGGGGAAGCGTTGGTGGGCCGTTATGTGGGGGCACGGGATGGTCGCAACTTGCGCAGGTGCGTCAAGGCGTTGCTTGGTTGGGGATTCCTGTGGGCGTTGTTGTTCACCGTGCTGTATGCCGTAGGTGGAGAGGCGTTTCTGAGGCTTTTGAGCAACGATGAGAGCGTGATTGCCGCTTCCCGGGAGTATTTCTACTGGGGAGTGACGGTGCCAATGGCGGGCTTCCTCGCCTTCACTTGGGATGGAGTGTTTATCGGGGCCACGATGACACGGCGAATGCTGGTGGCGATGGCTTCAGGCATGGTAGTATTTTTCGCCATTTACCTTGGGCTGTTCCCCATGTGGGGAAACCACGCCCTATGGCTGGCGTTCATCCTCTATCTCCTTACCCGCGGCATCTCGCAATCATTCCTGGTGAAGCCCATCTTTAAAGATTTAAAACTTTAAGGCCTTAAGAGATAAGTTTCCCCTTCAAGAATCTCCCAGTATAAGAAGCCTCGCAAGCGGCTACCTGCTCAGGCGTGCCCTCAACGACTATTGAACCACCCTCATGTCCCCCCTCGGGACCGATGTCGATCACGTGGTCGGCCTGCTTGATCACGTCCATGTTGTGCTCGATGATTACAACCGTGTGACCTTGGGCAATCAGGCGGTTGAACGAGTCCATCAGCGTGTTGATGTCGTGGAAATGGAGGCCTGTGGTAGGCTCGTCGAAGATGAACATGGTGGGTTGGGGCTTGTCCATCGAAAGGAAGTAGGCGAGTTTGACGCGCTGATTCTCACCACCCGACAGCGTGGAGGAGGATTGGCCCAACTGAATGTAACCCAATCCCACGTCCTTCAGGGGCTGAAGGCGACGTACCACACGTCGGCCGGCTTCGTCCTTGGAGAAGAACTCGATAGCCTCGTCGACAGTCATGCACAAGATCTCGTAGATATTCTTGCCCCGATAGCGTATCTCGAGCACATCGCGCTTGAAACGCTGGCCGTGACACTCTTCGCAGGGGATGGTGATGTCGGCCATGAATTGCATCTCGATAGTAATTGTGCCCTCGCCCTTGCACTCCTCGCAGCGACCACCCTCGGCGTTGAACGAGAAGTAGGTGGGAGTGAATCCCATCTGCTTGGCACCCTGCTGGTCGGCCATTAGCTGGCGTATCTCGTCGTAGGCTTTGAGGTAAGTGGCGGCATTGGAACGCGTGGACTTGCCTATCGGGTTTTGGTCGACAAATTCCACAGCCGAGATACGTTGCAGGTCGCCCGAGAGGCCCTTGTACGCCCCTGGAGCGTCGGAAGCCTCCCCGAGATGTCGCAGAAGGGCCTTGTAGAGGATATCCTTGACCAAAGTTGACTTGCCCGAGCCGCTCACGCCCGTCACCACGGTCATCACGCCCAGGGGGAATTTCAGGTCGATGTTTTTGAGGTTGTTTTGGCGAGCGCCCTCCACCTTGATGTAGCTGCTCCACTTGCGACGTCGCTTGGGCACGGGAATCTGAAGCGAGCCGTTCAAGTAGCCAAGGGTGTAGCTCTTTTGGGCTTTGTCCAGGCCGTCGACAGGTCCTTCGTAGATGATTTCGCCACCGTTGCTTCCCGCGTCGGGACCCACATCGATGATATAGTCGGCGGCGCGGATTATGTCCTCGTCATGCTCCACGACAATCACGGTGTTGCCGATGCTTTGGAGATGGCGTAGCACCTCAAGCAGTTTGTGGGTGTCGCGGGAGTGGAGGCCGATACTGGGCTCATCCAAGATGTAGAGCGAGCCGACGAGCGACGAGCCCAAGGAGGTGGCCAAGTTGATGCGCTGGCTCTCGCCTCCCGAGAGGGTGTTGGAGCGGCGGTCGAGTGTCAGGTAGCCTAACCCAACGTCTACCAGGAATCCCAGACGGTTGCGTATCTCGGTTAACAGTCGGCCAGCTATCTTCTGGTCGTGCTCGTTGAACGTCAAGTTGTTGAACCACTCCAGCAATTCGTTGACTGGCATGGTCACCAGTTCTTGAATACCTTTGCCGGCAACCTTGACGTAGGTCGCCTCCTTGCGCAGGCGAGCGCCGTGGCACTCGGGGCATAGCGTCTTGCCTCGGTAGCGGGCGAGCATCACGCGGTACTGAATCTTGTGCAGGTTGCTCTCCACCATCTTGAAGAAGCCGTTGATGCCACCAAACATGGTGTTGCCCTTCCACAGGAATTCCTTCTCTTGGTCGGTAAGGTCTTGGTAAGGGCGATGGATGGGGAAGCTTACGCGAGGGGCAATGTGGATCAGCTCACGTTTCCACTGGCTCATCTTCTCGCCTCGCCAGCACACCACTGCGTCGTCGTAAACCGACAATGCTGGATTAGGCACCACCAATAGCTCATCGATGCCGATAGTTTGGCCAAATCCTTCGCAGCGGGGGCATGCGCCGTAAGGGTTGTTGAAGTTGAACATCAAGTCATTAGGCTCCAAGAAGGTGATACCATCGGCTTCAAATCGCTTGGAGAAATCATGACGGTGCACCTTGCCATCGGTATCCCAAACTAGGAGTGCCATCTGGTCGTGTCCCTCAAAAAAGGCTGTTTCCGACGAGTCGGCCAATCGGCTCAACTCGTCGCCCTCCTCGGCCACGGCCATACGGTCGATAAGCAGGTCAAGTCCATCGGCAGTGGCAGGTGGATTGGCCTTCATGTCCTCGATTTGCAGGATTTCGCCATCCTTCACCAGTCGGGAGTAACCCTCCTTGAGGTAAATCTCCAATTGGGTGCTCATCGAGCGTTTCTCGGGAAGCAATACCGGGGCAACCAAGGCGATACGGGTGCCCACGGGATAGGATTGGGCGCAGGCGATGACATCCTCTACGGTGTGTTTCTTCACCTCACGGCCCGACACAGGGGAATAGGTGCGACCCACGCGGCCGTAGAGCAAGCGCAGGTAGTCGTAAATCTCGGTGGAAGTGCCAACGGTGGAACGGGGGTTGCGAGTGTTCACCTTCTGCTCGATGGCGATTGCGGGCGGCAGCCCCTTTATATAGTCACACTCGGGTTTGGCCATTTTGCCCAGGAATTGGCGGGCGTAGGCCGACAGGCTCTCCACGTAACGGCGCTGTCCCTCGGCGTACAGGGTGTCGAAAGCCAATGAAGATTTACCCGAACCGCTCACGCCAGTGATGACGATCAATTGGCCTCGGGGGATTTTCAGGTCCACGTCCTTGAGGTTGTTGACGCGAGCCCGACGTATTGTGATGTAGGATTGTTGTTTTTTCGGCATAACTTGCAAAGATACGCATAATCTGCCTACCCGCCAACACCTCCCAACTCTCTTTCACATCTTCTACCAAAAATTAGCAAGTTATAGGCGCTTGGAGAGCTCGTCGATTTTGGCCTCGAGGCGCTCTATGGTCTTCGCCATCTCATCCTGCCGAGCAATCATGTCGATCTCACGCTCCTTGGATTCCTCGGTCCCTGGCGACATGATGCAGTCGACAATCACGCCCGCCACAGCGTTCAAAAGGATATATGCCGTTATGGCGATGTAGCTCAGGAAGAAAATCCAAGCGTAGGGATACTCGGTCATCACCACGCGGGCTGTATCGTTCCACCCCTCAAGGGTCATTAGCTCAATCATTGTGTAGAACGAGAGATGCAACCGCCCAAACAGTTCGGGGAAATCTCCAGCGAAGAGCAATGTGCCTATGACAGTGTAGATAATGTTAAAAAACATCAGCAGCAGGAAAATCCAACCGATGTTGGGCAGACTCTTGCCGATGCTGGCCATAAGAATGCGCAGGTTTTTCACCGACCCAAGCAGACGCATCGACAGTAACAAGCGTATCGCCCTTGCGGCTCGTAGCGCCGATAGCCCAGGGATAATACTGATCGACGACACAACGGTGACAATAAGATCGAAATAGTTCCAGAACACATGGTGCCCCACCCAGAACTTCTTGCCTCCCACCACGATACGTATCATCATCTCCACGAGGAAAATGGCCACGCACATGTTGTCGATGCCCAGGAATATCGGGTCCCATCGATCGAGCGAGGGATAGGTGGACAGGGCGATGGCGATGAAATTCACAAAGATAAGGATAGATATGTGAAATTGCTACCCCATCGGCCAAGGGTGGTCCACAGGGAGCGAGAGGGAGCGGAAACGGCGAGGTTAGAGTTCATTAGGTTGTGCTGACTGGCTTTTTTATGAGATTACAAATTCAAGTTTCGCAAGTTATCCAAGAAACCACGAATTAACACTAATATTCACTAATT
>CAZLSW010000088.1:0-11752 GCA_964562375.1 uncultured Muribaculaceae bacterium | reverse complement strand
ACCACCTAAATCAACACATTAAAAATTCGGCTCTAAAAAGTGACGAAAACAGGACATCACGGGGCCTACAGGCACACCAGCGGCACCCAGCAGGTTGGTTACCTCGTATTTGTCCTTGTCGATACAGAAGTCCTGAATACGCTCCCACACGGCCTGCTTGTGCTGGTCGCGGGCATCGGCCGTGTTGAAGTCGGGGTTGGTCAACCAATCCTCGAACCCGAGGGCCTTGCATGCTTTCTCGAACGATTTGGCCTCGCGCTGCAAGATGACGTAAACGTAGGCGTTGGGGTCGGTTTCCCAGCCTTTGCACTTGTAGGTCCAGCCAAGCACACCACCACCCTCGATGTTGCCGCAACGGGGCACGGTGTCACCAAACTTGCCGTTGGGGTACTGCGGGAACTGGGTCAAGTAGCCCAATTTCTCGAGCGTCAACTGGTCACGGGTCTTGATACGGCACAGGTTCAAGCAAGCGTTGTGCATCGACTGATAGACGTAGCAGCCCTCCCCAGTGTGGGTACGCTGCTGAAGGGCGGCCAACAGACCGATACACAGGTGCATACCGGTGTTGGAGTCGCCCAGGGCCGCGCCGCTCTGGGTAGGCACGTTGTACATGCCTTCGTACCATCCGGTGGTGGTAGCGGCACCGCCTGTAACCTGGGCTACAGGCTCGTAAGCCTTCAGGTTGGCGAATTTAGATGTGGGAGGGAAACCCTTGATAGTGCCGTAGATACACTTGGGGTTCATGGCGTGAACAGCCTCCCAAGAGAAACCAAGCTCGTCGGCGGCTCCCGGGTGAAGGTTCTCGACGAAGATATCGGCGCCCTTGATAAGCTCGGTAAGAATCTGCTTGCCGTCGGGGGTTTTGCAGTCGAGCGAGATCGACTTCTTGTCGCTGTTGAGCTGCAGGAAGTAGTAGCTGGGAAGATTGGGGTTGAATTGCAACTCCTTACGGGTGGCGTCGCCCTTGCCGGGACGTTCAATCTTGATAACGTCGGCGCCGAGCCATGCCAGCATCTGAGTACACGAGGGACCCGACTGTACCTCAGTCAGGTCAATCACCTTAATTCCTTGTAATGGGGCAGTGTTCATAATCGTATATTTAAAATTATATGGTTTCGACAATGTTACAACAACGTTAAAGCCCCAAATGTTTCGCCTTTTCGCCTCTCATCGTTGCCAATTTCACAACTTTTTCGTAGCTTTGCGAGGAAAATAAATAAAATACAGCGATGGAAAATTCAACTAAGCTTTATTCCCTGCCCGTTAACCGCTGGGACACCTACGCGATAGCGGCAGCCTTCACCCTCGGCGCAATCCTGCTGCCTCAGCTGTGCCACACCATCCCGGGCGGTGGCATGCGCTGGCTCCCCATCTATTTCTTTTCTCTTGTCGTGGGCTACAAGTACGGCGTGGTGCCGGCGTTGGTTACCGCAATCGCCGCTCCGTTGTTGAATTCGGCATTGTTCGACATGCCCTCGGAGGCGATGTTACCCATCATCCTGCTCAAGGGATCGGTGCTCGCTGTGGTTGCCTCGATGATCGCCAAAGCGGTAGGTAAAGTGACCATTTGGGCCGTTCTGCTGGCCGTTGTGGGCTACCAATTGATCGGTGGCCTGGGCGAATGGGCCGTTACCGGCTCATGGCACGCAGCCTTAACTGATTGGACGATCGGCTGGCCCGGTATGTTGCTCCAATGGATCGCCGGCTGGGCACTCCTCCGTTACGTTTTTCGCTCGTTATAAGAAAAAGGCTTGCACAATAAAAAAATAATCCGTAAATTTGCACGCTGAATTTCAAGCAACATAGCATAAAATAACAAGAAAACAGTATAACGGCAATGAAACGTACATTCCAACCTTCTAACCGCAAGAGAGTTAACAAGCACGGTTTCCGTGAGAGAATGAAAACCAAGGACGGCCGCAAGGTCCTCGCTCGTCGTCGCGCCAAAGGCCGCGTGCGCCTGACCGTCTCCAGCGAGATCGCCTCCAAGTAATCCATTCTCCGGCGTAGCGCGCCACCTCAGGCGCCACGCTCTCCTCATTGCCGGTAAACAGCTTAAGCCGCCCCTCGTGAAGGGACGGCTTTACTTGCATATACTTCAATTTATCAGCCTCTTGCGCCCGTAATAACGTAATAACGTAATAACGTAATCCCGTAATAACGTTATTACGATTTTGTTATTACGGGATGACGTTATTACGGGATTAGGAGCCGAGCTATTTCACTTGGAGGATGGCTCCGGAGGAATGGGCGGTGAGCAGCGGGGTGAGCTGGGATTGGATAGTGGCTACGCCCGCCGAGAAGCGACCGGCTTGCGACACGTTCATCTCGTAGCTCAGGTGATACACGCCGCGGGGAAGACGCTGGATGAACAAGTTGGTTACCGCATCGCGGTTCTCGCGATAGAAGCAAGCACCTTGGCTGTAGAGTGGCTCGGGCAACTGCTCCACCGGCTCGAGGCACGCCCCGCGCTGGTCGACAATGGTCACATAATCCATGTCGCGTTGATTCTTAATCAACAGGTCAACGCGGACGCGATCGCCAACTGCCAGAGTGTCAGCACGTTCCCACTGCACGCCCGTGGAGGTTGTTACCATCCGATAGAGTGTCTTTTCGATCGAGAGGTCGTCGATAGCCGCGGCTTTAATCTCGCTCATCTCCATGCGTCCCTGGCGGATGACTCCGCCATAGCTGGGCACGCCTGGGATACGACTTACGACCAATTGACCGCCTTGAACAGGCAACGACATCTCAAATTCTCCCAAGGCTTTGTCGCAAGCAGGCGTTTCCAATTCCTGGCCGTTGAACTTCACCACGGCACCCTGGGAGGGAACAGTCCACTTTGTGCCGGTAGATAACATCCCATAGATCACCTCGTTAGTCACAACAGCCGGTTTCCACATCTGAGCCTGGCGCTCGATGATAATCCATTGGCGGATGCGGTCGATGTCGGCGCAGGAGGGTTCAACATCGGCAAAGGCCCTGAGCATCAGCGCCGAGGCGGCGAGGGCACTGTAGCGGCTGTCCCAAGTGGGCGCGATAAGCGACGGCCACCATTGGCCTCGCGTCTCGGAAATCTTGGCAAACTCGCGCAACGACTCCAAAATCTGCTGGGCGGTGGCATGGTAGAAGTTGGCCTCCAGAATCGATGCCGCAATCGCCTTATCCACAGCGGAATAACCATGCCAATCGGCGATAATCAACTGCACTGTTGCTCGTTGGGCATTAGCGGCGGCGGTCGACTGCTTAACGTCGGGCCACAATGAACGCATGGCCACATAAAGGATTTGGGCCACCGTAGGATAGCGCTTATGCTGTTCGACGGCGTAGCGGTCGATATAAGCCAACGCATTGTTAATCATGTCGGTAAGGCGCTTGTCAGCAGGTAGGTAGCCCATCTTTTTGAGTTGGCCAAAGATGCACAGCACGTTCATGGTGGTCCAAGGGGAGGGCTCGTTGTAACTGGTGGTCCAACTCCACCCACCACCATGGCATTGGGTTTTGGCCAACAGGTCGACAGCCGAGGTTATCGATCGGTCGATTTCGCGTTTATTCATCAGAAGGGCAAGGCGTTGCATGCGCTCGGTATCGCTTGCGGCATCCCTCACCCACGGCGTGGATTGCAACAGTGCGATTTTCAGCGACTGGTCGCGCTCTAGCAACGAGGTGAGGGTCGAGTCCGACTGGTCACTGCTGGTCCAGCGATGTATAGTAGCCTTAATCTCAGGATTTTGGCGCATCAGGCCATCGGCAGTAGCGGCTGAGAAGAGCGAAGCCGCGGCGCCGTTGGAGGTTGTGGGAGCGTCCTGAAGGAGCCCCGGGAGAGCGGTGACGATGGTCCACGCGGGATTCTCAGTGAACTGCAGGGTGGTGCGCCCGCCATCCGAAGGTGCGGCGGGAACTTCCAGTGTCTCAGTGGCTTGCGAAGGCGACATATAGAACGGTTGGCTCTCAACCACTGGTTGAACCGATTCCAGCACGGGAATCACCCCCTGCTCGCCGTCCGCCCAATTGCCGAGAGTGGATTTCACGCGATAGCCCACCAAGGCGAGGGTGAACGGTGTGTCAAATTCCATTTTTACCACAGCCGAGCCTTGGGCCTGAATGGAATCAGTGAAATCCTTGACTGCCAAAGTGTTATTGGAGATGGGATCGTAGATTTCAAAGGTGGTGGTCACATTTCCATCAGTCTCAGTGGCATTGAACACCTGCGCTTGAAGAACGATGCGGTCGCCTTGGCGCAGGAAGCGCGGCATATTGGGAGTTACCATCACCGGCTTTGACGCAAGTTGCTCAGCCTCAGCGGTTGCCGTGAGCAGTTGGGCATTGTAAGCGAGCGCGGCAATCACCCATGTGGCATTGGCGTTGGGCACGCGATAAGTCACCTCGAGCGACCCGTCCTCCCCGGTAACCAAAGCGGGCGCATACCACGCCAGCGGCGTCTCAGCCTCACGGAAAGCGAAATCATCGGTGGATGAGGCATTTACATCTTCCCCGCCGTTGTCGGTGGACACCGATTCTTCTTCGGCCGATTCCGCGGTAACTATAGCGCCATCATTAGCGGCACTCTTAGCCATCATCATCGGGCGAGCCAACGTGTTGCTTCTTACAATACCAATGGATCCTGAGCGCAACACAAATCCCCCGAATCGCTGGCCATACATCTGCAACTCAGGCGTTTCGGCCCAGTTAAAATAGATCCACGAGCGATCCACATCCAGCGAATTGCTCCGGAAGCCTCCAGTGTTACAATCAATGTGCATCCATGGGCTGAGAAGCGGCGACACACGGAATGCAAGCGACTGTGAACGCAACTGGGTAAGTGCCTTGTTGTAAATGTCCAAAATCACAGCCGAGGGAGCCAGCGTACCCAACGTGTCGGTGACTTTGACGGTCAACGTCTCGTTGTCGCCGGGGAGCACACGGTCGCGGATGGTTTCGAATCGCATATGCAACTGGTTGTTACTCTGGATGGTAGCGATATCCACTGTGGATTCCGCATGGGCGTTCTCGCTCACGGTAAGCAGCCGCAGTTGCCAACGGCTCGAGTTTTCGGGCAATGTCACTTCAAGCTTATGAAAGCCAGGAGCCACGTTAAGCCATTTATGTTCAACGATTTGGCGGTCGGAGATAAGTACCAAGCACACAGGTGCTTGCGCCGTCGTGCCATAATATAGCCTAATCTTGCCATTGGCATCGGCTGTCAGCGAATTCTCCGAGACCCACAAGAGTCGTGACGATGGCGAGGTTTTGTCAGTGGGACGATAGAGTGTCACGTCTTGAACGAGAGGGATGCACTCTAAAGTGGTGTCACTCAGGGCCACAGCAACCTTGTATTCCCCCGAGGGGAGGGATTCCAAGGACAAACTCTCTTCCAAGGTCAAGCGACTCTCAAAGTTACCGTTATTCTTTGTAAATGTGATTGTTAGAGGCATATCCACAACATTCCCGAGAGCATCTTGCACTGTGAACTTAGGACTCCACGAAGTTGACGCGTCGAGATTGTAGGGCAACGAGCCGCCCACCTGATACCCTTGGAATCGACAGAAGCGAGTGGTGACTTGGCGCGTCTCGCCCGAGGGTGAGGTGACGATAATCGTAGCCTCGAAGTTGCCATCGGGATATGGAGCCTGATCCAAGAGCTGTTGAGGGAAGTTAAATTCCAGATTTCCAGCGTCGTCGGTCACGCATGAAGTAGAATAGATGGATTCGGTGTTGCGGGAGAACCACCAGAACCAGCGGCGACCGTTATAAAGAGCCAATTTCACCTCAGCATTGGCTAAAGGCATGCCAGCATAAGTCATTGCGCGGGCTTTTACGGTGATACCCTGGGCCGTGAGCACCGGTTTTTCAGCCGTAACCTCAAATGTTGGCAATTTATAGTCGCTCACCATTACTCCGTTGCTACACAAGTGTTTATCTCCCTGATGGATCTCGATTATGAAATTCCCGGTGAGACCACTCTCGGGCAATTGGAATTGGACAGTAGCGCGGCCGAAGTCATCCGACGTGCCCAAAATAGTGTCAACCTCTTGATAATTAGGATCCCGCAGAGTGAATTTAAGGACTGCTCCTACCAACGGGGAGTTGCCAGCCTTGGCCCGACGATAGGCGATGGCTGTAGCCTGCATTTTGTCGCCAAGTCGGTAAAGGGGAAGATCAGTAACTACTTCGGCGCTCACCTGATCGGTAGGCAGACTTCTATTGGACTTGTACACAGCCGGTGACGCATTGTCATCTCCCAATTGGGCCACAATACTTCTAACGTCCTGTTTTTCTGAGAGTTGGAGCCACCCTTGAGCATCGGTCGCTCCAAATGGGTCCTTCACAACCGCCTTATATGTATCGTAGCCGAAAATCTCAGCCTTGTCGACCGGCCGCCCGGTATAGGTATCCACCACAAGAGCCGAGCTACCGCTGGCTGTACCTAAGCAACTGAGGGAGAGGTCGGAGCACGGGAAGGTGTAGACATAAGTCAGCTTGTCGGCACCAGCGACCTCTGGCACAAGAGCGTAATGGCCATATGCCTCAACCCGCATCATGATAGTAGTATCGACGGGGAAAGGAGCTGGTTTATCGCTGAGTTTCAAGGTTTTGACTTCCACAAGTTGGGCCTGCGAAGCGTTGGCCACTTTCCATTGGCCATTGCGATTAGGCTGTACCTTGTAAAGCGACAATTTAACTTCGTTGGCGTTTCGGCCTGTTATAGTCACCTTGAAATCGCGGCCACGAGCCACTACCTCAGGGGTAGCAACCCTTATTTCCGGGTCGCAAATGCGTTTTGCCAAAGCACGGAAGGCATCAGCGTTTGCGTCATCGGGATAGTGTTCCACAAAAGCCCGGAGCGTTGGCAACAGCGAGTCGGGTGGCAACTGGTAGCGATAGTAGCCTGCCATCTTGGCGAGAAAGAGGCCGGAAACTTGCTCAGGCCAATAGCGTTTATAAAATTGCTCGTAAATCTCGCAAGCCTCCTCATCGTCAAGGCTTTGCATGAGCCAAGAGAGACGATTGCAATCTACTTGAGCCAAAGCCAACGTGTTGCTCAGGTGCAAGCGGGTAAGCTCTTGATATATCGATGCTATATATTGTTGTGGCTTAGGCAAATAAGCCGGATTGAGGGAGACAAAAGCTGTGGCGTCGCCTAGCCACGCTCCTTTCAGCATTGACGTGGAACAGCGCTGGCTATTGAGAATGCCGATGGCGGCATTGGCGGTGAAATCGTAGAGCGTGGGATAATATTGTGCAGTTATATCGTTAGCCACTACCGCTTTAGGCCAAGATGTGACTTTTTGGCCGACCAGCGCCTGCACAGGGCGAACGGCATCGAGGCAAAGAGTGGTGATTTTAGCGTTGAACTGGTCGCCGCTCCACTCCATAATGTCGGCGGGGAGTGGCTCGAGGGGGAGCTGCCGCTCGTCGAATGTCCAGCTATCGTCCTCGTACACAGCTTGATACATTTTCGCCTCAAGGATGGAGAGGATAGCATATGTTACAGAATCTTTTTCTTGGGAACGAATATCCTCCACACGCTTGATAACCGCGGGGAGGTCGTTGAAGTCGATAGCGCTTTGGGCAAGGCCGATTTGGACAAGGGCCTCGACGGTGGCTTGGCCGTCTCCTCGCTTAAGGGCGGTTTTGAGATTGGCCTCGGCCTGCTTGGTAATCTTTTGAGGGTAAGCGAAATCGGGGGTAGCAATTTGGGATCGCATGGTAACAGCACTGATAAACAATAATATAAAGGTCAAAAAACGAGACATAAGGCAATGGAATAAATGAGCCGCAACGCGGCGAGTTGGCAATAACCCACGACCAACGGGAGTACGGGGGTTGTGCGGAGGATACTTATATTTAATTTAAGTTTCGCTTGTGGTCAGAGAAACCACGAATTAACACTAATTTTCACTAATTCAGCGCTTTAACTTATATTTTAATCATAAATTAAGCTTTGCTGAGCAAAGAATTAACACGAATTTCGATACTAAACTCCTACCGAGATTAGTGTAAATTAAAGAACGTAAGCTCTCTAAAATTTATTGGATTTCAAGTTAACTCATTGGTGTCAATTAGTGTTAATTCGTGGTTTCTCTGGCCTTAGAAAGTTGAATATTTAACTTTTCAAGATACTTAAAAAGTTAGCGCCAAAAGAGACTCGCGAGGCGGTACAGGAGGCAGGGGGAATAGGAGACGGTTATTTTTTGGCTTTTTCTTGGCGGAGGCGGCGGTGGTGTTTCATGAGGTCGCGGGTGAACTTGCGCTCGGCGCCTTTCAATTGGAACAATTGCTTTTTTGACAGCACGTTCTGAAATTTCTTCATGTAGGTTTTCTCCACTTCGCCCTCCTTTACCTTTTGGTCGTAAAGCACCTCGGAGGCGCGCTCATAGTCGGCATCGGTGGCTTTCTCGCCCTTTGCTACGACAGCTTCCTCCTCGCGCTTGGCGTCATTGGCTATGCGGGTGTTTTCGTCCTCCATCTCGTCGTAGATGGTGAAGAATTTTTTTTGTTGCTCCTTGGAGAGCTGGAGCTCTTTGGCGAGGAACTGGTGCTTGTATTCCCTCACCTCTTTAAACCATTGCTCGCGCTCGGCGTCGTCGGCCGGTTTTTGGGCGACCACGGGAAGCGCGATGGCAATCAGTGCAAGAATTGAAATTATGCGGTGCATGGCGGGTACGAGTATTCAGTTGGTAGTTTTTAGTTTCTAGTTTTTAGTTTCTAGTTTTTAGTTTCTTGTTAGATTTGGCCTTCTGAGTATTCGTACGTGTCGTCGGCTGATTCCGAGGGGTCGTTGAACTCGAAGGTCGAATCGGAGAGCTCCTCGGGGGTAATGCCCATGTCGTAAATGTCGTCGAGCATCTCGTTTTCGTCGATGTCGTATAGGTAATAGTCGTCGACAAAGCTGTCGCTGCTCAAGGCTCGGGCAATGATGGGGTTGTTGTCAACCGAAAGGTCGTCGTGGTTGTTGCCGATAAACGAGAACATGTTAAGCATCAACCAAATACCTGCGAACATGGCGGCAAGATAAACAAACGGCCTGATCCGCATCCACGTGCTTGGCTTGGGGGCCACGCGCTCGGCCGTGAAAGCCGGGTGCTCGCCCAACTTGCTCATCATCAGCTCGGGGAAGCTGTCGAAAAAGCCGTCGGGGACGGTCATGCCGTCTCGTCGCGCCGCTCGGGTCAATATGTCGTTTTCTTTGTCCATTTGTCGTGATATTTTACTCTATTGACTATGAAATTCCTCAAAGGTTTAATCGTGTTCGTCGAAATATTGCTCAATTTTTTTCGCGGCCAGGTGATAGGAGGCCTTGAGTGCGCCCACCGAGGTGCCCAGGATCTGCGACATGTCCTCGTATTTCATCTCGTCGTAGTAGCGCATGTTGAACACAAGCCGTTGTTTCTCAGGCAACGAGGCGATAGCCTTGCGAAGCTTGAGGGCGAGGGCGTCGCCGTCGATATGCTCGTCGGCCTCGATAAGGTTGGCCAGATGCTGGTCCTCATCGTCGATCGACATGCTCAGGCGCTTGCGTTCCTTGGCAAGGTGGGTCATGGCCTCGTTGACAGCGATTTTGTAGAGCCAGGTGGAGAGTTTGGCGTCGCCACGGAAATTGTCGATCGACTGCCAGGCTTTCATGAACACGTTTTGGAGCAGGTCGGCCGCGTCGTCATGGTTCTCCACCATGCGACGAATCTGCCAGTAGAGCGGCTCCTGGTAAAGGCGTATCACCTTCTCGAAGGCCGCGCGGCACTGTGATGGGTCGCGCAGGCGCTCCACCAATTCGGGGTCTTCAGCAGGGATTGTTTTAGCCATTCGTAAGAGTTACTTCTACCTAATAAACGTGATTTCGGGCGTAAAGTTACACAAATTCCCCAAAAGTGTCAAAATTGGTAGGCAAATTCCATCACTACTTGGAGGTGGGTGTTGCGGTCGCGGCCATCGGCTGGCATGGTCACACGCGGCGTGACGCTCAGCCTCCCTGAGGTAAACCTCACGCCAAAGCGCCATAATTTTTCGCTTACGCGGTACTCAGGCACGGTGTTATAGTCGGCAACAAGGCATATCTCGGAGTTGATGAAAAAATCCAGCCCCACCCGGAAGCACGCGTCGTAATGGATTGCCGAGTCGTACAGCGGGTTGACCATTGCGTTAACCCCAAGCCATCGCCACCACTCGGGCAGACGATAAGCACCGCCCAGGAATGCTCCACAGTTCCAGAAAAAGCCGTTCCATGTAGTACCCCAGAAGGGAGCGGCTTGGATGGTGACCCCGGCGACATTCGTCGTGTAGCCGACAGCAAGCCTTACATATTGATATCCAATGGTTTCCGACAACAGGCTATGCTCCAATTGAGCGCCCCAATGGTGCTTGTAGAGATAGCTGGCATGAACGTAACGGTTGTTACGCAACCCCACCTCCACCTGTGCCCGCACGGCTGTGGCAGTCACCGTCAACATCACCAACGCCAAGATTACTCGCCTCATCTTATCAATCTATTACTTCCAACAACGCGGCAGTCAACACCTGGTAACCTAGATACGTCAAGTGTAAGCCATCATATGTGTAATTGGGGTTAAGGTCGTCGCCTTTAACCAAGTCGTCAAAAACATCAATATAAGTGAAATTCGGCAAATCCTTTACGCGTTCTTTCACCACAGCGTTCAATATACGGATATGGCGGTTCATTCCATTGGAATTATAAGGTTCGGCTCGAGGGAAAACGCAAAACAGATACACATGGCGCGCCTCCAGCCCGATAATGGCTTCCACATACCGCCCCGAGTAGTCCTCGGGGTCGGCCACGAACATCCAAGAGTCGTTGGTACCCGAGATTACCACAGCGTCGCGCCCGACCAATTTGCCGCTCAGGCTCTCTAAATACTCCACCCCTGAGCCGGGATTGCCCCAGTTAGCCACCTGTCTTACCGGGAACGACTGGCTCACTTCCCATCCCGCGGCGATGGAATCGCCCACGAACACCAATTGCACGTCGTCAACGTCCTTGTCGCACGACATCATCAAGCACGCCATAATTAAAAATGCTATTCTCCTTAATTTGCATTCCATTTCTCATGGGAATTTCCGCAAATATAGGCACAATCCCTTATTTATGCAAATTTAAGAGCCGGCCGACGCGCCATTGGGCAACCAAAACGGGGGGTTGGTTGTTGTTTAAGTATTAATCCTAAAATGTGAAGATTATGGCAACAAATGCAGAGATACAGGCCAAGGACGCCGCACAGGTGTCGGAATCGGCCGCCGAGGTCGCCGCTCAGGCAGCAGAGACCGCCGTCAAGGATGAAGGCAAGAACCTGAAAGAGCAAGCCACCGAGAAGATCAACCAATTCAAGGATGGCTACAACGAGGCTGCCGACCAAGCCGCCAACGCCCTGGTCGACGCCAAGGACCAAGCCCAGGAGGCTTACAACAACGCCAAGGATCAGGCCCAGGAGAAGTATGCCCAGGCTAAGGAGGCTTACGCCCATGCCAAGGAGAAAGGCCACTCGCTTTTCAACGAGCTGAAGGAGAAGGCCCGCGAGTATTCGGCCGAGGGACTTTCAGCCGCCGCCAAAGCCGCTGATTTCCTGGCCGACAAGGCTCGCCAAGGAGCCGAGCATCTTGGGAAATAACCGGATCGGCCCCCAAACCCCCGAAACGGGGGCTTCCCAAAGTGAGGCGTTAAGAGGTAGTGTTACTCAGGTTTCACAAGTTATCCAAGAAACCACGAATTAACACTAATATTCACTAATTCAGCGATTAA
>CAZLSW010000087.1:0-11862 GCA_964562375.1 uncultured Muribaculaceae bacterium | reverse complement strand
AAGAACTGGGTAGAGCAGACCCCCGTTTTGGGTAACGCATGACGAAAACAGGAAGAATGGGGCAAGGAGCCCGTGGAGATACTTCCCGGCGACGTCGTGGTGATTCCGGCTGGTGTAAAACATTGGCACGGGGCGGCCCCCGACAGCTGGTTTTCGCATCTCGCCTATGAAATGCCGGGCACCGACACCTCCAACGAGTGGCTCGAGCTAGTGGAATAAAGGAAAAATTGGTTAAAAAGACGAAATTTCTCGCAAAAACTACTCTAAATTAACATTAAGGGAGTGTAAACAAATCTAAATGTTAAAATCATTGGCCTGTTTAACTTAAAAGTAAGTTAAGCAGGCTACTGTTTTTATAATATCCTTGCAATCAGGGCGTTTTTACTATACAAAGTGATTCATCAACATCTCTTAGATAACATTAACCTCTTAGATTTAAAAAACGCGTTGCCCGCGTGCAATGCAAGTGTTCAACTATCAAAAAATGAAATCGACATGAAGACTAACGTTTCATTTCAGAGAGTGAAAACTTTGACACATGTATCTAAAATCGTCCTTTGCGCTTTGTTGCTCTGGGGAGGCATGACTGCCTGCACCGATGATGACGATGTTCTCACCGACGTACCCTCGGCCGACTGGACTGAGGCTTCGGACGACGATGATGTCGTAATGACCCAAGCAACCGACCAAGATGAGATGGACGTGACCAGCCATGGCACCCTCTACTTCATCAACAACGCCTCGGTGAACACTTCCCGCTCCAAATCTATTGCCGACAACCTTATCGCCCGCTACTCCAAGCAGGTGGTTCTCTCCTCTTCCTCCAACAGTGCCGCCAACGGCGCGTTCAACGACGCCCTTATCGTCGACAACACCGATGTGACATCGCTGCAATCCGACAAGGCGTTGACCGCCCAAGTGCAATCCCTTATCGACAACGGCGTGGCTGTGGTGTTCATTCACCCCACCCAGGCCTCGGTTAAATCGTTCTTCTCGCTGATGAGCCAAAACGCCTCGGTAAGCGACGACAGCCTCGAGGCATTCGTCTATGCCTACGACCCGGCTACCGGACGCTCGCTCAACCACTATCTGGGCAACTTGAGCAACACCGCCGCATGCACCACCACCGAATACGAGGACGTGGAGGAAGGCTCCAACGCTCTGCTCACCGCGTCGAACGTTGAAAACACCCCGGCCGACGCTTCGCTTACCACCGGCTACGTCCTTGGCAACGGCGCCGACGCGCTGGTGGAGAGTATCGGCGAATTCGCCTCAATGGCGACATCCTCCAAAGCCCATAAAGCCGCCAAAGCGCTTGGCGACGAGACCGGCCACCTCACCAAAGACAACGCTCTTGTCTACACCTTCACCGATGCCATTACCCTTACCACCGACGATTACTTCGCGTCGAGCAAGAACCATTACGGAGGTACCGACTACTTCACCTATAAGTTTTACGTTACTCCCCTGCTCGACCAAAACTCAGGCAAAGTATACTACATGGTAGAGCACTACGGCACCCTCACCTTCGCCAACGCCTACGCCAACGTATCCTCGAGCGACAAGTACTACAAGAAACACGCAAGCGGATACTACAACAAAATATGCGAGTGGGCCGGTTTCCGCTACAACTGGACCATGGAGCCTCAATCGGGTATGATCTCCTCTTGCGACCTGTACAAGAACCACGTGCCTTGCACATCGGGCCAAACGATCTCACAGTCGGCCAGCAGCACGATGTCGTTCAGCGGTGACATCACCCTTGGAGGGAGCAGCAAAGCCCAAGCCAAATTTGGAGCCGGTGCCAGCTACTCCACATCCGAGACACGCTCGTTCCCCTCAGTCACCTACGACGACCGCACCGCTACCACCGGCAACCCCGCAATGATAGGTGGTATCTTTGAGATTTACGGTGCCTCGGCCTCCTACAGCTTCACCAGCTACGGATGGGTATCCTGCACCCCACCCTCCAACGAGGCCTACTCCACCTACTGTCCCGAGGCAATTTGGCAATGGGAGGCCGACGCCAGCCAGCGCAGCCAAGCCAAGTTCAACTTCACGGCCGCCGTCACCCTGCGCAGCTACCGCTGCTACTGCAAGGCCGTTGTGGGCGCGGTATCTACCAAGGACAAAACCACGACCAAGACGTTCACCCTCGACCTCTCGACCATCAGCTTCGAGGAATAAGCGTTTAGCGTTTAGCGTTTAGCGTTTAGCATTTAGCATTTAGCATTTAGCATCTAGCATCTAGCATCTAGCATTTGGCATCTAGCATTTAGCGTTTAGCATTTAGCATTTAGCATATAGCTTCTAGCGGCCGTTGTCTCCCTGGCAACGGCCGCTAACGTTTATTTGTGAATGTCAAAATAAATTAGTTACTTTGCGGTTGCGTAACCGCCGTTACGGTAACCGCCGTTACGCAACCACCAATAAAACCTCAACAATGGAATCTCAACAATGGAATTCCATTGTAAAAAACTTAGATATGTTGGATGCCCTTACGGGGACAGTTGCCAATACCTATGTTTAGCAAGGGAGATGGATGGTGGTCGGCTTGCCGACCCCGCGCAAGTAGCGCAGTCCGGGGATATCGGCTTGCCGATTGTCCCCGGGCTGGGTAAAAACGCGTCAGGCGACGTGCTTCGGCTTGCCGAAGCTTTCAAAATCAAACAATTATGCTTATCTTTGCCCACGTTATGGCTAACACTTTTTACACAATCTATCTGCACACGGTCTTCGCCGTCAAGTACAGGGAAGCTCTGATCCCAGTGGGGCTTCAAGATGAGTTTTTCCGAGTCGTGGGAGGCATTATCAACGAGAAAGGAGGTGAATCCTCAATAAAAATTCATGCCGCTTATTTGAGGCTGTGGAAGGCTTCGGCAAGCCGAAGCTCATCGCCTACTACATCCTATACCCAGCCCGGACGGGTCGGCAAGCCGACCGCGCCCGGACTGCGCTACTTGCGCGGGGTCGGCAAGCCGACCACCCTCTCAGTGTATATCCCATAAAACACAGGATTTTGCAGATGTTACAATTTTCCTATGAATAAAAAATTAAAATTATATGTCGGGGGTGTATCTGTTTTGCAGTTGGGCACTCTAATCTTTGCTGTAGTGTCGGTTTCTAAGCGAACAGAAATATCTGAGGGTTTGTGGCCCAAAGCTGTAACTTTTACCCTTATTTCATTCTGTTTATTGTTATTATTTGCCATACTATATCGTCATCCCGAAGCATGTAATTTACCAAGGGTTCCGAAAAACACTGAACGAGCATATGAGATATTGCGCTCGTATATCTTAATCATAATGAGTGAAATGTCGTCGCTTTGTCTAGCGTTTTCGTTTTTGTCATTTTTCCCGCCTTGGCTGATCGTGTTTCTCGTTCTTTGTTGGACAATCCTCACAATCACAACAATGATAAAATATATAGGAAAGCTAAACAAATGTTAGGCTCCGTTTTACATTTTTATCGAACGGAGCCTAAGTGCGGCCCCGTAGGGGTCGCCTAATGTTAATCGAGGAGGTAGGAGATTTCCGAGAGGATGAGGGCCGCGAGGGAGGCGGTCATAGGCTCAGAGAGGGAGCTCTCGGCCTCGGCCATCTGTTTCAAGCCCGAGATATTGGCGGGGAAGAGGTTGAAGCCTAAGCGCAGGGCGCCGTAACGCTGTAGCGGAGTCGTGGCCGTGTCGTAGACCTCCTGGGCCAGTTCCCACGCCCACGGCATGTGGCGCAGAAGCCGGTGGCAGAGGATGTCGGCCACCTCGGGCGTCGTCACCTCCATCAGCCACGACTTGGCCGTGTCGTAATCGAGATCCTCCCGGGGGTAAATCATCGGAGCCAAAAGCATTGACTCGCGGGTGGTGACATTGGCCCGCAACTGCTCGGCCAACTCACGGTCGGGAGCGTAGTCGCGGGCGATTTCCACCAATTGCGGCAGGTTCACACCGAAAATTATACGATATGGAGCGCCCGAGCGACGCATCTGCTCGCCAAGCGCACCGTTGCGCATGGCGAACAGTCGCCGCTTCAGACTCTGCATTGGGTTGAAGTCGGCCATATTACCAGAAACGACGGATACCCATGGCCTCGCGGGCCTCGGCGAGGGTCTTGGCGGCGCGCTCGCGGGCACGCTCAGCGCCCTCACGCACCACCTTGCCGATGTACTCGTCGTTGGCGCGGATGTCGAGGAAGCGCTCGCGGATAGGCGATGTGATTTTAAGGATGTCCTCGGCGAGCTGCTTCTTGAGGTCGCCGTAGCGTATCGAGCAGTCGGCGTAGGTGTCGCGGAATTGAGTGACAATCTCGGGGGTGGAAGTCAGCTCGAGCAGGGTAAACAGGTTCTTCACCGGTTCGGTCATCTCGCTGTTGGGAGCCTTGGGGCCTTCGTCGGTGACAGCGCGCATCACCTTCTTTCGCAGCGTCTTCTCGTCGTCGGCAAGATAGATGCAGTTGCCCTCGCTCTTGCCCATTTTGCCAGAGCCGTCGAGGCCGGGCACCTTCACGGGCTTGCCGCCAAAGTCGAAGTTGGTGGGCTCGGGGAACAGCTCCACGCCGTAGAACGAGTTGAAACGGCGGGCGAAACGTCGGGTCAACTCAAGATGTTGCTCCTGATCCTTGCCCACGGGCACGTATTTGGCTTTCTGGATAAGGATGTCGACGGCCATGAGCGTAGGATAGGTGAGCAGGCCGGCGTTCACACGCTTGGAATTGGACTCGTTGCCCAGGATATCTTTTTCGATTTCGTCGTCCGAGCCAGCGGTGCTGATACCCAACGCTTTGCGAGCCTTGTCCTTGAACGATGCTGTGCGCATCAGTTCGCCGATGCCCACGTGCATGTTGAGCAGCAGATACAATTGGGGAATTTCGGGGATGTCGCTTTGCACGAAGATTGTGGCCTTTTCGGGGTCGAGACCCGCGGCCAGGTATTCGGCGACGATATCCTTGACGTTATCGTGGAGGGCTGAGGCGTCGGGGTGGGTGGTAAGAGCGTGAAGGTCGGCGATGAAATACAGGCAGTCGTAATCCTCCTGCATTCTCACAAACTTGCTGAGGGCGCCGAAATAGTTGCCCAAGTGGAGTTTACCGGTCGAGCGAATACCGCTCAATACAACATCTTTCATAATCTACTTGTTATTTTGGCGCGAAGTTAGCGATTTTTTGCGTAATTTTGCCATTAAATACGATAATGATATGGCACAAATAGGCGACCGCGTGCGCTACCTCAACGCAGTGGGTGGTGGCGTGATTACAAAAATAGAGGGCAAAATGGCCTACGTCGACGAGGACGGCTTCGAAACGCCGGTCCTCCTCAAGGACCTTGTGGTGGTTGACAGCGACCGCTTCTATGGCTCGGATAAAAAGGAGAAAACCAAGGCTACCCCCGCTCAAGTAGGAAGCCCCGCCGTGGCGGCGGGGCAGAACACTGTCGGGTCGACACGACCCGACGTCCTGCCTAACACTGTCGGGTCGACACGACCCGACATCCTGCCTAACACTGTCGGGTCGACACGACCCGACATCCTGCCTATTGAGGAAACCACCACGGGTGACACCCTCAACGTGGTGCTCGGCTACGAGGCGGCCGAAATCAAGCACTTGAATACCACCACCTTTGACGCCTACCTCGTCAACGACTCCAACTACTACCTGGCATTCTCCTACATGACCCGCCAGGACGGCGCCGAGGGGTGGATCACCCGCTACGCCGGCGTGGTCGAGCCCAACATCCAAGTGTGGCTCGGTGAGGTAAAGCGCGAGGACCTGGTGGAGATGGACCGCATCGCCCTACAGTACATCGCCTACAAGCAAGGCAAGGAATTCGCCCTCAAGTCGCCCGTGCTCATCGAGCGGCCTTTGGACACCACTAAATTCTGCCGCTTGCACTGCTTCCAATCCAACCCCTACTTTGACACACCCGTCATTGCCGTCGACATCGTGAAAAACGACGTTCCCCAACGACTTAAGGTCATCGACTCGGCCCAATTGGAGGACGCCCTGCGCACGAAAAAAGCCGTCGACAGCCCCGTAAAGAAGCCCGTTGAGAAGCGTCCCAAGCGCCCCGGGATAATCGAGGTTGACCTCCACATCAACGAGTTGCTCGACAACACCTCGGGCCTGTCGAATACCGACATGCTGCAGGTGCAACTCAAGGAATTCCGCTCGGTGATGGACGCCAACCTCGGCAACAAAGGGCAAAAGATAGTGTTCATCCACGGTAAGGGCGAGGGAGTGTTGAGAAAAGCTCTACTCGACGAACTTTCACGTCGTTACAAGCGTTGTGAAGTTCAGGATGCGTCGTTCCGCGAATACGGCTTCGGCGCCACCCAAGTCACCATCCATTAACCTAGTACCTAGAAACTAAAAACTAGAAACTAAAAACTAAAAACTTGATATTCTGCTTCACCGGCACCGGCAACTCCCTCTACGTGGCCCAAATGCTCGCCAAGCACTTGGGCGAGCGCGTCACGCTCATCCGCGACGAGCTCGCCACCGAGCCCGGGCGCCGCTCCATCAACCTACGCGACGAGCGCCGCGTGATTTGGGTATTTCCAATCTATTCGTGGGGAGTACCGCCGGTGGTGAAACGGTTCATACGCAACGTGCGACTTCGTGCCGACAAGGGGCTTGGCCACCACATGGTGGCTACTTGCGGCGACGACGCCGGTCTAGCCGACAAGATATGGCGACGGTTGATTACCCGCCGGGGTTGGACACCTATGGGCGCTTACACTGTGATAATGCCCAACACCTACACCTTGATGAAGGGCTTCAACGTCGACCCCCCGGCGCTCGCCCGGCAGAAACTCGACGCCGCTCCAAAGCGCGTGGAGGCCGTGGCCGGTTATATCAAGGGCAACTTGATGGAGACGCAAGTGACCCGCGGCCGCTGGGCATGGATCAAGACCAAATGGATCTACCCGTGGTTTCAGCGCCACGCGATGTCGCCCAAGCCATTCCACGCCACCGACGCCTGCGTGGGCTGCGGAGAGTGCGCCCGCACCTGCCCGCTGGAGAATATCGTGATGTACAAGCGACGGCCCACTTGGCGCGACGACTGCGCCCTGTGCCTGCGTTGCTATCACATCTGCCCCCAGCATGCAGTCGCCTACGGCCGCGCCACGCGGGATAAAGGCCAATACCTCTGTCCCCACGCCCAATTCACTAAATAAATCAACAATCGCCCCGCGAGCCAAGGCTTGCGGGGCGATTGTTTTGTATCTAAATGTCGATTATTCGTGTATTCGTGCATTCGAGTACACGAGTAAACGAATGCACGAATATAAGAGATGGCTTCTTTACGACTTAGGCGCGGGGCCAGCCGTGCCAGCCGTGCCTCCAGGCTTGGAAGCGGGCTTAGTGGCCGCCGGAGCGGCGGCGGGAGCTGCTGTCGTGGTGGTGGTAGCGGCGGGAGCGGCTGTTGCTGTGGCAGTCTTAGGAGTGCCATCGGGGTTGTAGCCTTCCTGAGCCAGAACTGCGGCGGCTGCGGCTGCCTCTTGATCCTTGCCTTGATCCTTAAGGTCGTTGATAAACTCTACCAGTGCCAGAGGACCCGAGGTGGAGATAATCTGTGCGGGCGACTCCCAGTGGAAAGGCTCAAAGTCGCTGTCGGGGTCACGCCAGCTGGGCTTCTGGAACGCCAGGATGACGAAGGGAAGACCAACGAAGACGATCAGACCGATGATAAGCACGCAGAACCAAACGGTGGTCGAACCTGTAGCGATCTGGCCCGGAGGGAAGAACGACAGGATGAACGCCAGCAACGATCCCAAGAAACCTACACCACCGATTACCCACATCAACCAGTTGCCTTTAGAGCCAATACGGAACGTACGCTTGGCGTTAGGCATGTTGTAGCGCAGGTAGATGGCTGCGGCGAACATCAACAGGTAAGCTACCAGGTAAAGCAACACGGTCAACTGCGACAGAATCTGATAGAAGCTCTGTACCGAAGGCATTACCACGAAGAGCAAACCAAGCAGTGATACGATACCGCCCTGGAGCATCAGGATGTTGTGCTGCACGCCGTTCTTGTTGGTCTTCTGCCAGAATCGAGGCAGATAACCGGCACGACCCACGGCCAAGATACCTTTGGAAGGACCTGATACCCAGGAAAGCACGCCGGCCAACACGCCGAACGCGAGGGCGATGGCGATAATGGGCGAGAACCAATTGATGTGCAACCAGCTAAAGTAATTGTCGAAGCCCACCAACAGCGACTGTACCAGGTTGATATCCTTGGTAGGGATAATCACGCCAAGGGCGTAAGTACCGAGCACGAAGATCACAACCGTCAAGACGGCGCCCACCAAAATAGCCAACGGGTAGGTGCGCTTAGGGTTGTTGACCTGCTTGATGTGCAGGGCCGACATCTCCATGCCAGCGTAGAACAGGAAGATCGACGCCGCAAGGATGATGTTGTCGAAGTTGGAGAAATCGGGGAAGAAGGATCCGTGCCAATCCATGCACGACTGGCCGCCCATGCACAGGTAGATGATGCCCAGGATCACAAGGATACCGGCGGGAATCACCGTACCGATCATGGCGCCCCACTTGGTGACCTTACCTACCCATCCCAGGCCTTTCAGCGAGATGAAGGTGGCGATCCAGTAGATACCGAGCACGACGACAAGGTCGTAGATTTTCTCGGAGGCCAGAACCGAGTCGTGGGCGTGGTTCATGCCGATGAACGCCAGCGACACAGCGCCGAAAGTAAGTACCGTCGGGTACCAGATAGTCGACTCGATCCACTGCAGCCAGATGGCCAAGAAGCCGAGTTTCTTACCGAACGCCTCGCCTACCCAGCGGAACATACCGCCCTGCTTGTCGGAGAACAGCGAGGCCAGCTCGGCGGCTACCAGCGATACAGGGATCAGGAAAACGATGGCGGCAAATAAATAGTAGAATGCCGAGCTTACGCCATACTCAGCCTCGGCGGGCAACCCTCGAAGCGAGATCACGGCTGCGACATTGATCATGGCCAGGGTGAACACACCCAATTTGACCATTTGCTTTGTCTGCGGTTTTAAGTTTGCCATAATATCGGAAGTTTTTGATTGATTGTTGAAACGATTTTATGCTACGACTCGATGGTGACGTTCTGGCTTTGGAAGATACCGATTCCGAGCTTCTTCATGAAAGCCTTGATTACGGCCTGGGCCTTAACCGAGTTGCCGGCGTCGTCCAATGGCGGGGCGAAAGCCGAGATGCCGAATAGGCCGGGCATCACGCCCATCACGCCACCACCCACGCCGCTCTTGGCGGGAATGCCAGCGGTGTACATCCAGTCGCCGGTGGTCTGGTAGAAGCCCACGGCGGCGATCAGCGAGGTGATCTTGGGGGCCAGCGAGGGGTCGAAGACTGCCTTGCCGGTCAACGGGTTGGTACCGCCGTTGGCGATTGTGGCGGCCGTGGCCGAAAGCTGCTCAGCCGTAATACCCAGCGAGCACTGGCGGGTATAGAGGTCGAGCGACATCATCGGGTCGTCGTAAATGCGGTTGTAATTCTTAAGCAGCCACGAGATAGCGCGGTTGTTGAAGTTGGTAGCGCTCTCGCTCTCGTACAGATCCTCGAGGAGCTCAGGGGCCGAGCCGCAAAGGTCGGTGATATTCTGCACGATTTCAGCCCACTTGGCGTTGCTGTCGCCGGTGGGGATTACCATGGAGCAAGCCGAGATGGCGCCGGCGTTGACCAGCGGCGTCGAGGGATGGTCCTTTTCGAGCAAGATAGCGAATATGGAGTTGAAGGGAAGGCCAGTAGCGTCGGCTCCGATCATCTTGAGCACTTTCTCAGCCCCGTATTGCTTGAGGATCAGTATGGCGGTGTGTACTTTTGACACCGACTCGATACCGAACTTATACTTAGTGTCACCCAAGTTGATCTTGGTTCCATCGACCAAGGTGATACTCAGTCCGAACAAGTTGGGGTCGATATTGGCCAAGAAAGGAATATAGTGGGCGTTGACCCCTCCGGTGAGGGGGAGCACCTCTTGGTAAGCCTCCTGGGCGGCTTGCCTTATTTGATCGATGGTCAATTTCATAGGGGGGTTGGAGGTTTTAGTTTCTAGTTTCTAGTTTCTAGTTTTTAGTTTCTAGTCGATTTAAGTCGATTTAAGTCGATTTAAGTCGATTTAAGTCGAAAGAAATCGGGAGAAATCGGGGGAAATCGAGGGGAAATCGAGGGGGAATCGAAAGGGGGGGGAAATCTAAGGGCTTCAAGGACTTTACGGTCCTTAAAGCCCTTAGGATTATACTAGTTTACGTGAGTGTTTGATAGGTTATCGGCCCGTGTGGTTGAACGTCGACTTCAAGGGGATGTTCTTCTCCATGGCGATACGGCTCTCGGTAGGATACTCGAGTTTCTCCATCTCGGCCACGGCGGAGTCGATGTCGCCCAGGAGCTGGTCGGCCATGTCGCGCGAGAAGCCCTGCTTGCAAACGACACGCATTACTACGTAGTTCTCAAGGTTGTTAGGCAGCGCGTAGGCAGGTACCATCCAGCCATGCTCCTGGAGCTTGCCCTGCAGGTCGTAGAGGGTCCACTTGGCGGTAGCCTGATACTCGGGTTTCAAGTACCAGATGAACAGTGGGTTGGGCACGTCGTCCGAGTAGTTGACGAATGCAGGACGCTTGGCGATCTCGGAGTGCAAGTACTTGCAGACGTCCATCGAGTTGGTCTGGACCTCCTTGTAGCCCTGGAAGCCCAAGCGGATGAACTGGTAGTACTGACCCAAAATCTGGGCTGCAGGACGCGAGTAGTTCAAGCCTACCTGAGTTACCTCGGCGCCGAGGTAGTCGGCCGAGAATGACATCGAGCCGGGGAGATACTTCTTGTCCTTCCAGCATACCCAGCCCAAGCCAGGATATACAAGGCCAAACTTGTGGCCCGAGGTGGAAATGGAGAGAACCCATTTCAGACGGAAGTCCCACTTGGTCTCGGGGAACAGGAACGGCAGGATGAAGCCGCCGGTGGCTGCGTCGACGTGGATAGGAATGTCGTAGCCGGTCTTGGCGTTGTACTCGTCAAGGGCTTTGTCAAGGGCCTCAACGTCGTCGTTCAAGCCAGTGTAGGTTACGCCCTGGATAGGAACGATACAGAAGGTGTTCTCGTCGCAGAGCTTAAGAGCCTCCTCGGGATCGAGGGTGGTCTTGTCGAGCGACAGGGGCACGGTACGCATCTCGATCTCCCAGAGTTGGGCGAATTTCTCCCATACGATCTGGTAGGCCGACGAGATAACGAAGTTAGGTTTGTCGTAGGGTTTGCCAGCGGCTTTACGACGCTCACGCCAACGGATCCAAGCGGCGATACCGCCAAGCATACAGGCCTCGGACGAACCGATAGCCACGGCGCCGGCTTTCCACTTGTTCTGTTCGGGAGTGTTCCAAAGGTTGGCCACGATGTTGATACACTTGGCGGCCATGAAAGCTACACGAGGATACTCGGTCTCATCGATGTAGTTGATGTTGATAGCCTCGTTCATCAGTTGGGTGGCCTTCTCATCCATGTAAGTGGTCACGAACGTCGCGAGGTTCAAGCGGGGATCGGTCTCGGCGAAGATCTCATCCTTCACCATCTGATACGCTACGTCCTCGGTGGTAGGGCCATCAGGGATGGTTTGAACGGGAGACGGAGAGATCATCTCGTCGGTTCCAAACACGTTGCTTTTTGCATCGCCTGAGCGGAAATTCGGGTCAGTCATAACAGTTAGATTTTAGTGAGTTTTGTTGGTACTAAGTTTCTCTTGAGTTGAAGAGCACGCTTTTTCAAGCGCGTTTACTCATAAAACGCCCCTCCCCTTATATTGTTCATAAAAACTTTCCTCTAAAAAGTAGAGGCTGCCCAAATTTTGTGCCTGACCCAATTAAGT
>CAZLSW010000086.1:0-11873 GCA_964562375.1 uncultured Muribaculaceae bacterium | reverse complement strand
CCCTCACTACTCACTAATTACCTAATTACCTCCTCCCCCCTCCTCCCTCACTACTCACTAATTACCTAATTACCTAAATGAGCAAGCTACATAAAGGCGCATTCGCGGTAATGGCGATGTGCGGACAAACAAAAGAGCCGTTCGGAATAACGGTGGATCCTCGCGATGAGCGGGGACAACGATACGCGTTTTGCTGGGGCTTCAAGATTAAAGCCGAACAAGCGCGTCGCGAGGGCTACGACCGGAAGACGGTGCGCGGCATGGTGGAATACGACCGTGACTTCAACGGCTGTCCCCACTGCAGCGGTCATCAGTTCTGGTTGTGTCACCACTGCGGCACATTCGTGTGCTGGGACGGCGAGACGCAGATGGTGACGTGTCCGAAATGCGGATGCACCGGCCAGCTGCAGGCCACTGAAAGCGTGGATCTCTCGGGTGGAGGCCATTAACTTTAAAGCATCAAATCTTTAAAGCATTAAAGAAATGGAATTGAAGGAGAAATCGAGCGTTACGCTCACCAATGGCGGCAAAGCCACCATCATTAAGGAGCTTGGTCGTGGCGGCCAAGGCATCGTCTACCTCGTGGAGGTGGGCGGCAAGCAGATGGCCCTGAAGTGGTATATCCACCCCCAACAGCTACCCGCGAAGTTTTACAAGAATTTGGAGGAGAACATCTCCAAGGGAGCGCCAAGCGATGCCTTCCTATGGCCCGAATACTTGACAAAGAAAGAGAAGGGCTCCTTTGGATATGTGATGAAGCTGCGCCCGCAAGGCTACTATGAGTTCGGGCAATTCCTATTGGCGCGCCGGCAGTTTGAATCGTTTGAGGCCATCCTCAACGCCGCGATGAAAATCTGCGACGGCTTCCGGCTGCTCCACCTTCACGGCCTGAGCTATCAGGATCTCAACGACGGCAACTTCTTCATCGACCCCAAGACCGGCGACGTGCTGATCTGTGACAACGACAACGTGATGCCCGACGGGCAGCGCAGCGGCATCATGGGCAAAGCCCGCTATATGGCCCCGGAGGTGGTGGCCGGTCACGCTCCCGACAAGTACAGCGACCGTTTCTCACTCTCCGTGATTCTGTTCATGCTCTTCTACGGCAACCATCCCTTGGAGGGCAGTCGCGTGTTGGCATGCCCCTGCATGACCGAGCAGTACGAGAAGAAATTCTACGGCTCGGAGGCGCAGTTTATCTTCGATCCCCGGGGAGAGAATCGTCCCGTGCGAGGTGTGCACAACAACGTGATCAAACGTTGGCCGGCGATGCCCGCCGTACTGCGCGACACCTTCTCGGCGCAGTTCAGCGAGGAGTTGCTAAAGAATCCCGAGAAGCGACAGATCGAAAACCAGTGGCGCAAGGTGATCCAGAGCCTCCGCGACGCTCTTGTGATATGCCCTTCGTGCATGCAGGAGACCTTCGTGGAAGGGGACGCTCCCAAGTGCATGAACTGCGGCAAGCCTGTGCAACCGGCCGGATATCTCGACTTCGGAGGTCGCAAGGTAGCGCTTACCGTGGGAAGCAACGTCTATATCGATAGCGACAATGACCCCGACATCGCCGTGGTGAAGGTTGCTGATGACCGCTATCCCATCCAGCTTAAAAACATCACCCGTGAAAACTGGGTGGTGGAAACCCCCAGCGGCAAAATCAAGCAGATAGCCCCCGGCGAAATGATGCCAGTCAAGGCCGGGCTCAAAGTGGCTATCGGCTCCAACAAAGCTATTATCATTTAAAACCTTAAAGCTTTAAATCTTTAAAATATAATATATTATGAGTTTATTTGAAAATGAATCGATTCCCCGCCGTCAGATGACCCTGTTCTTCATGATCGACAAGTCGGGAAGCATGGACGGTAGCAAAATCGGCTCCGTCAACGACGCTATCGAGAACGTTCTCCCTATCATCGGCGAGATCTCCGACGAGAACCCCGACGCTGAGATCCGCGTCGCGGCGCTCGAGTTCTCCACCGACACGCGCTGGCTCTACGACGAGCCCAAGGAGGGAAAGGACTTCATCTGGCAGAAGGTCACGGCCGAAGGGTTGACCTCATTAGGCGAGGCCTGCCGCGAGCTCAACAAGAAGCTATCACGCTCCAACGGCTTCATGTCGTCGCCCAGCGGCTGCTACGCACCCGCAATCATCCTCCTGAGCGACGGTGGACCCACCGACGACTTCGAGGGAGGCCTGGCCCAGCTGAAGAACAACAGTTGGTTCAAGAGCGCTATCAAGATTGCCATCGCCATCGGCGACGACGCCGATATGGACGTGCTCAAGCAGTTCACTGGCTCGCTCGAAGCTGTGATCAAAGTTCACAACATCGACGCGCTGAAAAAGATGATACGCATCATCGCCGTCACGTCATCGCAAATTGGCTCGAAGAGCAGCAGCGCCAACGACGAGACCAAACAACGCGAGGTGGAGAAACAGATCACCGAGGCGGCCAAGGAGGTGGCAGGCGCCGAGAGTGCCGCAGCACCCGCGCCCGCAAAGACCGATTCTTACGACGAGTGGGATTAACTCCTTTAAAGCTTTAAAGCTTTAATGCCTTAAAGAAATGCAAGCCCTATCACATTATTGCCGGGGGGAGAGCCATCTCGCCTCGGGCAAACCTTGCCAGGACTGCGCCACGGCGGTTGTCGTAGACGATGGCTGCGCGTTAGCCGTGGTAAGCGACGGCCACGGCGGCGAACGCTACTTCCGCAGCGACGAGGGCAGCAAGCTGTTGGTTGACATTACCACCAAGGCTGTGACCGCCTTCGCCAATGACGGAGGTGGCCCAGAGCCTTACCGCTTCTTCACCTCCTCGGAGGTGAAGGACAGCAACGACTTTGTGCCCGAGGTGGTCAACAATCGTCTGCGCTGGCTCTTCTCGTCGATTATCGCCCAGTGGAACGAAGCTATCTCATCCCACGCAGCGGTTACACCTCTGACTGATTGGGAAATTGAGCACGTTGATGAGAAATACCGTCAGGAATTCCTTCAGGGCGACACGTTGGAGAAAATCTACGGATGCACGCTGATGTGCTATCTCCAGGCACCAGGCTACTGGCTTGCCTTCCAGATCGGGGACGGCAAACTGCTGACACTTTCTGAGAAAGACGGCATGCTCGCGTGGGATCAGCCGGTGCCTTGGGACGATCGGTGTTTCCTCAACAAAACAACCTCGATATGCGACAGTGCGGCACTCGACGAGTTCCGCTACTGCTTCTGCAACGACGGATCCTTCCCGCTGGCAGCATTTCTCGGTAGCGATGGCATCGACGACACTTACGGCGACGGCCCCCTGTTGGAAAATTTCTATGCCAACCTCTATAAATTGATAGCCACAAAAGGGCCCGAAGTCACGCTCCGGGAGCTTCGCCGCGACCTCCCGCTAATCAGCAAGCACGGCTCCAAGGATGACATGTCGGTGGCAGTGGTCTTCGACGAAAGTCACCTCCAGGAAACCTTGATGGCCATAACCCGACTTCAACTCTCCCGAGCTATCGCCGACTACGACACCGAGGTACAACGCATCGCCGCCCTAAACGAGAAGATCGCCGCCCTTGGGCCTCTCACCGACGAACCGTCACGCATCAACCTTGAATATGCCCGCCGCGACCTCGCCAAGGCTCTCGCCCGCAAGCGTCGTCTCGCTGGCCGCAAAGGCTCCCTCACCGCTTACCTCAACCGCCTGACCACAAAATGAAACCCTGGGAAAAGACAGATATAATCCTCGACGACGGCAGCGAGGCCACAGCCTCCACCCCCGTGATAGTGTCGGCCAGCCGAAGCACCGACATCCCGGCCTTCTATGCCGACTGGTTTATGGATCGCCTGCGCCGGGGCTACTGTGCTTGGACCAATCCCTTCAACGGCGTCAAGAGTTACGTCAGTTTCAAGCGGACGCGTCTGGTGGTGTTTTGGTCGAAGAATCCTTTGCCGCTGACACGCCATCTGGACGAACTTGCAGCAAGAGGCATCAACTGGTACCTCCAGTATACCCTCAACGACTATGTAGGTGAGGGCTTCGAACGTGGAGTCCCCTCGCTGGAGGCTCGCATCGACACATTCCGAAGCATAGTGGACCGGACGGAGCGCGGACGCTTGGTGTGGCGCTTCGACCCCCTGCTGTTCACCGACCGCACGCCCGTAGAGGCATTGCTTGAGAAGGTGGATCGCGTGGCCGAGTCGCTGCAGGGCTACGCCGACAAACTGGTGTTCAGCTTCGCCGACATCGCCACTTACCGCAAGGTCGGCGCCAACCTCACGAAGGCCGGGGTGGCGTGGCGCGAATGGGCTGAAGACACTATGCTCCAGGCTGCTGAAGGGATTGCGGAAATTGCCCGTGCCAACGGGATGGTGGCTGCGACATGTGCCGAGAAAATCAATCTCAGCGCGTTAGGTATCGATCATAACCGCTGCATCGACGACTGGCTCATCGGGCGTCTCTTCAGCCACGACGCCGTCCTGATGGATTTTCTGGGGATCAAGGTTGAGGGTCCTGACCTCTTCAATTCCGAGCCGCGCCTCAGCTTCACACGCGACAACCGCGACCGGGGGCAGCGCGCCGCCTGCGGTTGCATCCAGGCAAAAGACATCGGGCAGTACAACAGCTGTCCGCACCAATGCCTCTACTGTTATGCCAATACGTCGCCCGAGGCGGCGGCTGCCAACTACCGGCGACACCTGTCACACCCGGGTGCCGACACCATCACTGCATTATGACCCCGTATCGCCAACAGCTTGACACAGGAGGGCGTACTCCCTCAATGGCCGACATAATCGCCTTGGCCCGGGCGCAAGTGCCCGAGGAGTATCAGACAGCGCCTTGGCGGTGGCCCAGGCTCGAGCATGGTGTCGCCGTGCTGGACACCGATGAAGCGCTCGCCTGCTACATGACGGCCTACGGCCATGCCCACACCAGCAAGATGCAGGCGTCGCTGGCCCTGTTTCCTTGGCATCTGCTCGATGGCGACTTCGAAGTAGTGGACTGGGGATGCGGACAGGGACTGGCCACCTGCTGCCTGATTGAAGAGTTGCGCAAACGCCGTGCCGACGGAAACCTGCGTCGCATCACTTTAGTAGATCCCTCAGGGAGGGCGCTTGCACGGGCTGTAGACAATGTGGAGGCCGTCACCGCCGACCGGGTGTTGACAGTGCCTCGCAGGGAGTATCTCCCCGGCAATTCTTCGCAACAAACCTTTCGGCCAATTGAGGCTGTCACCGACATCTGTATCCATCTCTTCTCCAACATCCTTGACCTCACCGACATCGACTTGCGGGCATTAGCTGCCCTCACCGAAACCGGGAGCCGCCGTAACATCTACCTTTGTACAGGACCCCTCAATGCCGGCAACCTGCGAATCGACGCCTTCTCGCGCTATTTCACGCCCGGCTTGGTAGAGATGTATGCTGACATACGCAGCGCGAGCTTCGGCATGTATCCTAACGGTCGCTACTTCACATGCCGTGCTTTGGGCTTTGTGGCCGAGGCGGATGTAGAGAGCGGGCGCCAGCAGATCCTCACGACATTTGCGCCAGTCCCTATGCGCAGCTCTTTCATTGCCAAAGTCTTGGGGCCGGGAGGCTCCGTGAAGCCGGAGTTTGAGATCCAAGCGAGTTTCGACCTGGGGGCCGAAGTCACCACCGACCCGGACCCCATACTGGCGGTGCTCTCCAACATCGTGGGGCGCGGATCCACCACTCTGTGCAGCCCTAAGGTGGCGAGGACGATAGCCACGCACACCGGAGTCTTGGAAGAGAAAGACTCGGACACAGAGCTGCTCTTCGTGTCGCCCCCGGGAAAACATAATGACGCCGACTACGTGCGCGACATGCTCACACGCGTGGCCCAGGTGCAGACTACTCTGCTGAGAGTGATGCTGACAGGCAGGGTGGACCTGAACAGGGAGAGGCTGACAATCGCCGCCTGGGAAGGCGACGTGCCATGTGTGGCACTGGCGCTGGACGATGTGGCAGAGATGTACAACAACCTATGCCGCCTCAGCGATGACTACAGCAATCGGCGATTTCCGGAAATCGACCTTACGGTGGTGAGCCCGGGACACGCCACAAGCCCCCTTCATTTGGGGGCGCTTGCCTTGGCCGACACCAACGACGCGCTGTGCCGCCGCAACTTTGACCTGACGTTGGAGGTGGTGCCGGGGGAAGCACCGGCCGAGGCCTCTCCACCCCGGTTTCGGGGAAGTGGCGTGTGGGCACGCATCAATGCCACCTGTATGGCGCCCGAACCACGGCGCGTGGTCACCGGCAGGAGGGTCCGATACCGGTCACAACAATCCGAAAATGGTCCGGCCCCTTCAGAGCTCGTCTATTTCCTTCAGCTGCTCTTCCGGAAGCGCCATTTCCGCCCCGGCCAATTGCCGATATTAGACCGCGCCCTGGCCCTTAAGTCGGTGATAGGGTTGCTGCCCACCGGAGGTGGCAAGTCGCTTACATATCAGTTGGCGGCTATGCTGCAGCCTGGGGTGACGGTAGTGGTTGACCCCTTGAAATCGCTCATGGAGGACCAAGTGCACGGACTGCTGGCTACAGGCATAGACTCGTGCGCATACATCAACTCGCAGCTCACCCCTGATGAGCGCCGCGAGCGCGAGGCAGCCATGGAGCAGGGACTGCGCCAGTTTGTGTTTCTCTCGCCGGAGCGTCTCTCAATCGGCACATTCCGCCGACGGCTGCGCAACATGCACCACCAGGGGGTGTACTTTGCCTATGGGGTGGTGGACGAGGTGCACTGCGTGTCGGAATGGGGCCAGGAATTCCGTTTCCCCTACCTTCACGTAGGCCGCAACCTCTACAACTTCCTGCAGACCAAGGAGCCGGACGGTCATGTATCGCTCTTCGCCCTCACAGCCACGGCCTCGTTTGACGTCCTGGCCGACGTGGAACGGGAGCTCACGGGCAGCGGCAAGTTTCCCGTCGACCCACAAGCTGTGGTGCGCCACGAAAACTGCAACCGACTGGAACTGCAGTATCGCGTGGTACGCGTCCCAATCGAATTCCAGACCGACCTGTCACGCGACCTGCATCTGGCTCCCGGGCTCAACTATCCGGTGAAAGTGGGGAAGCCGCTCGACTACGAGGCTCGCAAGAGGGAGGCTGTGAAGGAACTGGTGTCTCGGGTGCCCGGGATGTTAGCCGAACTGCAAGAAGAGGACTCGCTACACATAGTGCGCGAACGCTTCGCCGAGCGAGAATCGCTAGAGGCGACGGAAGCCGACGAGGCAACACTGCGTATAGGGATGCCTGACAACTACCTTGAGAGAGGACGTGGCGACTACCCCTGGGCCGGCATAGTTTTCTGCCCGCATGTAGGTATACGGAGCTGTTCGGGCATTTCGGTTGTGGGCAATGCCATGAGCCTTTCGTCAGTATGCGACGTGGGGAAATTCCATGGCCGAGACGCAGAAGAAGGGTTGCCTGACACCTCGATTGCCGACATGGAGCGCTTCCGTGACAACCGCATACCCTTGATGGTGGCAACCAAGGCCTTCGGCATGGGTATAGACAAGCCCAACGTGCGCTTCACCATCCATGTCAACTATTCCAACTCTCTTGAGGCCTTCGTGCAGGAAGCCGGGCGCGCCGGGCGCGACCGGCGAGTGGCCCTCAGCTTGCTCCTGGTGTCGGACTATCACCTCAAACGGATCCGTCGCACGTGCCAGGTGAGACGCACTCCGATATGGGAGATACGCGGGAAGTGGTTTAGGGCAACTGACCTGGACCAATTGATCGCGTATTATGGCCTCCACGACAGTCTGGCAGCGGATGATATTGAGGAATGCACGCCGGCAAGCGACCTGGTGAGGGTGTCGTGCCCTAACAGCGACGCGAAAGGGAATCCGCTGTGGTTCAAGTGCGACCAGTGTCCGCCGCAGCTCTGCCGTGACTGCCAGATCAAGCATCTGCCCGACGAGATGCGATTTGAATATGTGTCGTTGGGCCAACTGGAGAATTGGGCTGCCGCCAACAGGATATACATACCTAAGGAGCGTCTGGAATACCAAAGCCCGGATTTCCGCACCATGATGTACTTCTACGACAATTCGTTCAAGGGCGCACGCTATGAGTGGGCACAGATGGATCGCATAGTTAACACGGCCGACGTGGAGTGGTGGATGCGCGATTCCGAGGGGATACTGCACCCTCGCGGGAAATCCAACGGCATTGCACCAGTCATCCATGCCCTCGGACTCCAGGAGACGGCCATTGTAAAGCTTGCCCATACTCAAGCAGACTACAATGCGGTGGCAAAGTCGATATACCGTCTTTGCTTGCTCGGGCTTGTAGACGACTTCACGCAGGAATACAGCAGCGACGGGGGAGCCTTCTCGCTCCATTGCAGGCGCAAGCCGCAAGGCAGCTATTACACGGCCCTGCTCGACTACTTGTGTCGCTACTACACTCGCGAGCAGGCCGTGCGCGAGGTTGAGCGATGCTCCGTGATGCCCAAGGGACAGTCTGAATGGCCTGAGGTGCGTCGCTGCCTGGTGTTCCTCACGCAGTTTGTTTACGCAAAGATAGCCCGCAAGCGTCGACGCGCCATCGAGGACATGCGTGACTTCTGTCTCGGAGCCATCCGCTCTACGGCTGACTGGAAGGAGGTGAACGAGGAGCTCAAGGATGAGTTGTTTTTTTACTTCAACTCAAAGTATGCCCGTGCCGGCTACGAGACCGAGGGGGGAGAACCCTTTTCGCTGCTCGACGACAGCCGAGAGGGGAGGGTCGAGGACTTCTGGATCGTGGAGAAATATCTTCGCGTGGTGGACCCTGACGTCACCGGCGTCTCGGGGTCGGCCAACGACAGCCTCAAGCATCTGCAGGGCGCTGTGCGCCTGATTATGCGCGGAGGCGACGGCGCCAACGCGGCGCTCAATATGCTTGGCGCTTTTGCCATCGTGGGGATGGGCATGACAGACCATCCCGACGTACGGGCGCGCCTTGAAGATTATTTCCTCACAGGATACACCCGCTACCGCGGCCTGCTGGGGTCGGGTGAGGAGTTTTACTCATGCATGCAAAAATTCTTCACAGGCATCAACGGCCCGAGCCGGCATGTCGCATCCCAGCCCGACATAGACTATCTGGAGGGGATGCGACAGCGGACCGAACTCAACCACCACCTCCATTGGATTGAAGATTTCTCACAAAAATATACTCAATAATGCAACAAGACATATACCAGTCGCTAGCGCGACTCGAGCAGACCCTGCAGTCGATAGATGGCGTACGCCTGCAAGTGGAAAAGGTGACAAAAAGCTATGAAGGCTGTGCCACTGAATTTCGCTCCATCGCCGACGTGCTCCACGACCTGGCTGAAGGCATGAAATTGTTTATGGACAGCCTCAAAAATCACCAGGAGGCCCTCGACGGCAAGATTTTCGAAATGGTGCAATCGCGCCTGGAAGCCTTCGGCGCGAGCGTGGAGTCGCTCAGGGACATGTCGCAGCAGATGAATACCTTGTTTCGCGACGGTTGCGACCAGGGACTCCAGACATTCCAGTCCACTGCCCAAAACGCTGTCACCTCCTTCCGTGGCAGTCTTGACCACGCCAACCAGCAGCAGCAACAGTCGCTCGACCGCGTCTCGACAGCATTCGAAAAGACGGTTAACCGTTATATCGATAAGATTGAGCGAACGGAAAAGGATCTGCTGCAGCACGAAAAAGAGATGCTTGAGGAGCATGACCGGCTTATCAGCGAAACAAAGGTTGCCAACGAGAGCCTGGGGAGCCGGTTGGTGGGAGCTCTCTCTGACATAAAGGGTGCTCTGACGGCCGCGATGCAGTCTCTGGATGGCAAAGTGGCGCACTTGGCCAAACGGCAGGAAGAGGACAAAAGGCAAATGACCGACAGTCTCGACTCACTCAAGCAGCAGATTGAGGCTAACCGCAAGTTGGGGATCGGCGGCGTGGCGGCTGGCGTGGCGGCCGTCATACTCTTGGTAATCATCCTTTGTCTCGGGTGATGGGAACGTGCAAATACTGTGGCGAGAAGGCCGGGCTGTTGTCGAGGGCGCACAAGGAGTGCGAACAGAAACACGAAGCTGGACTTGTGGCTTTTAGCCGCGAGTTGGAACTATATTTTCAAGGGCGAGAGAGCGTGGCCGATGTGATGACGATGTCGCGACAGCTTCGCCGGGATAACTTCCTGTCGGACGCTGATACAGCTACTGTGGTTGACACCGCCGTGAAGAATTATTCGGACGGTCTTCGTCGCCCGTATTCTCCGCGGTCTATGCACCTCGTTGCTGACATAATGGGAGCATTCCACTTGCCCATGAGCCAAGGCGTTGAAGAGTTCGCTAAGAAGCTGATGCGAGGGTTTATGGTGGACTACTTCACCGACAACCTCCCGCTTGCTCAGGCTCAACAGCGGTGTCAGAGCGTACTGCGTAGATTCCCGATTTCAGTTCAGCAACAACAAGATGCCTACTGGCACGTACTCGACCGTGCGGCCACCAACTTTATAGCCGATGGCAATCTCACAGACGCGGAACATCGCAAAATCGAGGACTACACCCATTCCCTTGGCCTCCAACTCAACAACGTCCCTGCTCCTTATCAGAATGGCGACATAAGCAGACTATCACAGGTTGCAATCATAAAGGCCCTAGAACACGGCGTTGTGCCACATACCAACATTCAAGCTCCGATAATTCTCGGAAAGAAGGAGCAAGTGTTATGGGTTTACAATGGCGTAAACCTCTACCAAGAGAAGATTGTGCGCGAGTGGCGAGGCCGCAGTAGCGGCTTCAGTATCCCGATCTACAAAGGCATACGTTACCGCACCGGCGGTATGCGCGGTCGTCCCATTGAGCATTCCACAATGCAACACGAAGGATACGGCTCCCTCTACATCACTACTAAGAACCTCATCTTCTGGTCGCCGCAAAAGAGTGTCAAACTCCCATTCACCAAGATCGTCGGGTTTACCCCCTACAGCGATGGCCTCGAGGTGCACCGCGACGCGCCCTCTGCCAAACGCCTCGCCCTCCAAGGCTTTGATCCCTGGCTCATCATGAACATCTCCCCCTACCTCACTTCACTATAGCAAAGGAACTTAGCTACGCCATAGAAAGACTGATCTCACTCCAAGGGCGCCATATATTAAGGCAATTGGTAAGTGTTAATGCTCTGAGCGATTTCCATGCCTTCGAAGCCGCTCCGGCATTACGCAATGTGTTTCGCATCCTGCTCGCTGACGGTTTCTACATCGACATCACTAGATGCCAATGGAGAAATCTACCATCGGAGTACCCAAAGTGGCAGACTGTGTACGGATTATCTTGGGCACAACCGTGAGGTGGTCCATTCCCATTATGCCGGCTCGGGATTTGTCCCAGCCAAGAAGCGATGGGTGGTGGAGAGGTCTTTCGTATGGCTCGAATTTTACTTTCATTTATTTGCCGGGTCATTTATATAGAGCGTCCGTTCAAATGCACTCACGAACGGATATGTAGGGCTTAAACATTTGAAGTATTATGAGACCAATAGGAATATTGAAAATAGTATTGATGGCTATGGCTTTTGTACTTTCGAGCGGCACAGCAGACGCGCAGCGTCGATATCGCCACCACCGTCCACACCACGTCGTGACAGTGGTGACCACGCCTGCCGTGCCCACTCTTGTATATGAACGAACCAGAGGCTTATGGTAACACGGAGTGACGCTGACATACTTTCGGCCTTGAAGGTAGATGACGAAAAAGGATTCCGTCTTTTGATGGCGAGATACAAGGAAGCGGTGTATTGGCACATTCGGCGGTTGGTCGTGTCGCACGATGACGCGCAGGATGCCACCCAGGAGACGTTTGTACGGGTGTTCCGCTCCTTCCGCCAGTTCAAGGGCGAGTGCTCATTGT
>CAZLSW010000085.1:0-11895 GCA_964562375.1 uncultured Muribaculaceae bacterium | reverse complement strand
ATCCTTTTTGATTATCGGGCGCTTTAATTGCCCCGATTACACAAAATTTCACAAGGTTCTTGGGGCGGTTGCTGGCCGCCGCGGCGAACCGCGGGGCACCGTGGCTTGATGGGGCGGAGGCGCCCCACGCCTGGGGGGCGTAGAGGGGAGCGGTCAACGGCCGCGGCGGCGAACCGCGGGGCACCGTGGCTTCATGGGGGGAGGCGTGGAGGGGAGCGGGCAACGACCGCCGCGGCGAACCGCGGGGCACGGTGGCTCGCCTATGGGGGGAGGCGCCCGGGGGGCGCGCTCGCTCCGCGGTGGAACCGCGGAGAACGGTGGCCCCACGCCTGGGATAGCCTGGTGATAACCGTGCAAGGCTTGCCTATGGGGGGGAGGGGAGCGCAGAGGGGAGCGGGCAACGGCCGCCGCGGCGAACCGCGGGGCACGGTGGCTTGACGGGGGAGGCGCCGGGGGGCGCGCTCGCTCCGCGGTGGAACCGCGGGACACGGTGGCCTCACGCCTGGGATAACCTGGTGATGGCGGTCCAAGGATATGGCGGCCTCAGGACATGGCCGTGCAAGGGCACCCCTTAGGGGTTTAGAAGGGGTAGCCGATTGCGAGGTGGAAGGCGAGGGAGGAGCCGAAGTTGCGCATGTTGTAGTAGCCGGAGCGGCCGGTGTCGTAGGGGGCGTGTATGCCGATACCTAGGTCGCCTCGGATGACGAGCATTGAGATATCGAATCGTAGGCCGACGCCGGTGCCGGTGGCCAAGTCTTTAAAGAATGTGGAGCCTTTGAGTTGGCCTCCGGGTCGGGCGGGGTCGTTTTTGAGGAGCCATACGTTGCCCGAGTCGAAGAATACGGCACCGTGGAGGGGACCCAGGAGGGGGAATCGGTATTCGACGTTGAATTCGAATTTAAAGGTACCTGTCTGGTCGAAGTATCCGTTGACCAATGAGGCTGGGGGGCGATAGGAGCCGGGGCCGATAGATCGGACGGTGAAGGCTCGAACGGAGTTGGCACCGCCGCAGTAGAATTGCTCGCTGTATGGAACCTGAGATGAGTTGCCGTAGGCGTGTGCGGCACCGACGAATGCCCGCGAGACTAGCCAACGGTCGCCGTGACCGATGCGACGGCCGTATACGAGCTGGGTGGAGCCTTTGACGAATTGCGACAGGGGGGTGCCGAAGAGTTTTTTCTCGCCCTTAACGCCTGTGGCACGCCAGATGACGTCGCAGAGGTTGCCGGCTTCTTGGGCGGTGAAGGTGAAGTTGAGGGTATTGTCGTAGCCGTAGTTGCGGTCGTAGGTGTAGGTGAATATCATCTGTGGGATGAACTGACTCTGGAAACTGAGTGCGACGGCGGGATTGAGGGCCATTACGGAGTCGAATGCCTCGGTGGTGTGCATCAGGTTGGTGTAGGTGAGTTTCAGGAGGGTCCAGGTGCAGGAGGCGTGTCGTGTAGCTCGCCAGTCGTAATTAAATGATGTGTTGAACTGGGCCATCTCGAAGTAGTGGGGGCGGTTCAACAGGTCGGCACCGAGGGTGATGCGTGTCCAGTTTTGTGCGCGACGACGTCGCTGGATAAAGCCCGGGGCAAGGAGTCGCGGGAAGGATAGCGACTCGTTGATGCCCACCTCGTAGGAGTTGAAGATAGATCGGTTGGAGCCGTGACCTGTTTGCCATTCGTATGATCCTGTGAGGCTGCTTTGGAGGATTTCTCCGCCGCCGAAAAGGTTGCGGTTGGCGAAGCCGAGGGTGATTCCGGGGCCGATGTAGGAGTTGGATTTTGACGAGGCGTTAACCTCCACCGACACTTCCAGGGGCTTGTCCATAGTGCAGGATATCGCCACGTCGAGGGTAGGCTCGACGGCGGTAGTGTCGGGGGCGACGTCGATGGAGATGCCCGAGAAGATTCCCAGACGGGAGAAATACGTCTGCGTTCGGTCCATGTCGCGCACCGAGAAGTATTTACCGTTGCGGAAGGTTACGCAGTCGTCGACCAATTGTTTCCGGAATTTTACGGGCTCCATTTCGATCAGCATGCCGCGCTGCATCATGGTGGTGTCGGGGATGCCACCGCCTTGGTATCGGAAGACGTAGGTGGTGACGGTGCCGGTGCGGAATCGCCATAGGGCTGGCTTGGGGGTGTTGGTGGCGATTGATAGGCGCAGGGCGATTTTGGTGGGGGTGATTGTGGAGTCGGCGAGATATTCGATATATTCGGGACGGAAATAGTAATAACCACGGTTTCGGAGGGCGTTGGCGATCTCGGTGCGGGAGGCGGAGAGGGAGTCGGTGGAGTAGCGGGAGCCGACCCTGAGATATGGTATTTTTTTGGCCACGGAGTCGATCACGTGATATAGGTGACAGGTATCGGGGAGCAACTGGATGTCGCTGAGGGTGTACTCGGGCCCGGTAACCACATTGTATTTGATTTTGGCTTTTTTGGAGTTTTTGCCAGAGACGAGCTCGTAAGAGGCGGATCCGCGGAAGTAGCCGTTGTTGTCGAGGATCTCGTCGAGCATTTTGACGCGCACCTCGGGGCGGACATCGGAGACGAGCACCGGTTCGGCCACCAGTTTCTCGTATAGCCAATGCTTGAGGCCCTTAGGCGGATTGCTCCAGTTGTTGTAGACCCAAAGGCCGACGGGGAAAGGCGTGCGGTATTTGCAGGAGCCGAACAGCGGATTGTTGGGCTTTACGTTGATGGCCTCGGAGAGGGAGGTTTCCATGCCCGACGGCACTTTTTCGCCTTTCACAGGAGTAATGTCGAGTGCCTTGACGCCGGTGTAGAGTTTCTCCCCGGCGGGGATGCGTCGGGTAGTGGAGCATGAGGCGAGCATCATGCTCAATACTACTATTATATATAGGCGTAATTTCATCGACTACTACAAATTCTTTTTGACTAGGAATTTTACGAATGGAACGAATTATTTAGGTAGATTATTCGGAATAAATGGAAACACGATTAACTCCTAACTGAACGGGGGAGTGGGCTCTCCGTTGGGCGGGTTTAGGGGATTGCCTTCCTGGGGAAGGGACACCTTGCGGCGGCGCAGGAATCGGAACATATCGCCAAGGCGGGCAATTTTGCGTTTATAGACAAATCCTACGCCTGTCTGGATTATTTCGCCTTCGAGGATGCTCTCGTAACCGGAGTGTCGGAACAGGCGCACGTACATAGTGCCTGATTTGTTGAGGAGGTATTCGAAGGAGATGTCGTTGATGAGGTTTTGCTCGAAATTCTCGTCGGTGTTGGCGTCGGTGGTGTAGTTTCCACCCACGACGATTTTGAAGCGGTCGTCGAAGAGCGATTTCGACACTTGGTAGCTGTAGCTGGTGGTGGTGGAAGAGACGCCGTCAGTGGTTTGCTCGTATTGGTCGACGCCAAAGGAGAGGTCGACCCACTTGATGTTGTTGGCGGCCCAGGTGTTGACTTGCGCCTCGAGGAAAGCGTATAGCATGTTTCCGCCGATGTTGGCGTTGCCCTTGGTGCCGGGGCCAGTGTAGAGGTTGTAAAGGAGGATGTTCATGGCCTGGTTGGCACGCTGCTCGGGCGACATCGACTGTAGCTCGTTCTCGACGGTGATGTCGTCGTCGGTGGAGAGATCGAAAGTGATGTTCATGTTGTCGAGGGTGTTGGTCACCGCGAGGGAGATGTCGAAGGTGACCAGACGGGAGTTTTGGCCTTCTTGGGTGACGTTGGCCTTGACTGGATCGACTGCGTGGATGTTGAGGATGGGGTTGAGCATATTGCCGTTGAAGGCGACGTAACTGCCTTCTTGGAACTCGAATTTCTTCTCGGACATCAGGGGCGGGGTGTAGCGGACGAATCCTTTGTCGATGTTGATGCGGCCGGTGGTGCGCGTGTCGCCCATGTAGGATTGGGTGTAGTTGAGCGAGCCGTTGGCTTGTATTTGGGCACGGTTTTTGCCATCGGATGAGAGGTCGACGGTGACGGTGGATCCTTGGGAGATGTTGAGGACGGCGTCGATGGCCATGTGCATCTCGGAGGTGGCGATGGTGTCGGCCAGGGCCACAGCGGCAGTGTCGGCGAAGTTGACGAACTTCACCATATCCTGATTGGCTTGGGATTGGATCACCGACTGTGCGTCGGGCATAATATAAGTGACATTAGTGGCTGGAAGCACGTTGAGGGTAGCCTGCACATTGAGGAAGTCGAGGTTGCCCTTTACGGCCGCGTCGAGGTCGATAAATGCTTTGCCATAGACGTCGCTGCGCTTGGATTTCTCGGAGCCTACCACTTGCATGTTGTTGGCCAGGGCCTTCAGGTCGATCTTGGGGTTGGCCAAGGAGTGGAGATCGACAGTGCCGGTGATGGACAGAGGGTTGTCGTTAACTCCCTTGATATTGAATCCTTTGAGGGTGACAACGTTGTCGACCACGGGAAGGGAGTCGCGGGAGAATTGGAAGGGCGTGCCGAGCATGGTTACGACTACCTCGGTGGTGTCAAATTCCAGGAACCCGTTGAAGACAGGCTCGGTCAATGTGCCGGTGATGTCCATGTGACCGTTGAGCATGCCGGAAAGGGTAGCGGTGCTTGGGGGCAAGAAGGGGTTGACAACACGCAGGGGGAACTGGATCATCGAGAAGTCGAGGTTGAACGGGTTGGTGCTCGTGGAGTCGTTGAGGTTGCCCACGACAGTGATGGTCTTGATGGAGTCGACCATAAGCGCGGCCGAGGCTCGGATGGTGCCGGCGGCGTTGGTGGCGAGGTCGACGGCGAGGTCGAAGTCCCCTACCCTGTCTCGACCGTAGGTGAAATCTTTGATGCCCACTGTGCCTGTGCCGTTGAGGTTACCTTCGCCCCAGGCGAAACGCATGTCGGCCGAGACGGCGCCGTCCATCGGTGGGGCGAACGGGTTGATGGAGATCCAATCGGCAAGCTGGAGGTTGGAGATACGGGCGATGACATCCTCCTGGCCCTCGCGGTCGGGGTCGTGCTCAGTGAGGATGGAGATGGAGGAGTTGGCACCGGTCATGTTGACGTTGGCGTCGAGATGATGGGTGAAGAGGTTGTAACGCAGGTAGTTGTCGGAGTTGACTTGCCACTTCTTATAGGCGATAATAGGATTGTAAGGGGCAAATTTAACACTTGCGACAGAATCCTCCAGAGCCACAATGACACCAGTTTTGAATCCAGTCTCGCCTTGGATATTCTGCTGGTTAAGAACAGCTTGCAACTTGCTACCCGAGAGATAGCCCTTGAGATTGACGTGAGCCCACTCGTCCATAGTTCCGGGAAGATTGTTGATTGCGACATTATATAGGAGGGAGTTGCCACGCTGGAAGAGGTTGAAGGCGATGGAGTCGAGACGGGTAGTACCCGTACGGAAGCCGATTACCGACCCTGAGGCATGCAGGGTGGAGTCGTTGTCGGCGGTAAGGGATATATTTTGATAAAATAGGTCGTTGGAGGAAAGGATGTTGGCAAGTACATTGTCACTACCTGCGTTAAGATTCAAGCGGAAAGGAGGGAGTACCTGCTGGAGAGTGTCGATATCGATGAATCGTCGATCGATATCACTGGTAATCAGGGTGGTAGCCTTGTCAAATCGAGCCATTAGCGAATCAATTGAGCATGGGGCCGAGAAGTCGGCGTGTAGGTCGCGGTTGTCGATGACAGCGCGCAGGGTGGAGTCGGCGTTGACGTTAGCTATCAGGTCGGTGGTATTGATATCCAGGCCGGGCATCTCCCACTGGAGATCGTCGAATTGTACCATGGCGTTAATCTCGGACAATGAGGAGTTTACCGAGCCTAGCGCCGAGAACGATGTAGAGCCACGCATGGTGTCGGGAGAGAGGCCCATAGCGTGGAGGTTAAGCTCGTGGACATCGCCGTCGAGGGTAAAGTTGATGATGTCGTTGGCGATGGTGGCTTGGGCTGTGAGATCGAAATCGGCGTTGTCGTTCAGCGAGTTAAGGCCCAGCTCGGCCATGCAGTCGTGAAGTATGGCCCAGCCAGTGAGATCGGTGAGGATTTGGCGGTTGATTTCGATGGAATTGACGGCGAATTGGGCGTCGATGGAAGTCGCGGGGTTCATGAAATCGAAACCGTGGCCATTGGCTGTGACTTTGGCCGTGACGGCTCCGACACCCATTTTGGGGAGGAAAGAGTTGACGGGGAAATGGTCGAGGTCGAGCTGGGCGCGGTATTCCTCGGCCATGCCGTTGAAGAAACCGTCGAGAGCCAATCGGCCGTCGCTGGTATCGGCTTGCAAGGTGGCCGAGTAGGCACCTTGGTTGACCGTAGCGTGACCGGTGAGGGTCAACGGGGGGATATTGATCTCCTCGCTTTGGCGCGCTTCGAGGAGGGTGGGCTTGACGAAATCCACGTCAATGATCTGGCCGTCGACATCGAGGTCAGCCATCAGACGGTCGGGATCGAGCAAGTTTTGGCACGTACCTGCCAATGAGACGCTGGCGTGACCGGGTAGCTCGGCCGACACTTCTTTGACAGTCAATTTTTGGGTGGAGCCTTGGGCTTCCACTCCAAGGACAAGGTCGTTGTAACGTGGCAGCTGGTCGAGCATGGGCTTGAGCGACGGCATCAACAGGTCGATGTCGTTGAATCCGAGGGTGCCTTGTAAGTCGACTCCCACGGGTTGTGGCGTCGCGGCGGTCATCTCCCCTACCCCCATCCACGCGTCGAGCTTGAGGGTGGAAAAGATTGTGGAAATGTTGAAATTTTGGGCACGCATCAGGTAGTCGTCCATTGAGAACACTCCCGAGGCCTGCAGCGAGATTCCACAGCGTTCCTTGGCTCGCAAGTCAACAACGGGCACGCGGATATTGGTGCCACGGTTGTAGAACGAGTCGACGGTGATATTGATGTCGGTGCCTTGGATATAGGCCCGGTCGAAGCCGGGCTGGGGCTTGGCACCGGTGACAGCGTAAAGAGCTGTGGAGTTGCGCAGGCGCACAGAATCGGCCATCACAATCCAAGTGGCGGTGTCGTAAGGCTCTTCGGGTTCCTTGACTGGCACGTCGTAAGGCTCGGCCGGGGTGAGGAAAACGGCGGCGATATCGTCGAGGGTGAGGCCCGAAGCCGTGATTTTCCGCTTGCCAATGTCAATGTCGGCGTTGTAGATTCGAGCCTTGGGAATGGTTACGCCAAGCGAGTCGATAGCTTTCTCCAAGCTCATTCGGTAGGCCACGTCGTCGAGGGACATGCGTTTTACACGGATGTGCCACCGGGTGTCGTCGGCTGAGTCGGAAGGGGTGGAGGTGGTGTCGTTCAACAGGTCGAGCCACATTTGGCCGTGCTTGAGTGACGCGCTCTCGACGTCGACGCTCTCGGAGAGGAGTCCTACGGAGACGTTTTTGAGGTCGAGGTCCAAACGCTTTGCACGCAGATAGAGGGTGGAATCGCGGGTTCCCAGGCCGAAAATGCCGCCTCGCAGCTCGGTTTTAGCCAAATTGAAGCGCAAGGCGAACAGCGGGAGGACGTCAACGGCCGTGCGCAAGCGGGGTACCGAGAGCATCGTGTCGCCATATTCCACCACCGTGAGCGAATCGACCTCCAGGCGCAACGGCACGGCGATATGGAATTGTTTTACGGTCATCTCCCGCTCAGGAGGGTTGCTGAAGGCGGCGAGCAACATCTTCACTCCCGCATGCTGTACCCAGGGCTGATAAACAGCAATCAAGGCACCGACCACCAACAGCAGCACTGCGGCAACTGTCCAGGCCAGCGGCTTGATCGCTATATGTAACCCGCGTCCTTTCAATCCTTCGTGATGATTATTCTCTCATAAACTGTTGAACACAATTATAACGCCAAGGGGAGGATTTGGTTTTTCTCAAAAGCTTTCGAGATTTTCGAGAATCTCGGGATTTCGGGAATTTCCAGGAGTCTAGGCTACTGGATGCCGAAAGCATTGCGGATAGGCTCGACCATATCGAGCTTCTCCCAATTGAAGAGGTCGACGGTGATGGTCTTGGTACCCTCGTATTTGCTTACGAATGTTTTGGTTACGGTGCGAGGGGTGCGACCCACATGGCCGTAGGTAGCGGTTTCGGAGTAGATGGGAGCGCGCAGGCCAAGACGATCCTCGATGGCCTTGGGGCGCATGTCGAAGAGCTCGGCCACAACCTTGGAGATCTCGGCGTCGCTTTTGTCGATCAGGGCTGTGCCGTAGGTGTTGACATTGATGCTCACGGGCTTGGCCACGCCTATGGCGTAGGCCACCTGCACCAGGGCCTTTCGTGCCACGCCAGCGGCCACGAGGTTTTTAGCGATATGGCGCGCGGCGTAAGCGGCCGATCGGTCGACCTTAGAGGGATCCTTGCCCGAGAACGCTCCGCCACCGTGGGCGCCATGACCTCCGTAGGTGTCGACGATGATCTTGCGGCCGGTAAGGCCGGTGTCGCCGTGCGGGCCTCCGATAACGAATTTACCCGTGGGGTTGACGTGGAGAATGAGCTTGTCGTCGAAGAGGGCCTGCACGTCCTTGGGCAACTTGGCGATGACGCGGGGCAACAATTGCTCGCGCACGTCGCGTGAGATCACCTCGAGCATCTTTCGGTCGGCGTCCTCCTGGGAGTGGAGATCGTCGGCGTGGATAAACTCGTCGTGCTGGGTGGAGATGACAATCGTGTGGATGCGGGCCGGGCGCCCGTCCTCGCCGTATTCAACGGTAACTTGGCTTTTGGAGTCGGGGCGAAGGTAAGTCATGTCGACACCCTCGCGACGTATGCGAGAAAGCTCCTTTAGCAACTCGTGGCTCAGAGCAAGCGAAAGCGGCATGTAAGTGGGGGTCTCGTCGCAGGCGTAGCCGAACATCATGCCCTGGTCGCCCGCACCTTGGTCGGCGTCGTTTTCACGCTCCACTCCGCGGTTGATATCGGGACTCTGCTCGTGCAGGGCCGAAAGAACGCCACAAGCCTCGGCGTCGAATTTCAACTCCGAGCGGTTGTAGCCGATACGCGAGATCACGCGACGTGTCACGTCCATCAAGTCGATGTAAGCCTCGCTTTTCACCTCGCCGGCGACCACCACTTGGCCAGTGGTAACCAACGTTTCGCAAGCAACTTTCGATTGCGGGTCGAAAGCCAAAAATTCGTCCAAAACGGCATCGGAAATCTGGTCGGCAACCTTGTCGGGATGCCCCTCCGATACTGATTCTGATGTGAAAAGGTAATTCATATTTAGCATTTTTTTTGGTGGTTGCAAGCAGACAAATTTGTCCACCAGAGTAAGCGTATATAAGTATTAGTGTTTAGTGATTAGTGATTAAGTATGATAGCCAGATTGATTGAAGGTTGATGGGTGTTAACAACTAACAACTAACAACTAACAACTAAAAACTAACAACTAACAACTAAAAAACTTACCCTTGTAGTTTTGTGGCTACAAAGGTAAGCAAAAGTTATGGATTCCGAAAAATATTTTTAGAAATTCACGCTAGCGCCTATCGAGGGGCACCAGGCGTGGATCTTGTAGTCGGCTGTGAACGTCTGGGTTTGCTTGGTGACCATGTCGACGTATTCGCCGGTGCGGTCGTTGGCTCCACAGCCTTGGACGTAGAGCAGGGCGAAGTCGATCGAGAGGTTTTTGATGGGTCGGAACGACAATCCCACGGAAGGCTCAACCTTGGTCATGCCGGGGGTCTCGGGATTGTAGTGGTATTTGTCGCAAGGGGTTAGGTCGACCATCAGGCCGCAACGGAGGTCGAGACGCTCGGTGACGGCGCACTGCGCTCCGGCCTTGAACAACCAAGCATTGTGGTACTTTTTCTCCAGGTGTTGGTCGAACTGCGCGGCTTGCTCCGACGAGAAGTTGATATCTAGGGCCTTATAGGCGTTCCAGCCGGTGAACTGGGCGTCGAGGGCGAAGAGCCAACGCTTGTTGGGCTTATAGGAAACACCCAAGGAGTAGATTGCGGGGCAAGGCATCTTAGCCGAGAAGTTGGACTGATTTATCAAGTCGACGCGCGACTCCATGATCTGTCGTGCATACTCGTTGGCGTATCCTACCTGAGCGTCACCGGCCTTTACCTTCATCCACATGCAGGAGCGGAACGAAGCGCCCACGGTCCATTGGTCGGTGATGTCCCACATGGCTCCCACGTTGACGCCGACGGTGGTGCGCGCCTTGCCATTAAGATTCACATTGACGGGGGTGGTGTTGCCAAAGGAATAGTCGATGCCGTACATCTGCATCATCATATCCATCGACTGGGGGGTAATCAATCCCTTGTAGAGGTCAACGGAGGCCCAGGTGATCATCGCGCCAGCGCCGATCGACAGATTGGGGAGGATTTTCCAAGCCACGGTGGGCTGGATGGTGTACATCGAGAGTTTCACCTTCTGGTTGAGGATGGCACCTGGCCAGTTCTCGCCCCAGTTGATGTTTGAGCCATAAGGGGTGTAGAAAGTGACACCTGCCTTGAGGTTGTCGAAGATATTGAATCCCAGGGACACGTTAATAGGGGTGGATGCTGGGGAATCGGTTTCGTACTGCTTGCCCTGATAATCGGCGGTAGCGTGAGAGAAGATGGCGGTGAAGGAAGCGGAAGCGTTTACTTGTCCCTCCATCCAGGCCATTCCGGCGGGGTTGAAAATCTGGCTTTCGGCGCCGAGTTTGAGGGCCACTCCTGTGTGACCCATACCGTTCTGCTTAGCGCTGAGGCTATTCACTTGATAGCCTTCGGCGAGAGCCTGTTGGCTCAATGAGGCGAGAGCCACCACGGCCGCGCCAATCATTAATTTTTTCATCAAAATGTCTATTACGGTTAAAACAGGCCGCAAAATTAACCATTTTTTCGGAATTATCAACCAATTCCCCCGAAAAAATGCACTTTCGGGGGCCAAAAGTGCAATTTCTGATAAATTAATTTTCAGCAAGAAGTATAAAATTTGCAAATACAAAGTAAGATTGTTACCTTTGCATAGCGACATATCAAAAAGGAAAACGTTATATAATTAGTCAAATTTATGTGCCATGACGGAGTATCATCAGAAAACGACAGAAAAAAAATTAGCTTCGATAGCCTTTTGGAAGCAGCATCCCATGAAGGCCGAAGAATACTTCGAGCAATTCAAGCGCTTGCGGGCACAACGTCTTGCAAGGGAGTCCAATTGCGAGGAATAAAGAAGTGGGCAATTGAGCACAAAATTTGGTTTAATAAAACGGGGACCTTAGGTATCTATGCTGATAGAGGGTCAGAAAACGAAGTATATTTCAATCGAAATGATCATAAAGTGTATAAGCTCAATGATTTTCGCTATGCTGATGATAATATCGAACCCTTTTTTGAGCGTTTGAGACTCCACAATCAATTATTCCCCGATTGCAAATATACATTAGAAGGTTTTGCAGAGAACCAAGACGGTAAAATTTGTGCTGTGATAAGCCAAGAATTTATTCGATCCGACCGTGAAGCAAGTAAAGAAGAAATCGCAGGAGCATTAGCACTCATGGGATTCTTTCCCATGCAAGGAGGCGATTATTTCTCAAACGGAGCTATCGATATATTCGATGCCGTTCCTAATAATGTTCTCCATGGTATAGATGGTCAATTTTATTTTATCGACACTATCATTTGCCCAACATCTTTTCAATATTTTGATAGCTATCGATCCCTTTCCCCACATTATTCCTCAAAAAATAATTGACTACTCCCTAAACCTTGATAAATTCCAAGAACTTTACCATACTTCGGTAGATTTTGGATCCCGGCCTGTGCGTTCTCTGAATTCTTCCCGAGAGGGTCACCAGGCGTTCAACGGCGGCTTTCTTCAGGGCTTTTGAGGCCACGAAACGTCGCATGGCTTCCTCGCGGGTAATTTTAGGGGTGTCCATAATCGTGCTCTTAAATTTACAACATCGAAAATACAATTTACCCCAGTTCGGGATAAATACTATTCACCAGGTGGCATTTGAGCGT
>CAZLSW010000084.1:0-12010 GCA_964562375.1 uncultured Muribaculaceae bacterium | reverse complement strand
GGCCTCGCGGTAAGAGTCGCTTAGCCTTATCTCAAATTTTTAACGAACTATTGTAGGTAAAGGTTTCTCATAAAACTCTGTGTTTTGTTATAGTTGAATGATTTTAAGGATCAATGATGGTATGGAGGATTGCAAACAAGAGTCCGCAGCTGAACATCGCCCACGTGATCTTCCACACCCTCCGCCAGCCGCGGAGCGTCGGGAAGGCGTGCGTCACCAGCGACGCAACCACGTAGATCCACCACGGGATGAACAGCAGGTCGAGCCATTCGGTGATATACCGCTCGGGGAGGATCATGAAGATGTCCCACGCCATGGCGGCCGCCGCCAGGTAGAGGTAGGCCGTCGAGTACTCGGCGATGTTGAAGCGGCGGCTCCCCCAGCGGCGGAACTGGACGATGAACAGCGGCGCGAGGATCACGCTCTCGAGCATCGCCACCGTCACCGCGCTGTCCTCGCAGAAACGTTGGAAGAGGTGCCACAAGCGCAGCGGTCCCGACTCCTCCACGGCCGCCACCGCCACCTTCACCGCTTCCTTCTCCTCGGTCGTGGGGAAGAAGAGCTGCATCATCAGGTTGACGAAGCACAGGATGATTATCAGCCGCACGGGCTGCGTCCAGCGCACCCGCCGCCCGTGGATGTAGTCGGCGATCACCACCCACGGCTCGCGGAACAGCGCGAAGACCGTGGGCCACACCCGCCGGTCCATGCGCACGGCGCTCCAGGCGTCGTCGACCAACGCCGTCTTCACCGTCAGTCGGCCAACCGTCGCCCGCTGCCCGCAGTTGTGGCAGTAGGCACCGGTAAGCTCCGTTCCGCAATTCAGGCAATGACACATATCTCTTCTTGGAATTCCAATCGCAGTTTTAAATGGTGATGGCGCCGACCTTGTCGCGCGCGGTTTATTGGACAAAGTTACTCGGAATGCCACGAACCGACCGCGGACACCCTATAGATAAATCAATAGCCAAAGGCTATCTCCCGAACATTATTGAATACTTTTTTCGCTGTCTATCGGAATGTCTATCGATATAGACACCACAAAATAGACAAATTAACTAATTTTGCGTTACGATTTCCAACACATGCGAAACTTCCTCATCATTCCTCTAACACTCGCTCTCGCCGCCTGCGGTGGCGGCTCCACCACCCCCGACGCGTCCGAGTCCCTGGCTGCCTTCAGCGACTCCCTGACGGCCCGGTTTAACCAATATCAGGCCGCCGGCGATCCAGCCGGGGCCGTCGCCTGGCTCGATTCGCTGATGCGCTCCACCGACCCCGAGACGCGCCACGACGTGGAGGTGGTATACGCCTACGCGCTCTCCCGCGTCGACTCCCTCGAGGCCGCTGAGCGACATATGACCCACGCGCTCTCCATGCCGATGGAGAGCCCCGACGACCGTCGCCTCTTCCGCGACTACGCCTACGCGGCCGCCACCTTCTTCCCCGACGTGGCCCACGAGGAGGACGTCATCGCCTGGGGGAGACTCGCGCTCGAGCACGCCGCCGCCTGCGACTATCCACCCGGCACCGACTACGTGCGCGCCATGCTCGCCGACATCTATAAGCGTAACGGGCGCGTGGTCGACGCCATTAACCTCCTCAACGACGCCCTCGCCCACAGCCGACTGCGCGCCGACACCACCGCCGTCGTAAGCGCCCTCAACAGTCTCGCGCAGCTCTACGCCGACTGGGGACTCCCCGCCGAGGCTGACATCTACGCCTCCGAAGGGGCCGCGCTAACCCTCGGCGGCGGTGTGCGACACCCCGTGATCGCCGCTGAGGCGTTAACCGTCAAGGCCCACTGCGCCGTGGCCCTCGCGCAACCCGAGGCCGGTGAGCACCTGCGTCGAGCCGACTCGCTGGCCGTCGGGCTCCCCTACAACATGGGTCAGGAGGACATCGACCTCATCTACGCCCGTCACCTGGGTCCTGCCGCAGCCGTGGAGCGACTCAACCGCTACGTGGCCAACGTCGAGCCGTACAAGGCCATCGACGGATGGCTCGAGTTGACGAAGGCTTACCAGCTGACCGGCGACCCCCGCAGCGAGGCGCTCGCCCTCGACAGTCTCTGTCACGCCATACAGCAGCTCAGCAACCGCGTGCGCATTCCCGCCGACATCTGGAACTTCGCCATCGGGCGGTGCGCCGTCACCGGCGACCGACAGCACCTCGAGGACCTCGGCCGGCTCCTCGCCGCCGACACCCTCGGTACCGTCGACGACTACACGCGTCAATACCTCTGGGAGAACGTCCTTCAAGAGCAGGCCGCTGCCCACGACATGGAGCTGAAGGCCCTCGACGCCGAGCATCGCCTGCGCCTCACGAGCCTATGGCTCGCCATCGTCGGCGGCATGCTGGCACTGCTGGTGGCCGTGGTAGTGATTCTATGGCTGCGACATCGTTACCGCCGGCGCCAGGCGCTGCTCAGCGACCAGCTACGGCAGGCCATCAACGACGCCGAGGAGGAGCGACAGCGCGCCGAGAACCTCATCGTCCAGCCCGAGTCGCTCGGCCTCATCCGTCAGCTCACACCCTCGCTGCTCATCGAGAAAGGTGAGATGGAGTTTCGCGAGCAGTTCATACGCATCTACCCACACTTCCTCACCTCCCTCCCCGAGCTCTCCCACCGCGACGAGCTCCTCTGCATGCTCATTGCCCTCGAGGTCGACGCACACCGCTGCGCCCAGCTCCTCAACATCACAAAGGCCTCCGTCAACACCGCCCGCTACCGTCTCCGCCGCAAGCTCGCCCTCGCCCCCGAGCAGTCGCTCGACGACTATGTGCGTGAGCATCTGGGGTAGTTTGTAATTCGTGGTTTGGACCAACATTCGCCGCGTGCTCACCGAGGCGAAATCCTCAATAGTGCGCACTGTCAACTCCACCGTAGTATCCGCCTACTGGGAGGAAGAGCTACGCCAGCTAATCAACGCCACCCGCTCCCTCGGCGTTGAATAACTTCGCTGACCCAAAAACACTGCCCCAAGAAATAAAAAATCACCGGCAACTGTTGCCCAATATCAAAATTCCTTATAACTTTGTCATTGCATTGCGCCCGCAGAGCCTCGCAACGGGGAAGCGGGTGGGAACCAATCATCACACACCTAATCGCTATGCCATGGGAGAGAAAAGCCCGATACTAAATAACCCCTTCGAGGAGCCGCGCTGGCATTACGGTGCCACGATGGACGGCAACCTCGACTATTCACAAATATTGGAAGGGCGCCGTCCCTACTCGCCTAATCTCACGGTGGTGCCTAACACTTCCGACCAGCTTGAGGCGTTTTCGGCCGAGGATGTCCCTATGGATGATGACAACGCTCCGTTTATCAACGGGTTGCGTGCCGTGGTGAAGGAGTGGCGTGAGAAGGGGTATCCCAAGGTGAACCGCGCCACCCGCGAGCCCGGTCGCCGCATCGCCGTGCGCGTCATCTCCCAATTCGGCGAAGAGTCCACCAAAGTCCTCACCATCCCCGAAAACCCTTAATACCCCATACCAATGACATTAAAAGAGATTGACAAAACTATTGAAACGCTGGAGAAGTTAGGGTTACCTATCGACCCCAAACTTATCGCCGAGCGTGACGCTCTAAGGGCGAAGCCAACGTCGGAAACGCCCATCTACGACACGATGATAGAGCGTGCTAAGTTCAAAATTACCCAAGAGAAAAAAGATTGCATCGAGGAAACTGTTGAAGAACTTATGAAAGAGGGTCCCGATGCCACCCAACCAGGCTTGCTACTGGGTAAAATCCAGTGCGGTAAGACCGACACGTTTGAAAACATTATAGGCTTGGCTTTTGACCGAGGTGTAGATGTGGCAATAGTGTTGACAAAAGGCACCTTAGCGTTGCTTCAACAAACCGTCGAACGAATGCGCACCGATTACCGTTGGTTCAAGGAAACCGACGACATCGACCAAAGCCAAGTGATACGCATCTACGACATTCACGCCATTTCACGAGGCATAAAGGAAGCCCAAGTGAATGGTTGCAAGACCATTATCGCTTGTATGAAACAGGCGGCTAACCTAAAGAACCTTATCAAGATCTTCAACGACTATAGTCCCTTCTTGAAGGACAAGAAGGTGCTCGTTATCGATGATGAGGCTGATTTCGCAAGCCGTAACTATAAGAACGTAAAATTGGCTACGCAGTATGACGACGAGGGTAATATAGTTACCCAGAAAAAAGAAAGCACGCTGGCCAAAATCTCAAAACAGATTGAAGGGCTTTGTTCGCTGCCTAGATGGTGCCGTTACCTGCAAGTAACGGCCACTCCCTATGCGCTTTTCTTGCAGCCAAATAGTGAATTGTTCCTCGAGGGGGACAAGATTCGTTCGTTCAAGCCTCGGTTTACCAAATTAGTGCCAGTGCATTCGGCCTATGTGGGTGGTGACATCTATTTTGAAGAATCAAAGGACGAGGAGTCGATGTACTCCCATCTTTTCTGCCCCGTTGATCAGAAGAGCATCGACGTAATGGGGCATGAGGATAAACGTTACCTCAAAAGCGGCGTAGCATCCGCCAACCTCGCAAGCCTTACTTATGCGCTAATCACTTATTTGATGGCCACGGCCATTCGCCGCATCCAAAAACGCAAGGCCCAAAACAAGATCTACAAGTCGTGCGCCGTATTCCATGTGGAGATTGACAAAAAGAGCCATGATTGGCAGAAACGTTTAGTCGACCGTCTTTTGGAAGACATTGAAAGTGCCATCGTTGATGAGGAGCAAACCGACCAACGCATTTTCCAACTCATCGACCGGGCTTATGCCGACTTTTGCGAGTCAAACCGCAAAGGCAACGTTCAAGGGAAAATATCAGTTGATATGCCCTCAGTAGAGGAAGTACAAGAGGAAATGGCCAACATGTTCACCACGAAGAACGTTCATGTGCAAGTGGTAAACTCTGATGAGGATGTTCAACACATGTTGAACGATGACGGAGAGTTGAGTCTTGACACTGCTGCCACAATCTTTATCGGAGGCAATGTACTTGACCGCGGCATCACCATCAAAAACATGCTATGCTTCTTCTACGGTCGTGACCCGAAGCAGCAAGATACAGTGCTTCAGCACGCTCGTTTCTACGGCGCGCGTGATGCTGAGGATATGGCTGTGAGCCGCCTGCACACCTCACAAGAGATCTACAAAATCCTTGCTAAGATGAACGAGCTTGACAACCAATTGCGTCAGTGGTTCATCGATGGCAACGACAAGGAAGGGTCGGAGGCCATCTTCGTGGGATATAACAAGAAATTTTCGCCTTGTGCTCCAAGCAAGGTTAAAATCTCTCAGTCGCAACTTATACGAGGGGGAAAACGTTTCCTCCCTGTAGGATTTTGGACCGGTACCCGCAAGGAGATCAGCGCAACTGTTGAGGAAATCTCCAAGAAGATTGCGGCTTGTCATGGTTTCGCCAACCCTGATGCCGATGGCTTCTTTGAGATGAATCTTGATGAGGCTCGCAAAATATTGGAACTCATCCAGTCTACATATCGCTTTGACCATGACAAACACCACAACATGGACCACAAAAACGATATGCGAGAGCTTATCGCCGCACTCCATTACTGTGTTAAGAAAAGCGATGGGAGAATTCTCGGATTCCTCCGCACCGACCGTAATATCAACCGCTTGCGCGAGAATGGGAAGTATCAGGATTCTCCTGATGGCCGCGACACTGCAATCATCCGCCCCAAAGCGGTTGACGTGCCAGTGCTATCGTTATATCTCCAAAATGGCAAAAAGGACGTCGCCGAAGACCATGTGAACCTCGGATGGAATGGCACGCCATTCTATTGGCCAGTGCTGATGGCGCAAGAGAACATCGCTCCGGTTACTTTCGCTATCGATCAAAAAGATGAAAACGAGGTCGCTGTTTACGACCCCAACGAACTCTTGGAAGGCATCGATCGCCAAGATGTGCTGTTCCTCACTTACAAAGGCAACTTAATTGAGCATTTTGGCGAAGAGGGTACTGAATATGAGGAAGGAAAAGAAGAGATAGAGACCCGCGATATCAAGGAAACGGTAGCTGGTAGATACCTGTTTAAACAGGATGGGAAATGGGAATTGAATCCCGACACCGTAGGAGACCCTGAAAGCATCGACAATGTGTATGCTTACAACGATGGGAGGTTCCCATTTGTGTTGAAACCTTATAAATACATCCTCTTCCGTCAAGGACGTAACAGCCAGTCCAACCTTATGCTTGTGGAACTCACCGACCCCTCCCAATGGGATATCGATATCCACTATCAGATTGAGGACGGCGACTTGATAAGCCGCGATGGCAAACCATTGATTCGAGTTGCCGACACCCTGACCAATCGACAGATGGTAACCCGAGATGTCGAGAACGACCAGGTGTGCCAATGGATCATTCTCTACAAAGTAAAGAGAGTGTTGAAATTCAAGGGCCGTGCGATTGTTTCCGACGACTGGACGTTTGCCGACGATGAGGAAGATGAAGATTGAAGTAACCTACCGGCAGAAAAAGTCGGGAATCTCTATGAGAGCTACCAAGCAGGGAGAGATTCACGTCTCGGCCCCGCTTGGCACCTCCCAAGAGGAAATCGACCGTTTCCTCGAGAAAAACCGCGACTGGATGGAGCAGGCCGTGGCACGGCGCGCCCATGCCACTGAGGTGGAAAATGAGTTTTTCTCCGGGCTTCCTTTGGAAACCTCCTCTCAATGCTATATGGCCACGCGGCGACTTAATGCCATTATCCCGCCGTTGCTCAAAAAATACTCCAAAATGATGAGGGTGAATCCTTCGGGAATCTCCTATCGACGCAGCAAGACCCGCTGGGGCTCGTGCAACGTAAAGACTCGCCACATCAACTTCAGCGCCTACCTGCTATTGTTGCCCGACTGGTGCATCGAGCACGTGGTGGTGCATGAATTAGCTCACCTGATTGTACCCAACCACTCAGCCGACTTCTATCGCGAGATGGATCGCTACTTTCCCCGATGGCGCGAGGCCCGGGAGGAAACCCGACGCCTCTCCCGCCTCGAGGACCGCGACGATGACGTATAACCTAAAAACAAATCAATATGGAAGAACGTGGACACGGCAACCACTGGGGAATCTTCGGCGAACCCGAAGATGTCTTAGTTGAAGCCATGAAAAACTTGAATCGTCACCAACACCCGTTTGACTATGGCAATGTGGTCATGAGGGAGTTTGGCAATAAGGAAGTATGCATTCTCGGTATTATCGATGCTCCCGGCAAGATTTCTACACTGTCACTTGTAGCTTGCAATGTAAATGGGGGTAGAAACGAGATGGTGTCGATGTACCCGTCTTATCTTAACGGTACCGAGGTAAATGTTGTAATCGATGATGTGGATGCGTGGCCTAACGGTATAGAGGCTATCGTCTGCGGCGTCACAGAAGAAGGCGCAAAGTTCTACTTCTTTGCCACCGACTACTTCGCCCATACCGACAAGTACAAAAAGGGCAACAGCCTGATTGTTCATCTCTCAGCATTTGCCTATACAGCTAATATACTTACAGAGGAAGAATCGGTAATCAGATATGTTGGTCAAGATGCCCTCGATTGGATAGCGAACAGCGGCTCTCCCAAGGATTTCCTGAATTATACCGATGACGGCACTCCAATCGTTGAGTTTTATATGGATGCGCTTACCGCTCTGTTTCCCGACGATCCGCCAATGGAAGATGACGCAGAATTCCAATCCCCTGTGCAACATGTGAAATCGGTCAAATATCTCGGCCAAGATATTTGGAAGATTAATATATTCATTAATCGCGACCCCGACATCGAGATTCCACTTTTTGTACTAAAGTCCCAGTTGCCAAATCGCCCTCGAAAGAATCAACCCCTCCGTGGATACCTCTGGCTTCAGGGCAACCTTCCAATGGATAAAGAAATTTAAACTCATGTTTCGCAAGTTATCCAAGAAACCACGAATTATTGCTGGAGGAATTTGCGGATTTGGGTTTCGGGAATGCCGAAGTTGAACGACTGGGTGTTGCCGAGCTTGGCGAAGTTGACGGCGCGGACGTAGCCACGCGAGTCGACCACAGGCGAGCCGCTGGAGCATATCGCGAAGATATACGAGGACCATGTGCTAATGATTATGCCTACTACAACCGCGCCCACGCCGAACGGCAACGTGATATACGCCACCCAACGGAAGATGGCTTCCACCGCTCCCAAGGCTTTCGCACCAAACCCTGCAGCGGGTTTCATAACTTCAGTTCCAGCGTTCATCATAAATGATTCAATTAAGCAAAAGTACAAATTTATTCGTTACAAAGAGGGGTTTGGGAGGGTACCCTCTATGGATACCCTTCCCAAATCCTCTTATGATTACTTCTCGGAGGCTTGGAGGGTCTCTTTCACCCTCGTCAGGGCGTAGCCCAAGAGGTTTTGACCAAGCCAGGTCTTTGGATCCTTGGCCCGGGGGTCGGTGGCTCTCAGCCCTATCCCCCAAATCTTGTCGTAAGGGGAAGCCTCCACCAGCACCTTATCGCCGGTTTCCAACAGGTAACCCTTCAGGTCCTCGTTCTGCGAGAACTTCGCAAGGTTGCCCTTGTAAACTATTTCCCGTTTCTTCTCATCCCACATCTTGGGGTCAAACCCCTCCACCTCTCTGCCCAAAGCCTTCATCTCAGCCGGGTCCTTGGAGCTGAGAATCTGCGACAGCCTCTTCACATCACGGAACATCCACGCCTTCTGGGCCATCATGTACTGCTCCATGCAGCAGTACTTCACACCGTCCACCACAAACTCGCGGATAAACCACTGGCTGAAGCAAGCCTTCTTCACAGCCCCCTTATGGCCGTAAAACAGAAACAACTCTCTCTTTTCTTCCATTTTTCTCCTTTCTTTTTAGGTTAAACACGCCCCTTTATACCCGGCCTCCCGAAAAGGTAAACGCCAGAGGGTAATTTTGTGAAGAAAAATTGATTGTGGTTGGAGTCAGTCAATAACGCTCTGTCGGTTTACGGGCCGCTCCTCTGAGCGACCCCAACCGCAAAGGTAGACAATTTTTCGAAACCGAACGCTTCCATAGGATATGTTTTTGAGCATTATTTTAGGCTTGGGGGTATTGGAAGCCGACGCGGGCGGCCATGGCTTCGTTCTCGGGGGATTTCTCCTTCGACGGTTGGGGCTCCTCCTTCTCCACCATGAAGCCCACGGAGCTGCGAGGCTTCGACAGCCAGGGGCGATCGATGTGGAACTGGATCAAGTCGTTGCTCGCTTCGAGGGCGGTTCTCATAAAGGTGTCGAGGAACTCCACGGTGTCAGCGGTTGGAATCAGGGTAGTGGCCAACGTGTAGACGAGGCGGTCGCCGTTCGCGTCCGGCTGGGTCATCACAATTTGACGTAAGCCGTTCTTCTCATTGGCCTGGTTGATGGCCTCCCACTTCTTCAGTATGTCGGGTTCGGCGACATTGGCACGGAGGTATGGGAGATGATAGAAAATGGCGTAGGCGTTTCGGTTCTCAGCCACCCACTGCACCTTCTGGCCGCAGAACTCACCGTGGATGCAGATTTGCAGACCGTCGTCGCTCCACTCCTCACCATCCTCCTTGAAGCCTGCCTTGCTGAGGTTCTTGAGAAGTAAGCGGATGGGCTGCCGGCGCTCGGCCATAAGCACCTTCCACGAGCGGGCCATCCACGCCCAGCACCCGAACACGGCCAGCAGTATGGCCAGAAAACTGGTCACGTCAACAACGGTGAGAACAACCGACGCGATGATGATTGCGGCCGAGGCGGCCAACTTGCCGTAAGCTTTTTGAAGATCACTCAACTTCATAATTCATTTGTTTTTGATGGTTACGCCACTTTATACCCCGTCGAGGCAAAAGGTAAATGGGCGCGGTTACTTTTGATTGAGAAAGTTTTCGAGCTGGTGGGTGAGGTTGGGGTCGAGGTGGTAACGCTCGATGAGCCAGGGGGCGCAGCGGAGGGCCAAAGCTTTGACGGGTCGCTCGCTGACGATGGTGATTGCTATGAAGCACCCAAGGCCAATGGCCCACGGTCGCCAGTTCCACTCGGGGTGTCGCCAGAACAGCAGTGCGCCGAGAGCGATGTAGACCAACAGCGGCAGCCATACGCATATGTAAACCGAAGCCTCGTAGTAGTTCCACCTCCAGCGCTTGAACCACATCAGGAAGTCAACCGACCGCTGGAACACCGTGGCGCACCATTCCGGAAAGCGCCCGGCAGTGATGATAAAGATGGCGAGCCAACCAACGGCGCAAGCGATGGTCAACCAAGGCACATCCCAGCTGATTACCCTGTCGGCCATAAAAGCCCACGTCACCGGAATCATCAGGTAATAGACGAGGATATTCGCCGTGAAGTAGGTGATGTGAAACAGCTGTGCCATGCCGTAGAGCAGAGCGGCGACGGCGGCGAAGATTACGTAGGTCATTGTCTTGCGGTTATGTGGAAACAGGGTTGGGTAATCTCGTATTTAACGTAGCAGTAGCCGCCACGGCGCAGGCTCTGGAGTACGCGCGCAAGGACTTGCTTCTGCTGGTCTTTCATCCTTGCGTAGGATATATCAAAAGTCGTGCCAAACAGATGGCAGGAATTGGTGACGGCGTTGGCGTTTCCGGCTTTCAGAGAGCGGATATGGCGACTAACACGGATATGGTTTTCAGCAGTCGCATGGCTTAGTAGTCTTGGAGGGTTACGTCGATGAAGCGCTCGATTCCCTGATCCCATTCCACGTCCTCGACGGGGAGGCCGAAGATGGTCATGGAGCCTTCTATGGCGCGCTTGTGGCCGGCGAGTTGGGAACCGTAAATCGCCACCGAGCCGATTTTGCCGCTGCGCCAGTCGGGATAGAACAGGAAGAGGTTCACGGGTTGTCCGTTGCGGCTGATGTCGATGCCGACGGCACCCGCGCCGTAGCCCACGGCGAAGTTGAGCCTGATGTCGTATCCCCGATACATCGGATGGCGCTTGGCGTTGACGAGGATGTTCTCTATCAGCCGCATGCTGTCGTTATTGAGATTGGCGTGAAGAGTCATGGATAAATGGTTAATGGTTGGGCCTCAATATCGAGGTTCAACCATTAATACCAGATGCCAGATAAAGGTAAACGGTTTAGATTTCGTTGATGCGGTCGAGGAGTCGCTGGGCCGGTTCGCGGAGCGAGGGGTTGAACTCGTTGCGGTCGATGATGCCCTCGAGCAGGGGGATGGCATCATGGCCACGGCCAAGTTTGAGGTAGCCGATGGCGAGATGCCAGGCCAAGGGGTCGCGGTAGTCGGCAAGGAACGAACCGGGTTGCATAGCCTCGTCATTATCCACGTCGGCATCGTCCATCGCGGGGTAGTAGCGCCGTATCAGTGCCACGTTCTTCATCCGCTCCCGGTCGAGGAAACGATTGAGGGCCCGCTCGGAGGAGAGGATTTCAGATTTCATATTTCATATTGCACATTTCATATTTCACATTTCACATTGCACATTTCACAGTTAACGGCTGCGCTCGATGACCATGGTTTGGGTGAATCTTAGCCTCAAATCTTGAGCTGACCTGCGCCGCACCCACCTGATGACCGACTCCCTCAACCTCCTTACCAAGGACCCCGACATCGTAACCTACATCGAGCTGCCCCCAAGATGAAAACTAACCACCTGCACTGACAAAAATTGTGACAAGTCACAATTTTTGTCAGTGCCATGATTATAGTTTTCAATGGTTTTTGTCCCTGTCAAGAAGATACTCACTTCAGTAGGACTTTCTGCATAAAATCGAGTGCCAGCAGCGCAAAGCTACCAACACCCGATTGTGCGGTAAAAGACGCTGCGCGTTACAGGTTCAAAAGCGTCTTGATGTCCTCGACGTATTGTCCAAAGGCTTTTCGGCCTTTGTCCGTCACTCGGCAGGCCGTGCGCGTCTTCTTGCCGACAAACCCTTTCTCGGCGGTTATGTACCCTGCCGAGGAGAGCTTGTCGATTTGGACGCTGAGGTTGCCCGCCGTTGAGTTCGTTTTCTCTTTGAGATAAACGAAGT
>CAZLSW010000083.1:0-12057 GCA_964562375.1 uncultured Muribaculaceae bacterium | reverse complement strand
CAGACGTACGCTAATGTAACAGTGAGATAAATATATTCCAAAACTCAAATTAGAAATACTCTTAATAATCCTATTTGAACTTCTAGACAATTGTCGCATAAAAATGTATATAGCCAAGGTCAAAGAGGCTAATCCCAAGGAAAGACAATTGGTTGGTGTCGATTGTCTAATTAAGACAGCTGGTAATACCCATATCCCAACAAGAATTAAAATACTAATTATAGGCCATTTCGCAAAAAAAGAATTTTCCCAATGCTTTTTCAGATAATATCCTAAAACCAGAAATCCTACAAATCCTCCAATATATGAAAATATTGAAGATTTGAGCTCAAGCCCCAATATGAAAGGGGTATAAGGCAAGCAAAGATATACTACCCAACAGATGAGATAAAATTCTAATTGTCGTTTTGAAGCCACTTTCAGCCATGGACTAATTATGGGTATAATTAAATAGAGTCCCACCAATTCATACATGAACCATAGTTCTTCTCCACCCGTATTAGTGAAGGGGAAACAAATGATAGCCAAACTAATTTCCCTCCATGACCAATTACTCACAATGGAACTATATATTATAAAAACAAAAGTCCAAAATAATGTGGGGAGAAGGATTTTATCCAACCTCCTCTGCAAAAATTGTTTTAAGGTGAGATTAGTCGGGAGTAAAAGGGAACCTGAGATCATAAAAAATAGGTTTATTCCGGCCATCATACTATAAGTGGTGACAGCCATTTCGTTGTGATATATCTCAGGATGATTCGTGGTCGGGGCATGTACAATGCAGATCATTATACAAGCAAGGGCTCGAAGGTTGTCATAAAATGGATCTCGTTCCTTAACCATTTTTTTGCTTTAGATCCTTTAATTTGGAGAGTAAGAGTTGGGCTGCAGTAGGGCCGTTGAAGTGGGTGCGAACGTAGTCGCAACCTGTGGCGGCGATGCGTTCAAGTTCAGCTTGATTCTCGGGTTTTTGATAGTGCTCGATTACACGGCGTAAATCTTCTTTTGTACCATCGTAGGAAATATAATGTAGGCCAGGAATAAGACCAAGATCTCGGTACATGGGAGAGTCAAGGCCAATGTATGCGGAGCCGCATGCCATTCCTTCAACATAGCCAATGCCTGGTACCCCTAGTATCTCTTCCCCAACGATATTCATTTTGTAATCGTTGAATTTCTCAACCATGTCGAAAGAGAAGTACTTCTTCTGTCGTCCGTTATGAAACTTATTGTACACACGCTTGTAAAGTTTTGAAATTGGGTTTTCATGAGCTTTAATAGCCTTGCCAGAATCTCCTTCGTCATAGTCCTCAGAATAACAGTCAATAGTGTCGCTGAAATACTCGGGGTAATCTTTCACAAATTTCCTAACTGGTTGGTCACACGGATTCCCATATACCTCCAAGAACTCCCGATGGCGCTTGTAAGTGATTGTGCCTACCGAGAAGGCTTTGTTCTGTCGATCCTTGAATGGTTTAAGATTTTTAAATCTCTCGGCATATACAAAAGGGTGTATTGCCCAAGGAAGGTTTAAGGGATAGAACCGTCGGAAAATTTCTGAAGATTTTGAAAGGTCGGTTTCACAGAACAAAGTGTCAATTCCATTGGCTTGAATAAGCGGGGCATCAGTGCTTGTACCATGGAAATGTAGCATAGAGTGAGCTTTGAATGCTTTACATTCCATTAATCCCCGAAGATGGGTATCGTTATGAATGTTATAGGTTATCAGGATGTCTTCGGAAGTTAGGTTACTTAGCTTCTTTATTCGCTTTATTGATGCTGGCTTTATACCATTCTTACGCATAATCCATTGATGCTCCAAGGGAGATAATAGATTCAAAAGTGTTTGCAACCAATTAGGCCCCTTGGTGAACAAGGAAAAAGCCCTATCGTTGAGATATGTACAAACCTCATAATCCTCGGGGTGGTCAAGAAGGTACTTTAGAAGGTAACCATGCTTAATCGCCGGAGAGAATTTATACACAATTACCGATGCGGTACGCACCAGCATCCAGCAAGCGTGTAGATTTACAAAGACAATTCGTTGGCGTGCCATAAGTTTTTAAACTAAGCGAGTTGATATAGGGTACGCGTTAAGCGATATTTTGAGAAAAGATAGGTGAGAATAATCACGAAAGTAAGATGGAAAATAAAATGAGCACCACCATTATCAGGCAACCAATAGATTTCATTGTAATACATCAACCTTACTAGACCGTAACAAAGTGCGTGTATACAATAAATTCCCATGGAGTTGACACCTAGCCATACGATTACCCCCCCATTTATATGCCTGACTATTAATATATTGAGATAGGATTATTATACATAAAGAACCAGCAATAGCGGCGGGAAAACTGATTAATGAAAGCCAACTGAGATGTCCTAATTGGGGGTCATAAGCTAATAAGAAACCAGCAATCCATATTAGAATCAATCCAAGTAGGAATTTAAGATTAACACCTTCTATAATGACTTGTTTTAGTTTTAAACCTCCAAGATAGAAAATCATAACCGACAGCCCTTGAGTTATTTCCATCGGGAGCCAGAAGAAGCGGCTAGAATAGGCGGCCAATAGACTTATAGCCACTATTAGCAGATCCTGGTATGAGAAGATTAAACTTTTGTTATTGATCAGAGTTGGCTTAAACCTAATTTGATACAGCAAGTTGAAGAACGTCTTACACCAAAACAAGGTAGGAAGAAACCACAAAATACCTATAGTATCGTCTATCCCTTGTTGGAGAGTAGTATCTTGGTAATTGTACCAAAGACGTGAGAAATAATAATGGGGCAAAAATGTGGATTGTCCAGACTTAAATTTAAGAAATTCCCAAATGAAGAATGTAACCAATAAAGGAATAAGAAGTCTTTTGAAGTCCTTCTTTAATGAATGGGTAAAGCTTTTTGGCTTATAAAAAGCACCAGCGCAGATGAAGAATAGAGGCGTATGAAAGGTATAGGCCAATCTCTGTAAATGAAGCGATGGCAAAAACATGAAGTGTCCAATGAGAACGAATAGAATGGCTATGCCTTTCGCTATATCGATATGACGGAATCTCACCATTTGTTTAAGCAAGTTGAAAAATGGTTTTTAGACCTCTTATCTTGCTCGCCAAGAAAGTAAGCATTAGACAAACCACAAGGTGGAAAAGAAAACAAATATTTTCTCCCCAAGGCGCCCATTTCCCATACTCACCCGATAACCAATATACAATTCCAAAACATAAAGCATGAGAGCAATATATGCCCATTGAGTTTCTACCGCACCACTCTAGAAACTTTCCACTTTTGGTGTTTTCTAATTTGACTGACATAGCACATATGCAGACAGTGGCACAACCAGCTCCTAAAATACTTAACCATATCAAAGGCCATACAAAACCAAACCCGATATAGGGCTGAATTAAAAAAGCCATAATCCATATTAGAGCCATGGGCCACAAAAGCCTTCTTTTAGGAGGGGATAGAAACATTTGTCTTAATGCATCGCCCGTAGCAAAGTATATTAATGCAGACAGGGCTTGTGTCAATCCCAAAGGGAGCCAAAACCAAGGACTGAGACCAATACCAATAATTGAAATCATTATAGCTATAATGCATCTGCCATATTTTGACGGTCCTATAAATCTTGATGTAGGATTAGGATTTTTACCCTTGAGATTAGGGGGGGGTAAAGTGCTGATATACAATTATATACCTGTCTAGCCCAAAACATCGGAAGTAAGAACCATAATATTCCTATACAAGAAATTTGCCCTTGGAATTTAGTCGAAACATCTGGTGTTGATGCGTTTCCAAGGAGATTAAAGGGCAAGTCAACAAATGCGTTGTAATCACCAGACAAGTAACAGAAAATTTTATAGACTATGAGAGTAATGAATAAAGGTATCATTAATCTGATAAAATCTTTTCTTATTGATAAACCGATTGGTTGAGGACGAAAAAACACACCAGCCAAAATGAAAAACAAAGGCATATGAAACGAGAAGGCTAATCTCTGAAGATGCAACAATGGAAGAATCTGGAAATGCCCTATAATTACGGCCAGGATAGTTATTCCTTTCGCTATATCGATATGTCGGAATCTCATTTTAAGGAATTAAAGACCTGCTCCATTTGCGAAGCGGTGGTCTCCGCAGAAAATTGGTCTAGTTTTATCTTAGAAATTGAGAATTTTCGCTTGCCCTCTAATACTTCTTCAATTACATTAGCCCAATATGAGGGTGGCTGAGTGAGAGGTAAAAACTCTACTCCTCCACAATTAACATTTTGAGGCACTTGATCCGATGCGACGCAAGGGAGGCCGACGGCTTGCGCTTCAATCAAGACTATGCCAAACCCTTCAAAGTTACTTGGGAGCAGAAAAACGTCACAACATTGTAGAATTTCTGACACATCACCTCTAGTGCCAAGGAAATGAACTCGCTCTTCTATACCAGCGTCAGCAACTATATTTCGGCACTTTCCCTCCAATGGACCTTCTCCAATCCACACAAAATCACAATCTTTCCTTCTTTTAGCAAGTTCGCAAAATATCTCCGCTATAAATTCTGGATTTTTCTGATCAATGAATCGGCCAACAGTGATTATGTGGTATTGAAAATTTATACTAAAATCTTTTTTTAAGCTTATGGCACTCTGATTACCCTGGAATTGATCCAGTTCAATTCCATTGTTGATTACTGTAGGATATGTAAGCTGTTGCCAAGGCTTTCTTGCATAGAGGAAGTCGTTAGCCTCTGCGGAACATCCACATCGGCGGTTAGAGAAATGCCAGCACAGCCATTTCATCACCGATTGATATATTTTGATGCTAAGAGTTTGCCCTTCTCTAATCGCACGGGTTTGATTATTATTGTGGCTATGACATACTCGAACTGGCACTCTTGCTAACCATGCCACAAATAATTGGGGACCATTGAATAGGTCAATATTGGTATGGAAAATATCAAATTTTCCTTCCCTTAATATTTTGTAAAGTTGAACCAGATGCCTCAACTTTCCTTTAACCCCTCTTAGAGGAGTGGTATGCAATAAAGAGGCACCAGTTCGCAACACTTCAGGTTCCCGTATATTTGCCTCACCGTTAGGATTAATCACTGTGACCTCAAATTTCTCTTTGTCAAGATACTTGCAAAGATTAACTACAAAGGTGTCCGTGCCACCTCGTACAAGTCCATTTTGCAATATGCACACTTTCTTCATCAGTTGGTCATTAGCTTTGCCAATTTATAGCTATAAGCTGTAAGAAAGGCAAAGAACAACTTTTTGTAGTTGAGAAGCCCTGATTTTCGAATCAAGCACAAATGCTTTCGGATGCGCTTCTGCAAAGAAGAAATTTGAGCGTCTTTGGGACTCTTAGCCTTGGCTGCATAGTAAAGTTGCCACATGTTTTGGACATAGCGGCGTGCAGAAGCGTCGGAGGCGTCTTGTGGCCACCAGTCGGCGCATTCACGGGAGATGGTTTCCCACACGATGTCCTCGGATTGACGGGTTGGACCGTATGAGCGATGAGAAATGGAGGAGAAGTTTCGGCGATAATGGTAAAGTTGCCGTGACGTCAACGCCATTTTTTTAAGCCCTTGCAGCATTTGCCAGCAAAACAGGGCGTCCTCTCCAAAACTCACGTTGGTGTTGAACGAAATTCCATGACGAACTCGTTCGTTATGTAATAAATTGACGTTAGTCAATTTATTCCATAACGAACCCGAGAGCTTTTGGTGTCTCACGAACTCTCGAATCGTTGTATTTTGGTCCCATGTGGTGGTCTCCCATGGCCCATCACAAGGCTTTGCGTCGTCCCAAACCATTCCGCAGACGGCGATGTCGGCATCGGTTTCTTGAATTACACCCAAAAGATGCTCCACCATCTCAGGCTCGATCCAATCGTCAGCGTCCACGAATAGGAAATATTCACCTTTGATATGCTTGATAAGCTCGTTGCGGGCTGTGGCAACGCCCCCATTGGGTTTATGCACCACCTCAATGCGATTGTCCTTGCTTGCGAATTCGTCGCAAATTGCCCCGGACCGGTCGGTGGAGCCATCATCCACCAGAACGATTTGAAGATCCCTATACGTTTGGCCGACTATCGAGTCAAGGCATTTCTCTAAGAACGCCTCGACATTGTATACTGGCACAAGGATGGACACCAAGGGATTATTCATTTACCACAGCTTGGAGATAATCGTAATATTCTTGAGGGACACCGCAGAATATCACTTCCTCCCGGGGGATAACGTTAATGCGGATGTCGTCACCTTGAGCAATAAGTCGGTTGTAAAGGGGCGCGACATAAAGTTCCTTGACATTGCCGTTGGGATCAATTTCACCCGTCCCGTAGGCATTGAGGAAACGCTTCGCCGAGCGAAAATAATAGATACCGGTTGAGCAATTGTCGGAAATCTCCTTTTTCTCGGCTGTTTCGACCACCTTATCCGTGTCCTCGGCACATCTTGCGTACGACCAGTTTGCCCCGGAGCCCTTGAACACCTCCAGATATCCATCACACGTGTCAACGCACTCTGGAAGCGTGAAACCCGGGCGGAAAGTGTCGATGTTGAAAATCAGGATCGGCTCGTCCAAAGGCATGCCCGACTTCTTGACTCCAACCTCCACAGTCTCGGCTTGACCGCGGGTAGGCTCTGTAACCACCACGGTATAATCCTTAATACCAAGCAGCTGGCATTCTTCTTCTATGAATCGAGGCGTGTCGTACACGTCACGCGCAACGAACACAAAATTCGCCGTGTCGAAATATTTCTCAAAACTGCTTACGGCGATATTGAACAAAGAGCGCCGTTTAGCGTAAAGCATATATTTGGGCAAAGTAAAACCCTCGCGAGTGAAGCGAGAGCTCAAGCCCGCCATTGGGATAATGATGTTCATAACTGTAATTTAAATTCGTTATACAACCTTAAAGCGTTGGCTAGCATAGCGCGTTGACGATCAGGTCGGTCGCTATGTAAGGGTAGCATAGAGAGGAAAAGATGTATCATTATGGGATACACCTTTAACTCGCCCATCGAGTACTGTCCTATGCTCATGCCCATAAAGTATTGTTGAGCGGCTTGGATGGCCTCGCTGACAGGGAATTTCAACTCCAGCTTATAACCATCCTCGTTCAACGTATAGTGGCCACCGATGATGTAATCGTACATTCCGATGATTGAGTGGCCCAATTTTGCCACGTCATATCGTATGTCCCCGTAGATACTTTTATTGCCATCCAAATCCACTCCTCTCGGGTCTAGCACCTTGATTGACCTACTCTTGAAATCGTACAGCACATTACTGAAGCAAAAATCACCATGCATAACACCAACGGTAGCCTCACAGGGCGACTCCAAGGGTTGACTTACTTCCTCAAGGATTTGATTCAAGGAAGGCGTTGGAATACCATTGATAATCCAGGTTACATCCATGTCAATATGCTGTTCATGGCAATATTTCTTCAAGCGAGATGCCGTTTTTTCGCCGTAAAGACGGATATTACTCCATGCTACCTTTGACACATCTGCAGGCTTAAACTCCAGCTCCGTAGCTAAATAAGCCCCGCATGTATCCAATATTGATCGCCACACAAATGGAGGATTGGCACCGAAAGTAAAAAGTTCCGCAAGGGAGGAAAGATACAGGTATTCCAACTCGTAATATCCTTTGCCGTTCTCATCGATACCCTGATTCCAAACCGACGGGCAGTAATGCCGCAACGCTTTTGGTACCGACGTGAACCATGAGGCCTCACCTTCCATCTTCTTCACGTCGGAAGAGCATTTCCTTACGCTATGGCGGGAAATCTGCAAGTCGTTAAATACGCGTTGGGTTGTGAGTTTGGCCTTCGACCGGAAGTAGGTGTTGGGGATTCCGAAATCAAGCCATCCGTGAGCCTTAATAGCCTCCAAGGGGATTCTCTCGCTATACCTTTTCACACCGTCCATAAATCTGTAGCCCTTCTCGGTGATCGACGATATCAACTTTGACTGGTCGCTGAAAGCGAAATAACCAGCGTGTACCCAATGCTTTTCCTCGTCATAATAGCTCCAGTTGTAATCGTCCTCCACCTGCGAGATAGCAATTACATTCTCTCCTGAGGGGATTTCTTGTAGCAATGTATCCCCATGCAATATACGCAATGGCTCGGAGTAATCAGCAATATAATTTAAAGCGTACACTATCGATTCTCCCAAGCTTTTCCCTGTCGGGACCCACACAACATCCACACCGGCCTGTTTTAATCGCTGAGCGTCATGCGCTGGCAACGTGAAATCATTTGGCAAAGTGAGCACCATCCTTTCGCCTTTGGGAATCAAACGAAACTGGTGCTCGTAAAGCCTTTGATTTTGCACCGGAAGCATACACGGGGGCAAGAGGCCAAACTCTGAGGCCAACCCAGGGGTAGTGTAGGCAGCCGAAGTGATGAGAATCATAACGAACGAGTGTACTCTTTTTCCTTTTTGAGCATATCTTTAATCTCCTCGTAGCTCATCGAGTGGAATTCCGAGGGCCGAATCGCCTTGTCGTCGATGTAAAAGCCATCGAAACCACACCAAGGCTTGCCCACGTGCACCTCATCATACGGCACGTCGTGAGCGTCAAGCCATCGAATGATGTTGGGCAGCGTGAAGATATTAATTTTGCCCACGTTAGCCTCGTAAGTGCGCATATTACGACTTGACTGGATAATAATCTCGAAACCCATTTCTTTATACCGCTTCAATGCGTCAATCGTGGGCTGAATTGGCTCGCTATGGGCGTAATCCCCGTTGTGAGTTATGGTGATTGTATCATCCAAATCCACCACCAATTTCTTATATAATTCCATAATATATCGTGAGTCCGTCTATGATTTGTAAAACTTATTCTATTCCTCTGTTATAGATCGTATCGGATTCGATCTTGTAAAACGTTGACAGATTCTTTTTATAGATGCATCAATTTTCATTTTGGTGAGTTTCAGGCCAAAATACATTAATATTGCAAACACAAAACAGTTAGTTGATGCGCTAAATATGAATCGTGTGAAAGGAGCAAAATTATTCCAATCTACGAATGAATTGAATTTGATCATTAAATATCCTATAGAGGCCAATAACGCAATATCAATCAAGTATATCCGAATGTAACGTCCCCCATATCCCTTCATTTCTGTCGAAAATAGGAATATCGGTTTCCAGATTACAATAATAAAAAGACTGATTAAGACGCCTATTAGGATACCATTTATGCCAAAATAGGCTCCTAAAATAATTGAGCACCCGATATTCAATATCGTTTCTGTAATAGGGGCCCAAATATCTCGCACCAAACCAAATGCATACAAATAATCATCCACTGTTGATCTAGAAAGATTTACGAATAGAGTTAAGACCATTAGGAAAACCGTAACAGAAGACATGATATATTCATTACCAATCCAGAAAGAAATGAAAAACGCAGATGTTTGGAAAATTGTAAAGCAAATAGTGGAAATAATCCAAAACCTAAACGAGAAAAGCTCTTCAAAAACTTCCATTGCATGAGATTTTTCCGAGGTAACAATTAGGTTACCCACACTAGCCCCCATTCCACTAAATATAGCAGCCATGATGCTATAAACCCCTTGAATAATCAAAATATAATTACCATAAATAGCTGCCATAGTTAAAGTGGTGTATGCATAGATAATCAAAGGAGCAGATTGGGAGAGAGCAAAAGCTGCTATCTTGTGGAAAAAAGTTTGTTTTATTTTATTTATTAACTCTACGTATTTTCCCTTTAATAATTTATATGCTTCTTTACATTTTTGTAATTCAGGGAATGTTCTCTTAACAGTAATGTCAAGTGCCAAGGCTCCTAAGGTTGCAAACACTGCCTCTAATATTAACCACCACACGTAGGGATGAGACAAATATTTTATGGCGAATATCTGGACTATAGTTTTAACTATAACCGTAGTTTTAAAGGAATAAAGTATCTTATAATTTTGTTGACTTGCAGATAGAACAACCTGACGGTAATTAACAAAATAGCTCAACAAGGAACTGTAAAGAAATACTCCAAAGGATGCATATGCGTACCACATGGGCAATTCCATTTTTTGGAAAATCCATGGGAAACTTGACATAACTATTGCGCTTAACCCAATAATCAAGAAAGCTATTCTACGATACAGAATTCCCTGTATTCTTAAAACCTCGGCGATGGTTTGGTTGTCTCTGTCCGCCAATGGCTTAAATAATGTAAACCCAATTGCAGAACCAATTCCCAGTTCCGAGATGTTCAAGAACTGTAAAATATTTGAAGCGGTTGTGTTTAGACCTAATATCTCTGTTCCTAGGTAATCTAAGAAAACTTTTCTGGAGAAGAAATTAAGTAATAAACTCAATACACAATAGCCCAGAGCTATTGTGCTATTCTTCATTACATATGTGGTTCTAGAAACTGCCATTTATTATGGGAGGAGGGAGAAGGCGCGGGCGGCGGGGGTGAGGGCGCAGGGGGTGGGGTGGAGCCAGGGGGTTGGGGTGGAGCAGAGGGGGTCGCCGGCGTGGTGGTCGCAGTCAGGGCGGAGGGGACAGCCCGAGGCAGGGTCCAACAAGATCTGCATCAGCTGGAGGTAGCTCCAGAGCATCATTATCTCGGTGGAGGGAACCAGTTGATTGTCTCCTGCTGATTCGGCGTTCTCATCGGGGGATGCGAGGCCTTGATTCACAGTGGCGGGGAGGTAGGGGTAGTGGCAGATCCAGGGGCCGGAGGTGATCATCGGGGCGCCGAGGTATTCCATCATCGCGCGGATGTCGGCGTTGGTGATGGTGTCGTTGGCGAATGGTGCCAGGAGTGGGATGATGCCGTTGGCCAGCTGGGTGCGGTTGAGCACGTCCTCGATGTATTGGGTGGTGACGCCCGGCAGGGCGTTCAATGCTTTCAAGAATTTCTCTACCGATAGTTGGTAGAATTCAATCGGCGAGCAAACGGTTTCCTCTCCCGTGGCATTCCGTATCATCACCTTGTCGTTGGCGATATGCTCTTCCACAAACGATTTCATGTCCACGTCGGGAATGAGGCTTGCGTCGTCGAGCAGCTCGATCAACCGTTTGCCGGGAGACATGGAGAATAGCGAAAGATAGCAGCAAGCAACCAACAGCGGCTTGTTTTCGGCGATTCTGGGGTAGAAATTGTCGGCGATAAGCTGCACGAAGTCGTAAGGATAAGCAGGCGAAGTTCCTTTAGCGGAAGGATCGGCCATCTGTTGGCACATGTAGGCCATGCTTTCTTGGATGGCGAAGGCTCCCAATTCCACTCCACCCTTTCTCGGCAACTTGACACCAGTGGCATCAATGTCGTAGCCCTCAATGAGATACACAGGTTGGTCACCTTTGATTCTTGATATTGATGTGATATACTCACACGAGGCGCCGTCGCCGTGCGTTCCCCTACCCTTCTCCCGGGCTTCGAGCATCCTCTTCATCGAATCGGAGAAGTCGAAATGCTCCAGGGAAATATCTTTTCCCGATTTGGCCAATGGCTGGACGTAAGCGCCGATCGAGGCGTAGAGGGCGTAATCGATCATACCGCTCCACAATCCCCAAGGAGTTGTCAAGTTTTGGAGAAAGTGGACGTATTCGTGCAGAATCAGCCCCCGGTCGGAATCGTTGAGCGTGTCAAATTCCATATCCCATTTGAATCGCAAGTTGATATGGAAGAATGACGTGCGATACCATCCTTGAACTACCGAGTTGTATGTCATCGGATTATCAGCCATGGCAGTTTATGCGGGAACGGCTTCTTGATTGAAGAGGGTGGCGAGGGAGGGGGGTAGCGGCAGGGGCTGGGTGGGGCGGTGGTCGCGGAGGAGGTGGCGGAGGCGGTGAAGGGCGGCGGTCGTGAGGGTGACCATGCTGAGTACGCTTCGCATCTTACGTTGCGAATCGTCTATTGTTATGCTCTCGTTAGGGCCTGCGGGTATGCCCTTGTTGAGGTCTTGGGGAAGGCCATTGTGGGTGTCGTCGGGGGATGGCTCGCGGAGGAAGGTGGCGGCGGGGAGGGCGCGCTCGATCATCTCGGCCTCGGGGA
>CAZLSW010000082.1:0-12061 GCA_964562375.1 uncultured Muribaculaceae bacterium | reverse complement strand
GAGCAAAGGACTGAAAATCCTTGTGTCCCCGGTTCGATTCCTGGTGGCACCACAAAATCAAAAGAAACTCAGTTACAGCGAGTTAGCCGTAGCTGAGTTTTAATTTTAGCCCCAAAATCAAGGGATAATCGGGTCAGCGGATTTTTCGGGTCAGCGGATTCCAGCTAAATAATTTTTGGCGGTCGGAAGTTATTTTGCTGACCGTCGGGCGTAACTTTGTGGCGCATCGGCTTGATGATCGCAATTGGTAGCGATTTTGCCGTCGAAAGGCGGTAAAAGATTGCAGGTTCAAGTCCTCGCCTTGCCGATGTGCAATCCCAGAGGGCAACCGCTGGGATTGCTTTCAATAGAACCTTATTAAGATATTTGTTCAAGGATTCCTCTGATCGGATAAAATAATTCCGTTTATGCCTGAGGAAACGCCGTTTTTGACTCGCTCGATTTCGGCTCAGGTGGTGGGCTTGCCCACCATCATTCCCAGGTTGGCTAAACCCAAACACACAAATTTGTAGGGGCCCTTATCAACACACAGTTTTGACGGTGTGACGGCAAGCGCCATTAGCGGGGTGAACTACTGGGGGAGTTTTGTCGTTAAATTAATAATGTGTAACTTTGCCCCGATTTTTAAGACTACGTTTTAAAACCCATCCCCTGATGATACAAAACCTGGTAATCGTCGAGTCGCCCGCCAAGGCCAAAACCATCGAGAAATTCCTCGGCAAGGATTTCAAGGTGATGTCGAGCTACGGCCATATCCGCGACCTCAAGAAAAAAAGCTTCTCTATTGATGTGGAGGACGGTTTCGCCCCCATTTATGAAATTCCGGCCGACAAAAAGGATTTGGTAAAGGACCTGAAAAATGCCGCCAAGGAGGCCGAGACCGTGTGGCTCGCCTCTGATGAGGACCGCGAGGGAGAAGCTATAGCGTGGCATTTGAGCGAGGTGCTTGGCCTTGACCCCAAGACCACGAAACGCATTGTGTTCCATGAGATTACCAAGGAGGCTATACTCAACGCTATCGCCAACCCTCGCGTGATCGACCTCAACCGCGTCGACGCCCAGCAGGCGCGCCGCGTGTTGGATCGCATCGTGGGTTTCGAGTTGTCGCCGGTGCTGTGGCGTAAAATCAAGCCGGCATTGTCGGCCGGACGCGTGCAGTCGGTGGCGGTTCGCCTGATTGTTGAGCGCGAGAATGAGATCAAGAATTTCAAATCCGAGAGCTATTGGCGCGCCACGGGCCATTTCACCAATGCCGAGGGACAGGCGATCAAAGCCGATTTCTGCCGTCGCTTGCCCGACCAGGACGCTGCCAAGCGCCTGCTCGAGGATTGCAAGGGTCACCAATTCTCGGTAGCCGATATCCAGGTTAAACCGCTGAAAAAATCACCCGCGCCGCCGTTCACCACCTCTACCCTGCAGCAGGATGCCGCGCGCAAGCTGGGTTTCTCGGTGTCGCAGACGATGATGGTGGCCCAGCGCCTTTATGAGGAGGGCCATATCACATATATGCGTACCGATTCGGTGAACCTCTCCTCGTTGGCCATCAATTCCATTTCTAAGGAGATACGCGAGTCGCTGGGTGAGAAATATCTGCAGAACCGCCAGTTCCATACCCATTCCAAGGGAGCGCAAGAGGCCCACGAGGCCGTTCGCCCTACCCACATATCCCACAAGACTATCCCCGGCACGCCCCAGGAGCAACGCTTGTACAACCTGATATGGAAGCGCACCATCGCCACTCAGATGGCCGACGCCGAGATCGAGAAGACCACCGTTGAGATCGTGCCCAAGGGGGCGCCCGACGATCGTTTCACAGCGACGGGCGAGGTTGTGAAATTCGACGGTTTTTTGACGGTGTATATCGAGAGCCGCGACGAGGAGGAGGCTGTTGAAGGTCAAGAGCTGCTGCCTGCGCTCAAGGTGGGCGAACCGCTCGACACCCAATCGGTTGTCGCAACCGAGCGCTTTACTCAACAGCCGCCCCGCTACACCGAGGCGTCGCTTGTTAAGAAGATGGAGGAATTGGGCATCGGCCGCCCTTCGACCTACGCTCCCACTATCTCCACCATCCAGCAACGCGAGTACGTCGAAAAGGGCGAGAAACCGGGCGAGAAGCGCCAATACACCACCTTGACCCTCAAAAACGGCAAAATAACCTCCAAGGTGGCCACGGAAACCACCGGAGCCGAGAAAGGCAAGCTTATCCCCACTGATATTGGCGTGATAGTCAACGATTTCTTGGCTGAATACTTCCCCGACATCGTGGATTATGGCTTTACGGCGTCGATGGAGGAGCGCTTTGACGAGATTGCCGAGGGCGAGTGCAAGTGGGAAGGCGAAATAGGCGACTTCTACGACAAATTCCATCCGGCGGTAGAGAGCGCCATGAACATGCGCCTGGAGCACAAGGTGGGCGAGCGCGAATTGGGCGTCGACCCCAAGACCGGCAAGAAAGTGTTTGTGAAGATCGGCCGTTTTGGTCCGCTGGTGCAGATTGGCGAAGGAGAGGGCGACGAGAAGCCCCAATTCGCTTCGTTGCAGAAGGGCCAGTCGCTATCTACCCTCACCCTCGAGGAGGCGTTGAAGCTCTTCGAGTTCCCCCGTCACTTAGGCGAGCTTGACGGCAAGGAGGTGACAGTGGCCATCGGTCGCTTCGGTCCCTACGTGAAGCACGACGGCAAATTCGTGTCGATTCCCAAGGGCGTAAGTCCAGCGGCTATAACACTTGAGGAGGCCGAGGAGCTTATCAAAGCCAAGGCTGAGGCTGCGGCCAAGGCTGTCCTTGCCACTTACGACGATGAGCCTGGCCTGCAAGTGCTCAACGGCCGCTACGGACCCTACATCGCCTTCAACGGCACCAATTACAAGATTCCCAAGACCGTAACCGACCCTGCGTCGCTCACCCTCGAGGAGTGCCGCCAACTGATGGCAGCTCAAGACGCTGCGCCGAAGAAACCTCGTCGCGTTACCCGCAAAAAATCATAACCCCAAACTCTCTCCACCATGCCCGCATCTCGTCAACAAAAGCCCGGCGCTGAACGTCGCCGATTCACACCAGATCGCATCGAGGAATATCGCGTCGATGCCCCCGCCAAACTATTCGAGTTCCTCCTGCGCGCCATGCCCGAGCGCAAGCGCACGACCGTCAAAGAACTCCTACGCCACAACCAGGTGGCAATCAATAACGACACTCCCGTCACCCTTGCCTCCCAAGAGTTGCAACCCGGCGACACGGTGCGCGTCAACGTCACCCGCGAGTTCCAGACGTTTCATCACCGCCGCCTGAAAATCGTTTACGAGGACGACGACATTATCGTTGTCGACAAGGGCTACGGGCTGCTCTCGGTGGGCACCGATCGCGCCGGCAAAGAGGAAACAGCCTACAACATCCTCAAGGAATGGGTGAAGCGTAAGGATCCCCGTAACAAGATTTTCGTGGTGCACCGTTTGGACCGCGACACCACAGGCCTGATGATGTTCGCCAAAAACGTCGAGGCCAAGGAGACGATGCAGCACAATTGGAACAACTTAGTGCTGCAACGCAAGTATGTGGCTGTGGTTGAGGGCGATATGCAACCACCGGAGGGCACAATACGCTCCTATCTGGCCGAGAACGCCGAGCATCAGGTATACTCCACCGACGATCCCAAGCAGGGTCAATTAGCTGTCACTCGCTACCGCACCATCGGCCACGGTCGCGGCTACTCCCTTTTGGAGGTTGAACTTGACACCGGTCGCAAAAACCAGATACGCGCCCACCTGAGCGAGCAAGGACACCCCATTTCTGGTGACCGTCGCTACGGCGCCGCGCCGTCGCCCATCCATCGCCTGGCCCTGCACGCCCAGACGCTGCGCTTCGCCCATCCCCGCACGCGCCGCGACATGCACTTCACCACCCCCATCCCCTCCTCCTTCCTCTCCCTCGCCCGATAACTGGTTAAATTGGGTTGGTTTTCCACCAAAATGTAGTAATTTTGTAGTCGAGATAAAGAATATGGATCAAACCTTATCCCGAATATCAGCATTAGCTAAATCAGTGGTAAAGAAAGATGAACCGGTGATTTTGTTTGGCTCTCGTTCGAGGGGCGAAGGGAAAGATACGTCCGATTGGGACATCCTGATTATTCTGAATCGTCCTTCGCTCCATCAAAGGGATTACGATGAAATAAGCTATCCTTTTGTCACGTTGGGATATGAGTTGAATCAAGAGATTAATCCTATTTTGTACACTGCTAAAGAATGGTCGAAATACCGCCAAACTCCATTCTATAACAACGTCCTCCGTGACGGCAAACGCCTAAACTAACCATGACCCCACAACAACGTTCCTTTCTTGTGGAAAAGGAAACTCGACGAGCTCAAGTTCTCATACAACAGGCAATGGAAACCTTTGCTTCCGGGCACTTGGATATAGCTGTTAACCGATGCTATTACGCTTGCTATCATTTAGTGCAAGGATTATTCATTAACAATCAGGAAAGTGCCCATACACATAAAGGAATGCATGTGCTGTTGTATAAGAAATTTATCCAACCAGGATTGTTAGATACTAAATATGGAAGTTTCTTCGCTCGATTAATGCAACTTAGACAAAAAGCCGACTATAACGCTGTATTTGACATTCCAGAAGAAGAGGGAAGTGAGATATTGAACCTGTCAAAGGAATTTATAAGTGTTGTGGGCAGTCTAATTACTACTCAAAAATAGGTATTTTGGGGACGGTCGAATGGTCGTACCTTTGCACCAGATAATTATACGACCACTAAACCTCTAAGCCATAGAGGATGACTGTTTTACCAAAATGTTTGTGAATACCCAATTGGCCTACTCGCGATAGTAGGCTTTTTGTTGTGCCTCAGCGAATTATGCTTTTGCTGGATATAGGCGTGAGTGAAGGGTGCCCACAAGCAAGGCGCCACCGATGATGTTGCCGATGGTTGCGGGGATGAGATTGTTCCAAATCGCCTGCCACACAGTGATTTCCGCGCCCGAGAGCATCCCGGCTGGAAGGAAAAACATGTTGGCGATCGAGTGCTCAAACCCTAACGCCACGAACGCCATCACGGGCAGCCAGCATCCAAAAGCTTTCTCTAACAGCGAATTACCAGCCATAGCGAGCCATAAGGCCAAGCAGACGAGCCAATTGGCGCCTATCCCCTTGAGCATCACCATAATCCACGGCATCGACACCTTGGCTGTGGCTATTCCCGACAGCGCCTTGGCGTAAGCCGGGGTGTCGAGGAGTCCGCACCAATACACCAATAGAAATACAAACGCGATGGCTCCCAGGAAGTTGCCGATATACACCACTGTCCAGTTCCATACTATCTGCCCCACGGTGGCCCGTTTGGACATAAACGCCGGGATGAGCATTGCGTTATTACCCGTAAACAGCTCAGCACCAAGCACTACGACGAGGATAAGCCCAATCGGGAAAGCCACGCCCATCAGCACTTTGCACCATCCCGGAGCTATCTCAGCCAGTCCCGGCCAGCTATAGCCGAAGGCGATCGAGAGCATGCCGCCGAGGGCGATAAACGCGCCGGCTAATCCCGCGAGCAACAGCAATTTACCTATTCCTGCTTGCGCTAAACCTGCCTTGCGGACTCCTGCCTCGGTGGCCAATCTCGTAATCTCCTGTGGACTGTTCATAATGTGGTGTATTGGGATTATAATCTTTTGGCAATCAACGAAGTGAGCCATGCTGTAAGCGCAGAGGTGACGATGACAAGGCCGAGCACCACCAGCACGTCCACTAAGTGCACCTCCACGGGGTAAACGTCAATCACCATCATCGTGGGATCTCCCGACAACTTGATGAAACCGCCCCATTGTTGCGCGAGAGATAGGAGCACACCCAAGATGACGCCTATCGCGCCTCCGATGGCTGTCACCATGGCTCCCTCCCAGGCGAAGATGCCTCTTACCCTCTTGGGCGACATACCCATGGCGTCGAAAATATGGCGCGAGTCGCGCTTCTCCAATATCAGTAACGACAAGGTACTCAGCACGTTAAACATGGCTATCAACAAAATAAACACCAGCATCAGGAACGTCACCCATTTTTCGACGGCGATCATCGAAAATGAGTGCTGCTCTTGCTCTATTCTGGTTAACACCTTGACATTCGCAGCGTTACCTATATTATTTTGGATATCGGAAGGAATGGCTGCAGTGTCCCAGATTTGCAAGGCCGTGGATTGCGTGGTGTCGTAGTCGAGCATTTGCCGTAATAGGCTGATTGGCACGATGATAAGGTCTTGGTCGTGACGCTGGTTGCCGGTTTGGAACACGCCAGCCACTTCCAGTCGCTGCTCGCGGAACGACGCCATAGGGTTGGCGGGGTTGACACGTCCCTTACGTCTTGGTACATAGACTTTTATCCCTCGTTCGTCGCCGGGATGGGTAGACAGGGTGACAGCTGGTCCCACCGCCAACATAGCCGCTGGCCCGGTGATTGTGTCGCCCAGCGAGGTTGTGCCGTCAATAACGGTATTGCTTATCCCTGAGGTAGTTAGCCATTGGTCGGGCACGCCCAAGAGAGTGACTGGATGTTGCCGTTCGCCCACCATCGCCAAGCCTTGCTCGCGCACCACCGGGATGGCTCCGTCAAGTGCACGGTCCAGCGTTTTCCCCTGCGTGGGGACAACGCTGAGGGGAGGGTCGACGACTGATAACTGGCTCTCCGCCAGATTGCTGAAGCCGTTGAACACCGACAGCACGATAACGATCGCGGCCGTGGCGACAACCACGCCCGCCAACGCGATTGCAGAAATCACATTGACCGCCGCGTGTCCCTTCCGGGCCCTCAGATACCTCGCCGCAATCCTCGCCTCCAGCATACCATAATTATTTGGCTACGAAGTTAGCGAAAAATCCCCACACCAGCAAAACCCGGGTGTTCAATCAGCCATCGACACGCTGAGGGGAAGGAAACATTGTAACATATAACTGACCACCGCAAATGCCCCTACCGCCGTGAGGGTGTATGATAGTTCTTGAACTTTTTCGATTATAACCAAAAAAAGTTGATAATAGAGAGATTTATTTGGGTATAACCGAAAATATTAGTATTTTTGGGCAAAAATTTGGTTATGATCGAAAATTTTCAGGAGATATCACAATATAATTTGTGGGGTAACCCATCTTTGGAAATGGGTTACTTGCGCGAGTTGTATACCAAGCCTCTGGTGGAGGCCAGTGGAAGTAATCTGGTGAAGGTGCTTGTGGGCCAGCGTAGAACGGGCAAAAGTTATGTGTTGCGTCAGGTTGCTAAAGCATTAGTAGAAGAGGGCGTGGCGGGTCCTAAGGATACTTTGATAATTAATAAGGAACTTGGAGCGTACGACTTTATCAGAACGGCCGATGACCTTGAACGGTTTGTTCGGTCCTACGCGTCATCACGAGAAGGCCGTCCATTATTTGTGTTTATCGACGAGGTGCAGATGGTGGAGAATTGGGAGAAAGCGGTAAATTCGTTGTCACAAGATTATACTCAGCGATTTTGTCTTTATATAAGTGGTTCCAACAGCAAAATGTTGTCGGGGGAGCTCGCCACTTTGTTGTCGGGACGATACCTCGCCAAACCTGTATATACCTTCTCGTATGCCGAATTTTGCGGAATAACGGGAAAGACGCCTGCTATGGAGAGCTATTTGGAATATATGAAATGCGGCGGATTACCCGAGCTATTTTGGCTATCAACTGAGGAGCTAAGAGCCAACTATATATCATCGTTGCGTGACACAGTGCTATTGCGCGATATAATAGCTCGCTATAAGGTGAGAATGCCGTCGATTCTCTCCGACATATTCTCATATTTGGTTAATACATCATCCAATCTTCAGTCGATACCTAATATAGTCGCATGGTTCAAGGGAAAGGGTAGCCAGGTGTCGTATGAGGTTGTAGCTGACTATGTTGGGTATATTTCTGATGCGTTCCTATGCCATAAATGTGAGCGTTTTGGCATAGGTGGAAAAGAGGTCTTGGGAGGCGCAGCAAAATATTACGCTAACGATCAAGCCTACCATAATTATTTGTTCCCTGGGGTAGCTTTTGGCGCTGGATACTTATTGGAAAATATAGTGTATCTGGAGTTGTTGCGCCAGGGCTATATGGCTTATACCGGAATAAGAGAAGGCAAGGAGATAGATTTTGTGGCCATAAAAGGCGACAAAAAGATTTATATACAAGTAAGTTATATGCTTGTTGACGAGGACACCCGCAAGCGAGAATATGCCCCCTTTGAGAGGATACGCGACAATTATCCAAAATGGGTAGTATCCCTTGATCCACTCCCCTTAGCATCCATTTCGGGCATTGAGAATGTTCCCGCATGGAGCTTGGAGGAGCGGCTGAGGGGGGTGTAGGGTTAGTGGATGGGGATGGTGGGGTTGAGGAGGTAGAGGCGGGTGGTGGCGCGGGTGACGGCGGTGTAGAGCCAGCGGTAGAAGTCGACGCCGAGCATGTCGGGGGCGATGTAGCCCATGTCAATGAACACGTTGGTCCATTGTCCGCCCTGCGCTTTGTGGCAGGTGACAGCGTAGGAGTATTTCACCTGCAAGGCGTTGTAATAGGGTGACGATTTGAGGGCCTGCAATTGGGCAGACGGGGAGGACGACGCAGGCGCGTAATCCGGGTCGGCGAGCGTGGCCCGGGCCAATTCGTTGATCTGCTCTCCCGAGAGCGAGGCTGAGTCGCTAAGCAGGGTGTCGAGGATGATTTTGGCTTGCAGGGTGACGCCGCCACGGTCGGGAAATGTCAGGTCGACGTCGGCAAACTCAAATCCATAGCGTCGCTCGGTGCCGTAGACGGCCTCGATGTAGGCAACGTCACCGTTGGCTATGAACGACAATCCAGGCACGTCCTTGGCCCAATAATAGTTGTTTTTGGCCACGAGCAGGTTTTCTCCTCGCGAGATAAGGTTGTCACGCTCAAGGATTTGGCCGCGTATGGCGATGTTGAAATCCTTGGCACGCCGGTTGGAGCGGGTGATCATCACCGTTTGGTCCATGCCGTCGCGGCTGTAGGCGGCGTTCATCTCGTCGGCCAGGTCTTCCCCTTCTATCACCTTGACGTCGGGGAAGCGGTTGACGGTCAATTGGGGAGTGGGCAACTCCACTTGTGCCAGGGCTTTGCGCAACCAGGTGGCGTTGAAAAGTATTCCCGAGTCGGAGGCCTGGCGCACGGTTTTGGTGACGACCGCGCGAGCCACTTTCAGGCCGAACGAGCGGAGCCTTTCGGGATTCATCGCTGGTGACTCGACGCATCCTACCGGGGGCAACTGGGCCGTGTCGCCAAGCAGCAACATGCGGCAATTGGTGCCGGCGTAGACGTATTCGACAAGGTCGGCAAGCAGGTTGTGTCCGTCGCCGTCGGCATCACCGATCATCGATGCCTCGTCGACGATAAACAGCGTGTTGGCGCAGCGGTTTTCGGCCAGGACCTGTCCGCTAAGGGTCTGACGATAGATTTGTCGATGGATAGTGTAGGCGGGAAGCCCTGAGAATGAGGCGAATACCTTGGCGGCGCGTCCAGTGGGGGCCATCATCACGCAGTGGCGACCGATGCGGCCAAGAGCGCGCACAAGAGCGGCAGTGAGCGACGTCTTGCCTGTGCCCGCATAACCGTTGATCAAGAAGGCTCGGTCGGGCCCCGGCTCGGCCAGACAAAAGCGAGCCAAATGGGCAATCAGCTCAATTTGCTGCCCATTTGGCTCGTATGGTAACTCGCTGGCAATCAGCTCGCCAAGCTCGAGGGAATCCATCGTCAAGGGAGGTTACTTGCGCAGGCTCCACTCGAAGCCGTTCTTGGTGTCCTTGACGTCGAAGCCCAATTGGGCCAGACGGTCGCGAATCAGGTCGCTGGTGGCCCAGTCTTTCGCGGCTTTGGCCTTGCCGCGCACCTCCAAGAGCAGGTCGACAGCCTTCTCGTAAGGCTCGGTGGAGGAGCCTTCGGCGCCGCCAAGGGTGTCGACGCGAATGCCAAGAATGTCGACCAAGAAGTTGTCAAACAGGCGTTTAAGCGTGTCGATGTCTTCCTGAGTGGCCGATGCGGTGCCGTCGTTAACCTGGTTAATGAGGCGGCAAGCCTCGAAGAGGTTGGCGATGACGATCGGGGTGTTGAGGTCGTCGTCCATGGCCTCGTAGCACTTGGCCTCGAGGTCGGCGACATTGATGGTGCTCTTGTCCGACGGCTTCAGCTCGCCCAGGCGTTTCACGCCCTCGAGCATGCGCTGCAGGGCTTTCTCGGCGCCTTGCAGGGCCTCGTTGGAGAAGTCGAGGGTGGAGCGATACTGCGCTTGCAGGATGAAGAATCGGATGGTCATGGGCGAGTAGACCTGCGTCAGCTTGGGATGCGAGCCGGTGAAGAATTCCTCGAGGGTGATGAAGTTGCCGAGCGACTTGCCCATCTTTTGGCCCTCGATGGTAATCATGTTATTGTGCATCCAGTAATGGACGGTCTCATGGCCGTTGTGGGCCACCGACTGGGCGATCTCACACTCGTGGTGGGGGAACATCAAGTCGATGCCTCCGCCGTGGATGTCGAAGGGGCAACCGAGGTATTTCTCGCCCATTGTTGAGCACTCCAGATGCCACCCGGGGAAGCCGTCGCTCCATGGTGATGGCCAGCGCATAATATGCTCAGGCTGAGCCTTTTTCCACAGGGCGAAGTCGGCGGGATGATGTTTCTCCTGCTGGCCGTCGAGGGCACGGGTCTCGGCTTTCAGTTCCTCGATGTTGCGCCCTGAGAGCTTGCCGTAGGGATGATCTTGGTTGTAACGGGGCACGTCGAAGTACACCGAGCCCTCGCTCACGTAAGCGTAGGGGGTTTCCTCCAGGATTTTCTTCACATACTCGATTTGCTCGATGATGTGGCCCGATGCGTGTGGCTCGATCGAGGGTGGCAACACGTTCAAGCGCTCCATCGCCTTGTGGTAGCGACCGAGGTAGTATTGCACCACCTCCATCGGCTCCAATTGCTCGATGCGGGCTTTTTTGGCGATCTTGTCCTCGCCCTCGTCGGCGTCGTGCTCGAGGTGACCAACATCGGTGATGTTGCGCACGTAACGCACCTTATAGCCAAGGTGTTGCAGGTATCGGAACAGCACGTCGAAGGTGATTGCCGGGCGGGTGTGGCCCAGATGCGGGTCGCCGTATACTGTTGGGCCGCACACATACATCCCCACGCGCCCTGGGTGAATAGGCTTGAACAATTCCTTGCGGCGCGTGAGAGTGTTGTATATCAGCAGATTGTGATCTTTCATCAGCTAATGGTTAGGCCATGAAGGGGTTGGGCACGCCACCGTCCTTCTTGGGGGCGTTTTTGGGAGTCTTGTGCTGGATCTCGCCGAAGTTGTTCTCATACTTCTGCACGTTGTCGCGCAGGGCGAAGAGGAGGTTCTTGGCGTTCTCGGGGCTCATGATGATACGGCTCTGCACCTTTGCCTGTGGCATGTTGGGGGCGACGGTGATGAAGTCGAGGAAGAACTCGTTGGGGCCGTGAGAGATAACGGCGAGGTTGGAGTAGTGGCCGTTTGCAACCTCGGCGGGCATTTCGATTTTGATCTCGTTCTTGTTGTTATTAGCTTCCATTGTCAAAAAGATTAATTCGTTAGTAATTAGATCGCGGGGGGACCACCCCCCTAAAGATTATAACGGCAAATAGCGTGCCAAAGTTTATGATCATCGGGCCAAACCGCCCCGTTGGGGCTGTTTGTGGGGAAGATTAGGAGAGTTCAGCGTGTTATCCCCGGGTTCCCGATGGTCACCCGGGGTTATTGCCACCCTCGCCGCGTTGCGGCTCAAGCTATTCGCCTTGCGAAGATAGCGATTATTTCCGAAACGACCAAAATAAGTGCGCCAGCCCTCCTCCATCGGGGGTTGGCGCACCTTCTTACAGATGGCTAGTTTTCCATTGACGTCCTATTTATTTCCGTCGAGGACACTTTTTATAAAGGGTCCCAGGTTTTGGGAAGTGGAATCGAGGCCTAATTTGCGGCGAATTTCCTGTTTTCGTCATGCGTTACCCAAAACGGGGGTCTGCTCTACCCAGTTCT
>CAZLSW010000081.1:0-12713 GCA_964562375.1 uncultured Muribaculaceae bacterium | reverse complement strand
CGATATCCCCGGACTGCGCTACTTGCGCGGGGTCGGCAAGCCGACCACCATCCATGTCTCTGCTAAACACAGACATTGGCAACGGTCCCGAAAATATTGATATAAGTGATTGCCTTTACCGTATGGGTCTGCCACCCTCGCCGCATTGCGGCTCCGAGGGCGCTATCCCTGGGAGTTGGGGATATGCAAGGGTTAAGAGGCAGAGGAATTGCGTGGCTGGGTGTTGGTCATTCGGGGAGAGGGGGTTGGGGAGTTACTTGAAGGTGACGGCGCGGTTGTAGATGAAGTTGGCGATGGTGTAGACGACGTTGCCCAGGATGGTGGCCACGGCGTAGCCCGAGAAGACGATTCCGGGCAGCGGGTTGTAAATCTGGTCGGCCCAGTCCATCGGCACCGAGAGGGTCCACACGACAGCGGCTTGCAGAGCGTAGCACAGGGCGAAACCTCCAAGGAATTTCAATGCCTCGCGCTTGAAATCCTTGTCGGAGCGGAACACCCAGGTTTTGTTCCAGATAAAGGAGTTGATCACACCAGCGCCGTATCCGATGGCGTTGGCACCCATCAGGGGGACGTTCAAAAGGCTTTTGCACACGAAGATCACCACCAGCGTCACGAGCGTATTCAACACGCCTACCAAGGCGTATTTCACAAACTGTATCACTGTTCGATGGCTGATCTGTGGCATGGTGCGGGCGAGTTCCATGGTTTAGCGGTTATCCTTTTAATATTGGTAAAGTCCATTCGTATTTCACGGCGAGCAAACGCAGGCCGATCACGGTAGTGGCGCAGGCCAGTTGCTGTGCGATGGCACCGCCTCCCGAGAGGGCGATAATCCAGTAAACGACGCCTCCGGCGATGCAGGCCGTGGCGTAGATTTCGCGGCGGAAGAATATGGGCTCCTCGTTGATGAGGATGTCGCGGAGCACGCCGCCGAAGGCTCCGGTGATCATGCCCATCACGATGGCCACCCACATGGGGTAGTCGCAGGCGAGGGATTTCTGGATGCCGATCACCACGAACAGGGCCAAGCCGATGGAGTCGAAGATCATAAGCATGCGGTTGTGGGTGACGAGCTGGGTGCGCAACAGCACCACGATGGCGAATGCCAGGCCGGTGACTGCCAGATACCACCACGTCTGCATCCAGAATACGGGGATGTCAAGGAGCAGGTCGCGCAGGGTGCCTCCACCTATGGCGGTGACCAATCCCACGACGTAGGCCCCAAACCAGTCGAAATGCTTTACCGAGGCGAGCCTAATGCCGGAGATGGCGAAGGCGATGGTGCCGATCACCTCAATCAGAAATAGGAACATTTCCTCCATCGGCGCTGGCGGGGGGATTGGGGTTAATTACCGGGGGCTCGCTATTTCCGGGATTTTCGGGAATCCCGGGAATTTCGGGAGTCTCGGGAATTTCGGGAATCTCGGGAATCTCGGGAGTCTCGGGAATCCCGGGAAGCCCCCGTTTCGGGGGTTTGGGGGCCTTGGGCTTGGCCTTGGGGATGGTGAGGGTCGCGGGGGAGAGGGTGTAGTTTTTGCTTTCCTTCTGATAGGCTTTGCAAAACTCTTTGAGGCCGCAGGCGGCGCAATCGGGCTTGCGGGCCTTGCAGGTGTAGCGCCCGTGGAGGATGAGCCAGTGGTGGGTTTTGGCCACAAGGTCCTTTGGGAGCTTTTTCATGAGGGTTTTCTCGGTGTTGAGCACCGTTCGGGAGGCGCGGGTGAGGCCGATGCGGTTTGCCACGCGGAAGACGTGGGTGTCGACCGGCATTGCGGCTTGCTCGAATGCCACCGCGAGCATCACGTTGGCCGTTTTGCGTCCCACGCCTGGGATTTTCAGCAGGTCGTCAAGATTGTTGGGTATCTTGCCGTCGTATTGCTCGTCGATCATCTTGGCCGCGGCCACGAGGTTGCGCGACTTGGAGTTGGGGTAGGTGACCGACTTGATGTATTCGTAGATGTCCTCGGGCAACGCGCGGGCCATGGAGGCGGGCGTGGGGTAAGCCTCGAAGAGCGGGGGAGTGATCATGTTGACGCGCTTGTCGGTGCATTGCGCCGACAGAATTACGGCTACCAGGAGCTGCCACAGCGATTGGTAGTGGAGCTCGGTTTGGGGCAGGGGGTCGTTTTCCTCCCACCACTTCAGGCAGCCTTCGTAACGTTCTTTAGCGGTCATTTTAAAAATCAATTTAAATCACGCAAGTGATCCAAGAAACCACCAATTTTCACTAATTTTCACTAATTCAATGCTTTAACTATATTTTCTCTCATTAATTTTGCTTTGCTACGCAAAGAATTAACACGAATTTCGATAATGAACGGTTATAGAAATTAGTGTCAATTAAAGAGCGTAAGCTCTCTAAATTTTATTGGTTTTTTAGTTAACTCATTGGTGATCATTAGTGGGAATTCGTGGTTTCTTACTTGAGAAAGTTAAATAGTTAAGAATTTAATCTTTAAAGGGTTAAATCATTAGGGGGGATTAGTGGGCGGCTTGGAATTCCTCGAGGAAACGGCGATCGTTTTCCGAGAACATTCTTAGGTCCTTCACGCGGTACTTGAGGTTGGTGATGCGCTCCACGCCCATGCCGAGGGCGAAACCTGTGTACTCTCGGGAATCGATACCGTTGGCTTCCAGCACGTTGGGGTCAACCATGCCGCAACCGAGAATCTCCACCCATCCGGTGCCCTTGCAGAATGAGCAGCCTTTGCCTCCGCAGAGGTCGCACGAGATGTCCATCTCGGCCGAGGGCTCGGTGAACGGGAAGTAGCTGGGGCGCAGGCGTATCTTGGTTTCGGGGCCGAACATCTCTTGGGCGAAATAGAGGAGCGTCTGTCGCAAGTCGGCGAACGATACGTTGCGGTCCACGTAAAGTGCCTCCACCTGATGGAAGAAGCAGTGGGCGCGTGCCGAGATAGCCTCGTTGCGGTAGACGCGGCCGGGGCAGATGATGCGGATGGGGGGCTTTTGGCGCTCCATCACGCGGGTTTGCACCGACGAGGTGTGGGTGCGCAGCAACACGTCGGGCTCACGCTTGATGAAGAACGTGTCCTGCATGTCGCGGGCGGGATGGTCGGCGGCGAAGTTGAGCGACGAGAACACGTGCCAATCGTCCTCAATCTCAGGGCCTTCGGCGATGGTGAAGCCCAAGCGACGGAAGATGGCGATAATCTCCTCGCGCACGATCGACAGGGGGTGGCGGGTACCCAATGCAACGGGGGCGGCCGAGCGAGTCAGGTCGATGCCGAGGGCGGAGGTGTCGACAGCGGCTGTCGACTCTTTGAGGGCGTTGATGCGGTCGGTGGCGAGTGTTTTCAGCTCGTTAATTGCCTGTCCCACCTCCTTTTTTTGCTCCGCGGGCACGTTGCGGAAGTCGGCAAACAGGGCTGTAATCACCCCTTTTTTGCTTAAGTATTTGATGCGCAGGGCCTCAGCCTCTTCGGGGCTGTTGGCCGTCAAGGCTTGGATTTCAGCCTTCAACGCGTTGATTTTCTCAATCATTTGCAAAGATTTTAATTCCAACTTACCGCGAAGTTAGCAAATTCTTGTAAAACGAGCAAATCGACGCTGTAAAAGGTAGGAAACCTGATTCTTAGAGCCCCGGCCTCAGTATACGATTAGATACATTAATAAATAACGGGCTGATTTTAACATAAATTATGTAGCGAATACGAATTTTTAGCATTACCTTTGCGGCAAAGTGTAACTACGCCTAACAAGTAACCTTAAATACCTGACATTAAAGGACATAATTTCCCAACCCGAGAGGCTGAAATACCTGACAGAAAACATAATAACAATCTTATATGAAGAAATTTTTACTCCCTTTGTTGTCGGCCGCTATTGCAGTGCCAGCGGTTGGCGCCTATGAAATCGAGCTTAACGGCAAGACTCACGAGATTGACGAGTTGATCTCCCGCCAAGTGGGACCCGGTATCACATACAAGCGTCTCCGTTCCGAGACTTTCCCCTTGAATATCAACATGTTGATTATGGATCTAAACAATCCATACAACCGCGTGCAGACGACCACGGCCAACGAGAGCGCCCAAGGCACCGAGATGCTCGTGAAGGCCGCCGCGCGCCAAACCACCGACGAGCTGAAGGTAATAGCCGGCGCCAACGCCAATTTCTGGTGCGTGTCGTCGCAGGAGCCCTGGAGCCCCACGCTTGTTGGTACCTGCTACGGTGGCCACGCCAAGAACGGCCAGATGATCACCGAGACCAACACCCACAACGACAAGTGGAACGGCGGCTGGAAGCACACCGGCGTGATGGGCTGCGACATCGACAAGGTGCTGCACTGCGGCCACTATTTCTTCAAGGGCTACATCAATCACGACAAGATCTCCAAAACCCAAATCTATCAGGTAAATAAGGTGGTGCGCACCGACGAGATTGGCATGTACAACCGCTTCTACGGCCAGTCGAAGACGTTCCGTCCTGTCGACCAGTACACCGACGAGAACGGCAAGGCCGCTTGGAACATCGTCAACGGCGACTGCACCGAGGTGATCCTCGACCTTGTGGAGGGCCAGGAGTGGCAAATCTCCAAGGTGATGAAGTTTGAGGTAAAGGAGATACGTCAAAACGCCGGTACCGGCACGCTTGGCGACCACGACATGGCTTTGGTGGGCCGCGGCGACAAGGTGGCAGTGCTCGACGCGCTGGCAGTGGGCGACATCCTAAATGTCCAAACCAACTATTACCGTCGCGACTACGACGAGACCGACTCGTCGCAATATACCGACACCAAGCTCTACTTCGACAACTTCATCTGCGGCAACGCCCTGGTGATGGAGGAGGGCGAATACACCACCTTCAACGACTCGGAGAGCTACAACTCGCAAGTGTACTCCCGCACCGGCTACGGCTGCTCGCAGGACGGCAAGACCCTCTACGTGGTTGTGATTGACAAGGCTAGCGACCCCGTATGGGGCTCGTCGGCCGGCTGCAACACCAAGGTAATGTGCGATATCGCCAAGCATTACGGCGCATGGAACATGGCCAACTTCGACGCTGGCGGTTCGGCCGAGATGTTGCTTCACGACGAAATTATCAACAAGACCACCGAGGGCTCGCCCCGCGCCGTGAGCAACGGTTGGTTCCTGTGCTCGATCGCTCCACAGGACGACCAGGAGGTGGCCCAACTCGTGTTCTACGACCTTAACCTTCAGGCCGCTAGCTACTCATCGTTTACTCCTCGCTTGATCGCCTACAACCAGTATGGCGACATCATCGACTACGATTTCAAGGACTTCACCCTCTCTTGCGACCCCGCTTTGGGCACCTGCGATGGCTCAACCTTCATCGCCGGCGCTACCTCGATGACCGGAGGCCTGACCGCCACTTACGGCTCGGTATCGGTGACCAAGGACATCACCGTGGTCAACGCGCCCGTGTCGATACGCATCCACAACATCCTTCTCGACGGCTATCGCACTTATACAATGGAAGTTACCGCTACTATCGGCGATAATGTGTACACCTACGACCCTGCGGCTATCACCTGGACTGTTGATGATCCCGAGGTGGCCTCACTCGACGCCGACGGCCTCCTCACAGGCTTGAAGAACGGTACCACGACTATCCACGCCACCATCGGCGAGTACAACGACCAAGCCACCGTGACCGTCGAGATCCCCAAAACCCAATTTATGGCCGTAACCGACTACACCGACTGGAACGTCAAGGGCTCCAGTGCCTCCAACGTGGAGATGGACGCCGAGGGCAACATCTCGCTCACCCTCTCATCCACCGCCCGCACCGGTGGCTCGGTGACATTGACCAAGACCGCTCAATTCTACTCGTTGCCCGAGCACCTGTGGATTGAGTTTGAGGCCTCTTGCCCCGTCGCTACCGTCACCGCCGACGTGCGCACTCCCCTTAGCACCCGCACCAACGCCGTCGACATCACCGACAACGGCAACGACTTCGCCGCCAACACCCCTTACCGCGTGGAGTTCCCCTTGGACGGCTTCGGCGACATGGATGACTTGATTTCTTTCCCGTTGACCCTCAACTCGTTGAAATTCACCTTCCCCAAGACTGCCGACTATAACGGAGCCCAGACCATCAAGTTCAAGGCTCTTGAAACCGAGTACAGCCACTTCTCGGGCGTGGAGAGCGTCGCTGCCGGCAATGAGGCCAACGGTCCGGTCGAGTACTACAATCTCCAGGGCATCCGCATCGCCAATCCTACCCCCGGCACCATTGTTATCCGTCGCCAAGGCAGCAAGGCCACGAAGGTAATTAGGTAATTAGTGAGTAGTGACTAAGTATAATTGTCGCGGCGCGACGCCTCTATACGTAACCACGTGTTTTAGCTTGGGGCTGATAGAGCGACCTACCCTACAATATAACTAACTGTATTCCGTTGTATATTAGCACATTTATAAGATATGAAGATAAAACAACAATTGGCGTGGATGCTGCTGGGAGCCGCTATCGTGGCCCCCAACGCTACGGCCTATGAAATCACCTTGGATGGCGCCACCCACGAGATTGACGAGCTGATCAGCCGTCAAGTGGGCCCGGGCATCACCTACAAGCGTTTGCGCTCCGAGACGTTCCCCCTCAATATTAACATGTTGATTATGGACGTCACCAATCCTTACAACCGTATCCAGACGACCACCGCCAACGAGTCGGCCATGGGTACCGAGCTACTGGTCAACGCCGCCGCTCGCCAGTCGAACGACCAAATGAAGGCCATCGCCGGAGCCAACGGCAACTTCTGGTGCGTGTCCTCGCAATATCCCTACGCTCCCACCTTGGTAGGCTCCTGCTTCGCCGGACATGCCAAGAACGGGCAGATGATCACCGAAACCAACGACCATCTCGATATCTGGGCCTACGGTTGGAGCCACTCGGGCATGATCGCTTGCGACGTCGACAAAAAAATCCACTGCAACCACCTGCGTTACGAGGGTATCTTGACCTCTCCCTCGGGAACCTCGGCTAATATCCACGAAATCAACAAAGTAGTGCGTCCCACCGAGATAGGCATGTACAACTCGTTCTTCGGTCGCTCCAAGTCGTTCCTCCCCGTTGAGCAGGTAATCAACAACGCCGGCAACTGGGACTTCGAGGTACAAGAGGGCGTGTCGACCGAGCTGATCCTCGACTTCGTTGAGGGTCAAGAGTGGAAAATCTCCGAGCCTATGTCGTTCAAGGTGGCCGAGATACGCCTCGACGCCGGCACTGGCACGCTGGGCGACCACGACTGCGCCTTAGTGCTCTGCGGCGACTACAAGGCGATGTTCGCCGACCTGCAAGTGGGCGACGTGGTGACCGTTGAGACCAACTACTCCTACGCCGACAACACCAAGGTGAAGATCGACAACTTCATCACCGGCCTCGCCCTCGTGATGGAGAACGGCGAGTACACCACGGCCAACGACACCGACGACTACAATTCGCAAACCTACTCGCGCACCGGCTACGGCTGCTCGGAGGATGGCAACACCCTCTATGTGATCGTTATCGACAAGGCGAGCGACCCCTCGTGGGGCTCGTCGTTTGGCTGCAACACCAAGGTGATGTGTGATATCGCGCGTCATTACGGTTGCGTTAACCTCGCCGGGATGGACGCTGGCGGTTCGGCCGAGATGTTCCTCCACGACGCCATTATCAACAAGACCACCGAAGGCTCGCCACGCCCCGTGAGCAACGGATGGCTGCTCTACTCCACCGCTCCCCAGGACGACCAGGAGGTGGCCCAGCTGGCATTCTACGATATCTCATTGCAGGCTCCCAGCTACTCTTCGTTCAGCCCGCGTATAATAGCCTACAACCAATACGGCGACATTATCGACTACGACTTCCAGGACTTCACCCTCTCGTGCGCTCCCGAGATCGGTACCTGCGAAGGCTCCACATTGATAGCCGGACCCAACAACGTGACTGGCGAGTTGACAGCCAGCTACGGCTCGGTGTCGGTGACCAAGGAGATTACCGTGTTCAACGCCCCGGTGTCGATACGCATCCACAACATCGTGCTCGACGGCACCCGCACCTACACGATGGAGGTTACCTCCACCGTAGACGGCACTACATTTGAATTTGATCCCTCGACTGTCGCTTGGACTATCGACGACCCCGAGGTAGCCAGCCTTGATGCCGATGGCTTGTTGACCGGCCTACACAACGGCGTAACCACCATCCACGCCACCCTCGGCGAATACAGCGACGAGGCTACCGTAAACGTTGAAATCCCCGAGGCGCAATTCCTCGCTGTTACCGACTACGCCGACTGGAACGTCAAGGGTTCCAGCGCCTCCAACGTGTCGATGGATGCCGAGGGCAACATCTCCTTGACCCTTTCGTCGACGGCCCGCGCTGGCGGCTCCGTGACCTTGACCAAGACCGCCCAACTCTACTCGTTGCCCGAGCACTTGTGGATTGAGTTTGAGGCTTCTTGCCCCGTCGCTACCGTCACCGCCGACGTGCGCACTCCTCTGAGCACCCGCACCAACGCCGTCGACATCACCGACAACGGCAACGACTTCGCCGCCAACACCCCTTACCGCGTGGAGTTCCCCTTGGACGGCTTCGGCGACATGGATGACTTGATTTCTTTCCCGTTGACCCTCAACTCGTTGAAATTCACCTTCCCCAAGACTGCCGACTATAACGGAGCCCAGACCATCAAGTTCAAGGCTCTTGAAACCGAGTACAGCCACTTCTCGGGCATCGAAAACGTGGTAGCCGGCTCGGTAGCAAACGGCCCCGTCGAGTACTATAACCTCCAGGGCATCCGTATCGCCAATCCTACCCCCGGCACCATCGTGATCCGCCGCCAAGGCAGCAAGGCCACGAAGATAAAGTATTAAGTCTTAGTGATTAGTGATTAAGTATGATAGATAAGTTATCAAGTCTTAGTTATTAGTGATTAAGTATAAGTGTCGCAGCGCGACACCTCTCTACGTAACCCCGCACTTCAGTGCGGGGCTGATAGAGCGACCACCCTCCCCCGTGTCGCGGCGCGACACCTCTCTACGTAACCCCGCACTTCAGTGCGGGGCTGACAGAGCGACCCACCCCTCTCCCCCCAGTGTCGCAGCGCGACACCTCTCTACGTAACCCCGCACTTCAGTGCGGGGCTGACAGAGCGACCCACCCCTCTCCCCCCAGTGTCGCAGCGCGACACCTCTCTACGTAACCCCGCACTTCAGTGCGGGGCTGATAGAGCGACCACCCTCCCCCGTGTCGCAGCGCGACACTTCTCTACGTAACCCCGTGCTTTAGCTTGGGGAGTTAAGAAATAAATAAAAAACCAACATAAAGAAATGAAGACAAACATCCTATTAACCTCCCTATTACTGGCGGGCGCGATGGTGGCAAATGCCGCCAAGCCCGCGGGTGAGGCGCAACCCATGAACCTGGGCCACGCCGCATATCACCCGGTGCTGTCCACCGACGGCACCCAGATGCTGTATTCCACTATGGATCACCATGGCCTGACGATTGTCGACCTCGCCACTGGCGCCGAGCAGGTAATCTCCCAGGAGACCGGTGCCGGGTTTGACCCCATGTTCACCCCCGATGGCTCGGAGGTGGTATATCGTACCGCTACCCGTATTGACGGTCTGCTCAACCGCGACGTGCGCTCCTACTCTCTTGCCAAAGCCGCCAGCCGCGAGCTGCAACCCTACTCGCGCGAGCAAGTGGTGATGGAGAAGGCCGCCGGCAAGCGCTCGTTCGCCCGCGCCGAGATGACCCGTATCGAGATCGTTAAGGAGGGCAAGTCGGCCGAAGTTAATCCCCTTCAGGGCGCCGACCGTTACCAGTGGGCTTCGATTTCGCCCGACGGACAGCGCGTGCTGTTCCTAGAGCCGTTCAAGGGCGTGTACGTGTGCGACCTCGACGGCACCAAGGCCGTGAAGATCCTTGGCAACAGCTCATGCTATCCCTGCTGGATCGACGACAACACCGTGGCCGCGGTTACCACTACCGACGACGGCTACCAAATACTCTCTTCCCAGCTCGTTTACGTTGACCTCTCCACCAACGTTGTCACCCCTATCACCGGGGACGAGATGCAGGTGGGCGAGCTCGCCTCCTGCCCGGCCAAGCGCATGGTCGTGTTCAACGACATGGAAGGTAATCTGTTCACTCTTAGCTTTGAATAACCCATGAAACGCAGTATATTAATTATCGCATTGGCCGTGATCGCGGCCTTGACTGGCGCTCAGGCTAAGAAGATGAGCGACCTGAAGATTTACATCAACCCGGGCCACGGAGGCTACACCTCCAACGACCGTAACATCACCATCTACCCCTTCGCCCAGGGCGACTCCATGGGCTTCTACGAGTCGAAATCCAACCTTTACAAGGGATTGCATCTTTATCATATCCTCGACTCCTTAGGGGCCACCCCGATGCTTTCTCGCACCAAGAACACCGAGGACGACGACCGCAACCTTTCGTCCATCGCCAAAGAGGCCAATGAATTTGGGGCCGACTACTTCCTCTCCATCCACTCCAACGCCGGCGAGACCACCAACTACCTGCTGATGCTCTATCGCGAGGAGACCTATGGCGTGCCCCGCTACGAGGAGAATGTAACATTGTCGAATATCGTGGCCGAAAATCTCTACCAGAACGAGATGACGATATGGACCCGTTCTCCCCGCGTTTGCGGCGACATCAAGTTCTACCAAGACGCCGGAATGTGGTCAACGGGCTTGGGCGTATTGCGCTACCTCTACACCGTGGGATTGCTCTCGGAGGGCGGCATGCACGAGCATCGCCCCGAATGCTACCGCCTGATGAACGACGACTATTGGTGGCTGGAGGCTTGGCACTTCGCCCGCTCCATTATGGACTACTTCGACACCGAGGATCGCTTCGTCACCGGTAACGTGGCTGGCGTCGTTTGGGACGACCACAACGACCGTACCTTGGACATCCCCCACGTGACGTTCACGATGCACGGCCGCGACAACTACGCTCCGGTGTGTGGCTGCTTGGTGGAGCTGCTCGACCAGCAGGGCAACGTGGTGCAGAAACGCACGACCGACAACCTGTATAACGGCGTGTTCGTGTTCCGTAACGTCACCCCCGGCGACTACAAGGTGCGTTACTCCAAGGATACCTATTACACCGAGGAGCGCGACATCACCGTCGAGGCCGACAAGGTGACCTACTGCAACCAGTCGATGAACATGCGCCGCGAGTTCCCGCTGGAAATCACCGTCACCTCGCCTATTCCCAAAGCCGACGGCTTCACCAACCCCGGCGACCCGATTGCCCTCGAGTTCAATACCGACGTTGACGAGGAGTCGCTGCAGGCCGCGTTCACCCTCACCCCCGAGGTGCAAGGCTACTGGAAGTTCTCGGACAACAACCACAAGGCGCAGTTCATCCCCAAGACCGTGTTTGACCAGGACACCGAGTACACCATGGTGATTTCGACCGACGCCAAGCACGCCGACACCCACTACGCTACCCCCAACCTGCCGGAGCCGTTGACCTACAAGTTCACCACAGCCCATCGCGGCTTCCTTGAGGTGACCGACCACTACCCCGTTGACGGCGGCTACGTTCATTACCAGGCTCCCACCGTTGAGCTGCGCTTCGACAACTCCATCAAGTCGTCGGGCCTGACCAACTATGTGACCATCGCCGATTCCAAGGGCAACAAGATGAACCTCAACAACCGCAATTGCTCCTACAACACAGTGAGCAACGGTCTGGGCAACGCCGTGTTCGCCGTGCAGGGCGACCTCGACATGAACGAGACCTACACGTTCACCCTCACCACCGATATCCGCGACGCCGACAACCTGACGATGGAGAACCCCATCTCGTTCTCGTTCCGTCCCACCGACGTTACAGCCCAGGCTGAGCTCCCCGTGATCGAGACCTTCGACGCCTCGACCGTGATCTCGGGCAACATTGACGCCTCGACCGGCGTGGCTACCAAGCCCTCGGTGACCAAATCGACTTCGCCCAAGCTCTTCGGCGACGCCGCAGTAAAGCTGTCCTACTCGTTCGCCGACACCCACGACGGCATCGCTTACTGGGATTATGCCGCTGAGACCCCTCAGGGCCTCGAGAAGGGCGACAAGCTCGGATTCTACGTCAACGGCGACTTCTCCAACCATGAGCTGTGGGCAGGCGTAACCGCCGGCACCGATGAAAAGTGGGTGAAGGTGTGCGACTTGAACTTCCGCGGCTGGGAGTTCCACGAGGTGGTACTTGACCAGCTCGAGGAATCCAATGCCCAGATGGAGTTCATCTACACGCTCGACCGCTTCCGCGTGGTGCAGGTGGAGAGCCCTGTAACGATGAAGAGCTCGATTGTGCTCGACAACATCGTCTACAGCGATGAGCACTCAGGCGTAGGCTCGATCGTGGCCGACGGCATTAAGGACGCGATGAAGGTCTATCCCGTACCCGCATCGGATCGCATCTTCGTTGAGGGCCTGGAGGGCATCGCCAAGCTGGAGCTGCTGAATATCGACGGCTCGACCGTGGCTCGCTGCGACGGTACATCGATTTCGGTGGCCAACCTCTCAGCCGGCGTCTACCTGCTGCGTGTCACCACCACGAACGGCTCGCAGGCCGTGACCCGCGTCCTCGTCTCCAGACGCTAAAGCACGTGCCTCCGTAGAGAGGAGTCGCGTTGTGACTACCAGTGGGTAGGGATAGTCCCGCTCGCCCACCCCAAGCTGAAGCATGGGGAACCCCAAGCTTAAGCATGGGGTTAC
>CAZLSW010000080.1:0-12757 GCA_964562375.1 uncultured Muribaculaceae bacterium | reverse complement strand
CTAACCACGCTCAAATGCCACCTGGTGAATAGTATTTATCCCGAACTGGGGTAAAGTTGATATTATTGGTTTAATTTTGTTGCCTTTTTCCATATAAGACGCGCCGAGGCTAAGAAAGTTTCACCCCGGCGCAAAAATTCCTTTAAAGCCTTAAAGATTTAAAGCTTTAAGGAAGGAAAGGAAGGGGATCAGCCTTGGAGGATAAATCTTTCGGCGTCGATGGCTGCGCGGCACCCCATTCCCGCTGCCGAGATGGCTTGGCGATAGCGTGGGTCGGCTACGTCACCGGCGGCGAACACTCCAGGCACGTTGGTCTCGGTGGTGGCCCCGGGAAGGGCGATAAACCCATGCTCGTCGAGGGCGATGTAGGGACGGAACACGTCGGTGTTGGGATGATGGCCGATGCCCAAGAAGAAGCCGTCGATGGGGAGGTCGTAGTGGCGCTCATGGTCGGTGCCAAGGTGCTCCACCAGGTGGGCTCCCTCCACCACTTCGTCGCCGTAGAGGCCTTCGGTGTTGGTGTTGAACAGGATCTCGATATTCTCGGTGTCCTCCACGCGTTGTCGCATCACCTTGGAGGCTCGCAGATAGTCCTTGCGCACAATCAGGTAAACCTTTTTGGCAAGGGTGCTCAGGTAAAGGGCTTCCTCGCAGGCTGTGTCGCCTCCACCCACCACGGCTACCACTCTCTTGCGGTAGAAGAAGCCGTCGCAGGTGGCGCAAGCGCTTACGCCCATGCCAGCGTATTTCTGCTCGTCGGGCAGACCCAGATACTTGGCCGACGCTCCCGTGGCGATAATCACAGTGCGTGCCTTGACCAACTCGGCGCCATTGACAGTCACCTCGAGGGGGTGTTTGTCGAAATCAACCTTTGTTACCACTCCCGAGCGCAGGTCGGCCCCGAATCGGGCGGCTTGCTTGCGCAGGTCGTCCATCAGCTGTGGTCCCGTCACGCCGTCGGGATACCCGGGGAAATTCTCAACCTCGGTGGTGGTGGTCAACTGTCCGCCGGGCTGCATTCCCTCATATAATATAGGTGACAAACCCGCGCGTGAGGCGTAGATAGCCGCGGTGTATCCCGCGGGCCCCGACCCGATAATCAGGCATTTAGTGTCAATCGCTTCCATATTGTTTCTGTTTAATTTGTATTCCTTTATTCCTTTAAAACTTTCCTCCATTATACAGCCGTAAAGCCATTATACTTAATCACTAATCACTAATACCTAATACCTAATACCTACCTCAGGTCGATCCATTCGGCTTTGGGATACTGCGCCTTGGTGGGTCGAAAATGCGAGGCGGGCAACCGCTGTTGCTTGGTGATGCTCTTGATGGTGACAGTGGCCGTGGAGCCGTTGGAGAGGTACAACAGTGCCTTCTCGGGCAGGTAGGTGGTGGCGTTGACCGTTACCACAGCTTTGGTGAGGTCGCTTCCCGAGGTCTTGGGCACCAATTCCAGCACGTATTTGCCTGTGGCTCCCTTGAGCATTCGGGATTTGTAGGAGTTTTGGAGCGAGGTGAGCATGGCCAAGGGGTTGACCATCGCCAGCTCTTCGGCGGTAGGCTCGGTAATCGAGATCTCTTGTGCCGACGGGTCGTAAACCCATTGCGTGTGGCCGTCGAAATAGGTCACAAGGCGATTCTTCACGTCCATCTTGAAAGAGTTGGCGCACACCCATAGCTGGGCCGACTCTTGTCCGTTCTGACCCGAGATGGTGAACACAGCCGAGGCCGAGGGCATCGCCCGCAGCGTGTCGCTCACCTTCTTGAGCACAGTCGTGGCCGACGGGGTAGCGGCTACGGCCACCATGGCCACACACAACATTAATATGGCGAGGAATTTTCTCATCTATATATAAACGGGGTTAGGCAGGCCTTGGTTTAACCGATTGAGTGGAGCAGGTCCTCCAATCCCATCTGGTCGACGAGGATTGAGCGTGCCTTGCCGCCTTGCGAGGGGCCTACGATACCAGCCTCCTCCAATTGGTCCATAATCTTGCCGGCGCGGTTGTAACCGATGCCGTAGCGACGTTGTAGGGAGGATGTGGAGGCATTGCCGCTGTCAACAACGGCGCGGGCAGCCTCCTCAAATAGCACGTCACGGTCGGTCATATTGGCCAAAGCCTCGGCATCGCCGCCTTCGGGCACGTATTCGGGCAGATAATAGGGATGGTCGTAGCCGATTTGCTGGTCCACCCAGTCGACGAGAGCCTCCACCTCGGGGGTGTCGATGAAGGCGCACTGCACGCGTGTCATCTCGCCGTTGATGCTGATCAACATGTCACCCTTGCCGATAAGCTGGTTGGCGCCGGGGCGGTCGAGGATGGTGCGGGAGTCGACCATCTGTTGCACGCGGAAAGCCACGCGGCCGGGGAAGTTGGCCTTGATGATACCAGTGATGACGTTGGTCGAGGGGCGCTGGGTGGCGATAATCATGTGCATACCCACGGCACGGGCCTTTTGGGCAATGCGGGCGATAGGCGTCTCCACCTCCTTGCCGGCGGTCATGATCAGGTCGGCAAACTCATCGACCACCATCACGATGTAGGGGAGGAAGCGGTGGCCTTTCTCGGGGTTGAGGCGACGCGCGGTGAACTTGGCGTTGTACTCGGCCAACGAGCGGCAGCGGGCGTCCTTCAACAGGGCGTAGCGGTTGTCCATCTCCAGGCACAGGGAGTTGAGCGTGGTGATCACGCGGGCGGGGTCGGTGATGATGGCGTCCTCTTCCTCGGGAAGCTTGGCGATATAGTGTTTCTCGAGCTTGGAATAGAGGCTGAATTCCACCATCTTGGGGTCGACAAGCACGAATTTCAGCTCCGAGGGGTGTTTCTTGTAAAGCAGCGAGGCGATGATGGCGTTCAGTCCCACCGATTTACCTTGGCCGGTGGCGCCGGCGACGAGCAGGTGGGGCATCTTGGTCAAGTCGGCCACAAACACCTCGTTGGTAATCGTCGCACCAAGGGCCATGGGCAGCGCGGCTTTCGACTCCTGGAACTTGCGCGAGGCGATCATCTCGCGCATCGACACGATTTGCGGGGCCTTGTTGGGCACCTCGATACCGATTGTGCCTCGACCGGGGATGGGGGCGATGATACGTATGCCCAAGGCTTTGAGCTTCAAGGCGATATCGTCCTCAAGACGCTTGATTTTGGCGATACGCACGCCCTCGGCGGGGATTATCTCAAACAGGGTGACGGTAGGACCCACGGTAGCCTCAATCTTGCTGATGGCTATCTGGTACTCTTGGAGGGTGCGCACGATGCGCTCCTTGTTCTCCTCCTGCTCGGTGATGTCCACAGTATTGGTGTGCACGGGGTACTCTTTCAGCAAGTCGAGGGTGGGGAAGCGGTAGCGCGAGAGCTCGGCTCGGGGGTCGAAGGTGGTAAGGTCGGGGGTGATGGCTTCGGCCTGCTCGATGGTGCCTTTCTGCACAAGGAACGCGGGGCCACCCTCGGCGGGTTGCTCGGTGGATAGGACGTCGGCCTCGGCATCTTCCTCCTCGTCGTCCACTACAGCGTCGGTATCCTCTTTAGTGTCGGTTTTGACAAATTCATCGGTTTCTGCCGTTGATTCCTCCTCAATGTCTTGGAAGGTGAGGTCGGGAGTGTCGGTGATGGCTGGAGTTTCCTCCTCATGAGGCTCGGTGGAGGTCATGGGGTCGCTCTCCATCTCCTTGGCCACTTGTTGCTGAATCTCAGCCTCTTGCTCTTCTTTCAGGCGTTGTTTCTCGCGACGTATCTCCATGCGCTTTTGGTAGGCGTTGTACACGGTGATAAGGTCGTTGAGGTAGACGTAGCACACGATTCCGATTAACAATATCGACACGATCACCGCTCCAAGGTCGCCACAAGCGGCTGTCAGCAAGGCGTTTACGGCGTAGCCATGGTAGCCTCCCCAGTAAGAGAGCGCTCCCAGCTCAAAGGCCAAGAATCCCAGCACGATCGACAGGGAAATGGTGAGAACGAGGCTGCGGAAGGTGAGCGCCCAGAAGTTGCATTTCCTCACCTTGATCAAGGCCAATCCCACGAGGATCATATAGGCGATGACCACGAAGGCTCCGTAGCCGAACCATTGGTTGAACAGCGTGTCGGCCATCCATGCGCCCACGGGTCCGCCGATGTTGCGCACCTCCGTGGTGTGGCCCGTCATCTGCTCGATGGTCATGTGTTCGACCATGCTTTGGTCGTCGGCTCCATGGCTTAGGAACGAGATTGAGGCCACAAGGGCGTAAACTGCGCAAAGGATGAGAATCAGGCCGATAGCGCCTTGCAAACGCTTGTCGGTGAAGAATTTCACCAGGCGTGACGGCTCTTTGGCCACAGCGGCTTTCTTTTTGCGGGGGGTAGTGGCCTCGGCGACATCGGTTTCGGCTTCGAGTGTGGCCGCGCCTTTCAGTGGCTCCTCGGTGGAGCTGGAGCGGCCATGGAGGATGTCGGTGTTGAAGGAGGAGATGTTATATGGGGGCATGTAGCTACGGTTAAAGTTTAAAGTTTTTAGTTTCTAGTTTTTAGTTTTTAGTGGCTTCTTTAAAGCTTTAAAGCATTAAAGCATTAAAGGAGGAAAGGAGGAAAGGAGGAAAGGAGGGAAGAGCCTCTGGGCCATTCTAAAGCCCCCGTTTCGGGGGTTTGGGGGCCGTCTGTTTGGGGGCCGAGTCCTTCGGGAGTTTCGGGATTTTCGGGATTTTCGGGATTTTCGGGATTTTCGGGGTTTTCGGGGTTTTGAGGTTATAGGGTGGAAAGGTCGTGGATGGTTGCGATGGGGTCCTCGGCGTTGAAGACGTAGCTGCCGGCGACGAGCACGTCGGCTCCCGCCTGGGCCAAGCGACGCCCGGTGTCGAGGTTCACGCCTCCATCCACCTCTATAAGAGTGGACAATCCCGCGTCGTCTATCATCTTGCGCAGGCGAGCCACCTTGTCGATGGAGTGCTCAATGAATTTCTGCGCGCCAAAGCCCGGGTTGACGGTCATCAGCAGCACCATGTCCAATTCGGGCAGGATATCCTCGAGCATCACCAAGGGAGTGGCGGGGTTGAGGGTCACCGCCGCCTGCATGCCCGCTGCCTTGATGGCCTGTACGGTGCGGTGGAGATGGAGGCAAGCCTCTTGATGCACGTTCATGATGCGTGCGCCAGCGTCGCGCACTTGCGACACCCAGCGTTGTGGCTCCACGATCATCAGGTGCACGTCGAGCGGCTTCTGGGCGTAACGGCCGACGGCCTCTATCACCGGGAAACCGAAGGATATGTTGGGCACGAACACGCCGTCCATCACGTCCAAGTGGATCATCGCCGCATCTGAGCGGTTGAGCATCTCCACGTCGCGCTGGATGTTGGCGAAGTCGGCTGCGAGTAGCGAAGGGGAAATGAGCATATATATTGAGTTGAAAAGTTTCTAGTTTCTAGTTTTTAGTTTTTAGTTTTTAGTTTTTAGTGGCTTTTTCTTAAAGCTTTAAAGCTTTAAAGCATTAAAGGAGGAAAGGATTAAAGCTTTAAAGGAGCTAAGGAGGAAAGGGGCCTCTGGGCTATTTAAAGCCCCCGTTTCGGGGGTTTGGGGGCCTTGTTGGGGGCCGTGAACGCCTTATATAGGATGAACAATACGCAGAGGACGCCGATGCCGATGCCGGCGAAGGTCAGATAGTCGTTGTACTGCTCCACCTGCTCAAAGAGGTCGCTCAACGGCACGCTCTTGGCCAACCATGCGCCCAGGGCTGCCAGCACCGTGTTCCACACCCCGGCACCCAATCCAGTGAAGATGATGAATTGCCAGATGTTCATTCGCGACAGTCCAGCGGGAATCGAAATCAGCTGGCGCACAGCGGGAATCAGTCGGCCGATAAACGTGGAGATGGCTCCGTGCTTGTCGAAATAGGCCTCGGCCTTGTTCACCTTGGCCTCGTCAATCAAGCAGGCATGGCCAGCGCGGGAGTTGGCGAAAGCGTACACCAACGGGCGCCCGATCCACAGCGACAGGTAATAGTTGACCAGCGCGCCGCAGATGGCACCTGCCGTGGCCACTACCACCACGAGGTAGACATTCAACGTCGGGTCGGCCTGGCACGCGAGGTAGGCGGCCGGTGGCACCACGATCTCCGACGGGAAGGGGATGAACGAGCTTTCGATCATCATAAACAGAAACACCATCCAATAGCTGGCGTTGTCGACGAACCACGCGAATATCCCCGCGGCGTCGATAATGCCCAATGGAATGAGATCGAGAATCATATTTTGAGTTTCTAGTTTTTAGTTTCTTGTTTCTAGTTTTTAGCCTACAAATTTACGACATTTCCCCGAAATATCCATTACCCGGGCCGTGCAACCGTGATAAAAATCAAGAGCAATCTTCCCTCGAGAATTGGATGGGCGTTGAGGGGTTAGCGGCCTACGCGGCCTAAGGATTTGGGGATAAATCGCTGTGGATCTGTGTGTTAAGGCTTAGGCCGTAGGCCGCTTAGGCCGCTCGGCCATTTCCCGGGCGATTAGGGAATCCCACTTTCTCGGGAGTGAAAATCAGTGATTATCAGAGGTTTCAAGGATAACGTGTGAACCCTTAACTGGGAAATTAGAGGGGAGGAATATCGATTTGGACAAAATGACATATCGAGAGGGGTAAATCGCGCTAACTTCGCGTCAAAGCCTTCCCATTACCGATTATCTTGTTATCAGGGTGATCAGGGGAGACATGTTCATCAAATTCACCTTGACCCGTCGCATTATGCGGTTGATTGCCAAGGTTGTTTGGTGATTTTTGATAATATCCTTTGACCATTACTGTCTCCTTGTGTAAGCTTTATCCATCTTTTGGGGTTTCTCATTTGTGGGGGGAGCGGCCTATGCGGCCTACGACCTAAGGGACAAATCGCTGTATAATAGCTCGTTAGGGCGAAAATCTTAGGTCGCTAAGGCCGCTAGGTCGTTACTTTGGGGGGTAGGATGACCTGGGTAATACGTGAAAAAGCAATGGAGCGCCCATGCGGACGCCCCATTAACATATAGAGGTTGAAGAATAGCGCGGTTAGTTGGCCTTGACCCAAGTGGAGGATTTGGCTGCGCGGTTCCAAGTGCCGGTCTCACCCGGGAAGAGGTCCCAAGCCGAGCCTTCAGGGATAATCATTCGAGCAGCGGCGGTTCCGGGGTTACCAGGATCACCGTGGAAGGTGCCAGCAACTACTCTGGCTGTGCTTTGGGAAGAGTAAGGTGCCATTGCGCCTACTGTGGCTAAATCGGTGTAAGCATCACCGTTGGTGTCGTCAATAGTCAAAAGCACCTCGTCGGTAATTACTTTACATCCCAGACAACCGAGTAGGCGACCAGCGTAGGTGGCTGTGATGGCCGCTGTGCCACCCGAGCAGTTGGTTACGGTTGCTGTGCGTGTTTGTCCTGCAATACCACCTGCATAACCCGTAGTAGACGTTGCTGTCACTTTAGCCTTGTTGGAGCAGTAAAGCGCTGAGCCGTTAGCAAGCCCCGAGGCAATTCCTCCAGCTACTTCGCCACCGATAATTTCGCCTTCATTTACGCAATTTTCAACGGTGAATACATTTTCACTACCGGGAGCTCCAAAGATACCTCCAGCATTGTTGCCTTCTATTTTACCCGAATTGGTGCAACCGCTAATAGTAAAGTTGTAGGAACTGCTATTTTGTGCGTAACCCACGATACCGGCTGAGTATTTAGCGTTGGAGTCGCCGATGTTGCCAGTATTCTCGCAATTGCTCACGGTTGTAGTGCTACCTACATAGCCGATGATGCCTCCGCCACCCGCTGTCGTGGAGGTGACAGTGGCGCTGCTCGAGCAATTGGTTACCACGGTCTCGCCGCCGTTGGAGGCGATGCCAATGATACCGCCTGTCTTGGCGCCCGAAACAGTGCCCGAAACGGTGCAATTGGTGATGGTGGTGGAAGTGCCATAAGCGCGGCTGCAGACGAGGGCGGATACGTCGTCGCTCGTAGCGGTGCCGTTAACGACCGTGATATTGCTGATCTCGGTGTCGCCGAAAGCGGCTCCTACCAAGGGAGCGCAGAAATCGACTGCCGATACCTCGGGGTTAACGAAAGTAAGGTTACGCAGGGTAGCGTTGTAGGCTACCGACACGAGTCCGCAACCATAATTCTTAGTGTCGGATGACGATTTCAGGTTGTAGATGGTTTGGCCGTTGCCCTCGATGGTGCCGGCGAAGCCAGTGGAGGCGTCGTTGCGGGAAACGTTGCCGAAGGGGGTCCAATCGAGGCTGTTGAGGTCGATATCGGTGTCGAGCACGATGTAAGCGTTCTTGGGACCGTTCTCCACCATCCAAGCGAGGTTCTCGGCCGAGGTGATATGATAAACTTGGGTAGCAACGCCGTCTATGGTCTCGGTGACGGGGGTTACAGCCACAGTGCCGCCACCCCAAGTGCCGTAGTCGGGCTTCTCGTATTCGGGTTTGATGACGATGGTGAAGTCAATAGTGGAGGTGAGCAGGGCTCCGAAGATGTTGGTGCGGTAATTGCGCTGCAGCGGAGCGGCGTCCACGTCGAGGTGATTGGTGGCCGCGGTCTCGGCGTCAAAATAGAAGTCGAGGTCGATGTCGGCCGTCCATTTGTCCTTCGACATCAGCACGTAAGCCATCGCGAGGTATTCGTATTGCCCCTTGGTGCCAACGGGGAAGATCTCGTAGGCGTCGTCGGTGGTGGCCACGCCGTCGTTGGGGCGCAGGGTCTTGTTGAAGGTGACGGAGGCGGCGGTGCCAACTATGTCACCCGTCAAGAGATTGTACTGCGAGTAAACGTCGGCGACGGTCATCTCGGTGTACACCTTCTTGCTTGCTACTGAAGCGGCGGTCAAGTCGTTGGTACCCACATTGATTTGTGCGAATGGGCGCTTCAGCTCGGCGGTGACGGTGGCGGGACCCGATACTGGCACTTCCTTGAAGCACCAGAAGGCGTCCATATCCTCCATTGTCAAGGTGAGGCTCGTGTCGTTGAGTTTGGCATAGTTGACAGTAACTGTTGAAAGGTCGTCGGCCACGGTGAAGAGGCTGTTGTCGATTGAGGATTGGGATTGCGCCCAGAACACCATTGTGTAGGTCTTGCCGGTCACGAGAGGCAGACTGAGGGTGGTTTGGAGCCCTGAGAAGTCGGTGCCAGCCGTTTTGGGGATGATGCAGGTTTGGGTAGTGCCGTCGGTTGATTTCTCGTAAACGGCGTAGAAGAATTTGGTGGCTGTTTCGCCATCGGAGAACGCGCGCGACTGCATGTCGGCGGGGAGCGATGCGGTGACGGTGACTGTAACCTCACCCGAGGTGCCCTGAATAGGATCGTCGCTCGAGCAGGATGTGAAACCTGCCATAAGGCCCAATCCTAATAAGGATAGCAGAGTCTTTTTCATGAGATTATTGGTTTAATGTGTATGAATTAATAGTAGTATTCCTTTAAACCGCAAAAATACACAAAACCTTTAACAAATTTTCACCCCCCCCATTTATTTTAACAAAAATTATCAGTTTCAAGGTTCTTCGTCGAGGAAGTCGACATCCCAGCCGTCGGTGTCGCCGTAGGCGTCGGTGAACCGGGCCAAGTCGCGAGCCTCACGCTTGGTGGGTCGACCAAGGCCCTTGCGGCGGTCGACGAAACCCGCGATCTTCACCACCTCGAGCAGGTCGAGCTGGGATTGCGGGGTGATGTTCTCAAGATAGTCGGGGACGAGTTTGGCTCCCAGGCGGTTCTCAGTCAAGGCTTTGACACGGAAAGAGTAGGTGACGGGAGGCTTGCGCACGTTGATGATGTCGCCCACGTGGATCACGCGAGAGGGCTTGACGGCCACAGCCGGCTCACCCATGGTGACACGACCCTTCTTGCACGCCTCGGTAGCGACCGTCCTTGTCTTGAACAATCGCATGGCCCACAGCCACTTATCAATTCTTACTTCGCTCGGCATCTCTAACAACTAACAACTAACAACTAACAACTAACAACTCTACTTATTATTAAAGTCACACATCGCGCGGTCCAATCCCGCCAACACATCAGTGCGGATAGCGTCGACGGCCACGGCGATACGCTCGGGAAGCGCCTGTCGCTCCTCGGCGGTGAACGGCCCCAGCACATAGTCGATCTGGGCGCCCCGGGCGAAGTCGTTGCCCACGCCGAAACGCAGCCTGGGGTAAGCTTGAGTGCCGATCATGGCGGCGATGTTCTTCAACCCGTTGTGGCCCGCGTCGCTTCCGCGAGCCTTGATGCGGATTGCTCCGAAGGGCAGGGCGATGTCGTCAACCACCACCAGCATGTGGTCGATGGGAATGTTCTCCTTTTGCAACCAGTAGCGCACGGCGTTGCCCGAAAGGTTCATGTAGGTCGACGGCTTCAACAACACCACCTGCTTGTTCTTCACGCGGCCACGCCCCACGTCGCCGTAACGCTCGGTGGAAAAAGCGATATTGGACGCTTCAGCGAAAGCGTCCAATATCATAAAACCGATGTTGTGGCGGGTGTCGCGATATTCGTCGCCGATATTACCCAGCCCAACAATAAGGTACTTCATAAGCGGTCAAGATTATTTGGCGGCGGCAGCGGCGGCAGCGGCGGCACCACGAGCGGCGCGGGTGAGCTGAACGGCGCAAACCACAGCGTTCTTGGCGTTTACGAGCTCCAAGCCTTCGATGTGGATGTCGCCCACCTGCAAGGACTGGCCCAGACCAAGGTGATCGACGTTGATCACCAATCGCTCGGGAATCTCGGTGTAAGGAGCTTTCACTTTGAGCTTCTTCATCGACAGGCTGAGCTTGCCACCGGCCTTGACGCCCTCGGCGTGGCCCTCGAGCTTGACGGGAACCTCGATTACGACGGGCTTGTCGGGGGTTACCTCGAGGAAGTCCATGTGGAGGATGGTGTCCTTAACGGGGTGGAACTGGATCTCTTTGAGCACGGCCATCTTCTTGCCGCCGTTGTAGTCGATCTCCACGGCGAAGATGTCGGGTGTATAGACGAGCTTGCGCACGTCCTCCTGGGTAACGGTAAGGTCGGTGGTGATCAAGCCTTTGTTGTTGGCCAGCTCCACGATCTTCTCGCCCTTGGCGAGCTTGCCTTTGTAGGGGAGGTCGAATACCTCGCCGCCGTTCAATACCACGGGAATCTTGTTGTCCTTGCGCAGGCCCTTGGCTGCCTTCTTGCCAAGCACTTCGCGGGGCTCGGCCTTGAGTTGATAAGTGTTCATTTTTTGTTTAATTGGTTGTGTTACTCAAAATTAAGTGTTTTGCTCTTAATTTCCCATCACACGGGATGCTCTAAAAGCGACCGCAAAGGTAGTGATAAATTTTGGAATTTAAAAACTTTTGTGTAATTTCGCACACGAATCCAATAATTGTGCAATGGTATCAAAGACCCGAGAGAAACTAATCGACGTAGCGCGCCAGCTGTTCGCCAAGCAGGGCGTGGAGAAGACCACGATGAACGATATCGCCGAGGCCTCCGACAAGGGTCGTCGCACCATCTACACATATTTTAAAAACAAGCGCGACATCTACAACGCGGTGATCGAGCGCGAGGCCGACCTGCTGGTCGAGTCGCTGCGCGTGATAGCCTCAAGCGAGCTCCCGCCAGTGGAGAAGCTCGAGAAATTCCTGTACCAACGCTTTGAGGTGGTGAGGGAGAAGGTGCACCGTCCCGACGGCGTGAAAGCCCTGTTGTCGCTCGTCGACCGCCGAGTGGAGCGCATCCGTATCCGTGCCTATCATCTTGTCAACCAGATGTTGCAGGAGATTATCCGGGAAGGGGTCAACCAAGGGGTGTTCGATGCCCGTCAAGCCGAGGCCCTGCCGGCGTTGCTCGACGTGGCCTTGATCGGGGCCGATACGCTTTACCTGCGCGACGGCTGGGAGGAGGCGCATGTCAACCCCACGACGTTCCAAGGGCAGATGGTGGAGTTCGTTATCCAGGGCCTCCTAATCGAGCCATGCGAAAGCGAAGCAGCGTCCTGAGTTGACGCCCAAGGCGCGGGCTGAGAAATAAAGGGTAGGTGAGCAGCGGGTGCAAGCCGTGGGCAATGCGATTTGTGAGGCGGGGATGCCCGATTCCTGTAATTGAAGAGCGACAAAGCGAGGCAGGTCGACGTGAGGGCGTTGGCCCTTTTGACGTAGCACCACCCCCTCGGGGAATTGTGCGGCCACCTCTTCTCCCACCTCAAAACATTCCTGACAGATACACGGACCCATCGCAGCCGCAATCCTTTGTGGCTCGGCTCCCAATGCTTTCATTTGATCCACTGTATTGGTGACAATCCCATTGACGGCTCCACGCCAGCCCGCGTGTGCCACGCCTATCACCTTGGTCTCAGGGTCGGCCATCACCACCGGCACGCAATCGGCAGTGTTCACCCCGATAACTACTCCTGGCGTGGTCGTGACTAACGCGTCAACTCCCTCTAAATCAGTTTCATTTGGGAGAGTAATCAAGCTAACGTTGGTGGAATGGGTTTGGCGAGGAACCACGAGGGAATTGCACATTGCATATTTCACATTGCACATTGCATATTGCACATTGCACAATTCAAGTAGCTCATTGCGGCATGGGGCTACGTGCTCGGGGTGGTCGCCAGTGTAATGGCACAGGTTGAAGCCCGAATAAGGGTCGCCCTCTGTGACGTCACCGCGCGAGGTGAATCCAGCGTGGATGCCCGAGGGTGCGCCCGGCAATAGTAGCTCGTGATACCAGTTTGGTAGTTCCATTTTTGCTAATTTACCCCAGTTCGGGATAAATACTATTCACCAGGTGGCATTTGAGCGTGGT
>CAZLSW010000079.1:0-13529 GCA_964562375.1 uncultured Muribaculaceae bacterium | reverse complement strand
CCACCTAAATCAACACATTAAAAATTCGGCTCTAAAAAGTGACGAAAACAGGAAGCGGGATTTTGGGGATTCAGATAGGCCTTGCGGCTCCCTCGCTGCGCTCGCTATCGTTCAAATACATTATTTGCCGCCACCACCCCTATACCCCTAGCTTGTGCAGGCTCCGCCAGCACTGCGCTAGGGGCTACTATCCCGGCCAGGCTCCGTCAGGCCCGTTGTCGCCTTCCCTAGTTAGGCGGTTTTTGCGCGTAGATGGACGCAGATGGACGCCTGTGAAAAACCCCGTCTGGTGGTGACGCCAGGCGGGGCTATTAAGGGTTCCATTATGGGGGAAGCCCCCGTTTCGGGGGTATGGGGGCCTACTCCCTGTTTGGGGGCCTACTACAATTTGATTTTAGAGACGTTGCTGCCTTGGCGGCGGATCACGATCTGGCCGGCCTGGGGGTAGGCGATGCGGATACCCTGGAGGTTGTAATACTCAACCGGGGCGTTCTCGTCGTTATCGGCAGCCACCGCCTTCACACCAGTGTTAATCAAACCGTTAAACTCAACGTTGATAGGAATTTGGGCGCCATCTACTTTCCAATATACGTCAATCTTAAAGTGGGCTTTGCTATCGGATGTTTGCTCACCATCAAGGTAGCAATCGGCAACGATGCCCTCCTCTTCGTCATCCTTTGGAGCAATGCTGGTTTCTGTCTCATCAACCCTAGGAGTGAGAATCAAGTTCTCTTTTTGGCCTTTGTAAGTGATATAATCACCATTCTTAGCATAAGTTACTTTTTCAATGATGATGTCACCCAATGTGCCTTCGTTTACATTCTCCAGTTTAAAGTTGGGAAGAACAAAGGTACATTTATTTATTCCACCCTCAGGAATTACATGGACATAGAATTTAGCGTTGGCATCCGGACTGATATCGGCTCCAAGCATTTCGATTGTCAAGGATCCTTCATAAGTGATAATCTCCTCGATTTGCTCAGGCACCTCAGCAAATGTGATGGTGTACACGTGACTACTCAAGCCTTCGGGATCTACGCCATCAGGGTTGGAAACAGTGATTGTAGCAGTCTTGGCGGTTGAGTCAAGAGCAATCGACGCTGTAGGATTACCGCCACCCCCTTGCTTTAAGGTATAAGCGAATGCCGATACATCCACAGGAAGATCACCGTAAACCGTGTACTCATAGGTATCCTCAGCGAAATCCTCAACATCTTCCCCATTAACCTTCAACGAAGCCAATTGGCTGTAATAGGGGGTTTTGAATTGGAGGGTATAGGTGTGGGTGCTAAGGCCGTCATAATCAACTCCTCCGTTGTTGGTAACGGTGATTGTAGCCTTGTAGTTAACGGCATCGAGAGCGATGTCAACGGTGGGTGTGCCGCTGCCTGCTTTCAACGTGTAGGTAAAATCAGCTACATCGGTGGGCAGATAGCCGTCGACATTGTAGCTATAGACATCCTCGGCAAAACCGGCAACGGCCTCTCCAGCCACGCTAGTAGGGGGTGTCGAATTGCAAGGTATAGGTGTGGGGCTTACGTTGTCGTAATCAACGCCCTCAGCGTTCTTAACAGTGATTGTGGCCTTGCAAGCTGCGCGGTCGATGGCCACGTCAACAGTAGGAGTGCCACTACCAACCTTAGTAGTATAGGTGAAAGCATCGGCAGTCGCAGGCACGTAACCACTAAGAGTGTAGTTGTAGGTGTCCTCGGCGAAATCGGGAACTGCTACGCCATTTACGCTCAGCGAGGTAAGTTGGCTGTAGTAGGGGGTGGGGAATTGAATCACATAAGTATGTTCTCTCAAACCTTCCGCATCGGTTCCCTCAGCGTTAGTTACCTTAACGGTCGCGCGGTGGTTGACTTTGCGGTCGATGTCTATGCTGACTTCAGATGTACGACTCTGTCCCTTGCGGGTATAAGTGAAAGCGCTGGCATCAGCGGGGAGGAGTGAAGAAAATCCTGTGTAAGGTATGGTATAGGAATCCACATTTTCTGCGAAACCGCTAACTGTAGTACCGTTTACTTGTAAATCAGTTAATTGCGAGTAGTAGAGCAATTTAACGTCGTCTACAATCAATGTGTTGTTTTCTCCACTTTTGGCCGAAATGTTGAAGTAGTCGTTAGCCGAGAATATAACGTTGATTTTTTCAGGGGTTAATTTTGTGTCGGATGAAGCATCAGTATAATTTAGTTCCATTAGATAACTCGTCCAACCACTGGTATCACCCGTTATTGAGCTTTCAGCACTGGCAATGAGGGTACCATATTCGGTGATTTCTCCACCCTGACATCCTTCAAGACTTTTGCCGAGCACGCAGCGGTCGCGGTTGATCATTGTTATTTGGGTGGCATCGCCAGTGTTAATCGACGCGGGAACATTAGCCTGTTTAAAGGTACCGTTCCACAAGTAAATAACGAATGTAGCAGGTTCTGTTTCGTCAAAGTCGATGTTACTGTTAGTATTAGACGATCCATCTCCGTGGGAGCGTTGATACATTACCGTCATGGCATCGGGACGCCCAGTAAAATCATAGCCTCCGAATGTACCCCCATCAGTATTAGATATACTATACGTACCTTTCGAAGTACTCCAAGTAGTTCCAAGGGTAAGATATCCAGGGACCTGGCGAATCAGCGTACCGATACCGGTATGATAATTGAAAACTTTAGCCGCATAACGGCTTCCGTTGTAACCATCAACCGACGTTCCAGTCACCAAACTGCCTGTGCCTTTTAGATAGCCATTACATAATCCGAGCACATGGGAAATACACCAGGAGGCAGGATTAGTACCAGTGAAACTAGATTTTGTATAATTCTCAGAGTTATATGGGGTGGCTGCTACCCAGTCTTCATCGAAGCCGTTGTTGGGCAACTGGATATCGTTATCGTTGTCGGCGTGGAGGGCTGGGAGGGCCAGCAAGGTCGACAACGCGAGTGTAAAGATTTTCTTCATACTTTCTTTATGTGATTTGATTGTTTTATTGTTCGGTTGGGTTAATAAGTCAATGTATTTTAGACATATTTTCACGGCGCGAATTTAGCAAATTTTTGTCAAAATCACCTAATCTTCGGCATTTTCGCCCAACAATACTGCCAAAAGGGGAATCCAACGCCACAAACGACCGCAAACAGTTGGTTAACCACAGAGGGCAGATTGACCACTAAGGGCTTTTTACCACAAAAAGACACAAAAAGGACACAAAAGCGTGCGCAGATGCCCTAGGGTAATCCCACAACTTAGCTTTTTGTGTCCCTTTTATGTCCTTTTGTGGTTAAAAAGTGTTTTGGGGTTAAGCGGGGTAGCCGTCGCGGTCGTAGAGGATGGTGGAGAGGTAGCGCTCGCCGGTGTCGGGAAGGACGGCCACGATCATCTTGCCGGCGTTCTCGGGGAGCTGGGCTTGTTCGATGGCTGCGGCGAGTGCGGCGCCCGAGGAGATGCCAGCGAGCACGCCTTCTTTCTCGGCGAGGAGTCGGGATGCGGCGACGGCTTGCTGGTCGGTGACGGTAACCACTTGATCCACAACGGAGCGGTCGAAGTTGCGGGGGACGAATCCGGCGCCGATGCCTTGAATCTTGTGCGCGCCCGGCTGACCACCCGAGAGCACGGGCGAGGTGGCCGGCTCGACGCCAATGGCCTTGACGGCGGGATTGTGAGCTTTGAGGCCTCGGGCGGTGCCGCTGAGGGTGCCACCGGTGCCTACGGCGGAGACGAAGATGTCGACCTTGCCGTCGGTGTCAGCCCAGATTTCCTCGGCGGTAGTGGAGGTGTGGGCGGCGGGATTGGCGGGGTTCTCGAATTGCTGTGGGATGAACGAGCCGGGGGTTTCTTTCTGGAGTTCCTCGGCCTTGGCGATGGCACCCTTCATGCCTTGGGCGCCAGGGGTGAGGACGAGGGTAGCGCCGAGGGCTTTGAGCAGGTTGCGGCGCTCGAGGCTCATGGTGTCGGGCATGGTGAGGATAAGACGGTAGCCCTTGACGGCGGCTACCCAGGCGAGTCCGATGCCGGTGTTGCCGCTGGTGGGCTCGATGATGGTGGCTCCTGGGAGGAGGATGCCGTCTTTCTCGGCTTGCTCAATCATGGCGAGGGCCACGCGGTCCTTGACGGAGCCGCCGGGGTTGAAGGATTCGAGTTTGACCACAACGCGGGCGTTGAGGCCCAGGGATTTCTCGATGTTGGAGAGCTCAAGCAGGGGGGTGCGGCCTACGAGCTGGGTAAGGGAGGTAGAGATTTGCATAGGAGTGGAAAAGTTTTAAAGTTTCTTGTTTCTTGTTTCTTGTTTCTAGTTTTTAGTTTCTAGTTTTTAGTTGAGGAGGGGGGCGGGGATTCGAATGCACGAATGCACGAGTGAACGAGTGCACGACAGGCGAGGGGAACGAGGGGACGACAGGCGGGGTGAACGAGGGGACGGCAGGCGGGGTGAACGAGGGGACGGCAGGGGAGGGGCTAAAACAAAAATGGCGCGGTCACCTCAGGGTGATCGCGCCAAATGTTACAAGGGTGAGGTGTGGGGGTCGAACCCACGACCTTCGGAACCACAATCCGACGCTCTAACCAACTGAGCTAAACTCACCATGTTGTCTTTTGACGGCGCAAAGGTACAATCTTTTTCTGAATCTCGCAATAGGTAGGGCGAAAAAAGTGATGGTCCCGCTCCCGGGAGGGCTGCCGCGGACGCTTGTGCTGTCCCGCCGGCACGGCGGGACTTCCTACTTGACATGGGAAGCCCCGCCAGGCGAGGGCCAAGCGGGGCACTTTATACTTTATACTTTGTACTTACGTTTCTAAAATCCTGTTTTAGAAACCGCGGTTTCTAAAACAGGATTTTAGAAACGTTGGTGCCTTGGCGGCGGATAAGCAGCTGGCCGGCGGTGGGGTTGGCGACGCGGATGCCCTGGAGGTTGTAGTACTCAACGGGGGCGTTGGCGTTGTCGATCTCGATGCTACGAACAGCGTTGTAGCCGTCGGTGGTCACCTTGATGTAGGAGAAGCGGATGGCCTTGTTGGCGAGGAGCTTCAGGGGGTTGGTGATGGAGCCGGTCCAGGTGATGGGGTCGGAAGCGCCTGTGCCGCCACCCTCAACGGTACCAACAGCGGTCTCGCCGTCGTAAGCGGTGAAGTTGCCCTTGGAGTTGGCGACGGTCTGCACGTAGATTTGCTTGATTGTTACGCCGCTGGCGGGGGTGAGGGTGCAGTAGTTACCTTGGTACCAGCGAACTTGTGCGCCATATGCGCCAGTGAAGTAGGTAGCGTCCTCGGGGGCGGAGAACTGGAGGGTGATGCCGTTGCAGGTGAAGTCAACGCCGCAGAGGGAGGTCGATTCGTCGGTGTTGGCGCTCTGGGTCTCGCTGCCGTCCTTGTTGAACAGGAGGGTTCCCTCAACGTCGGTGAATGTGGGAGCCACGAAGTAGCATACGTTCTCGTCAACCACGGGAGGAGTTACAGGCTCGCTCTCGCCCATGTCGACGTTGGGGAGCAGTTGGAGGGTGCCGGAGTGAACGGCGATGAAGCCCTCGAAGGTGAGGTTCTCGCCGGCGCTGATCGACAGGTTGAACTGGTTGTAGAGCTGGATTTCGCCCGTGTTGTCGCTGAGGGTGAAGGTCTTGGCGTTGTCGGTAGCGGCAACGGTGACGCCTAGGATCTTGATGTAGGTCGAAACGAGGTCGGTAGCCACCTCCTCAACCTGGTAAACCTCGGGCTGGATGGCGGAGCCACTGGTGGGATCGAGGAAGGTCTCAGCGTCGATCGACGACATCTGGAGCTGGCCGTTGGAGTAGTTCTGGTAGGTGCCGGTGATGCCAGCGGGGATGATGTCACCGTTGACGTAGGTTTTGCCGGTCTGGCCGTAGATCAACAGCGGGGTTGTTCCGTCGGTCACGTAGAGGTAGCTGCCGTTCTGGTAGAGGGCGGTAACGGGGAAGGTGAAGCGCGAGGGTGCCTCGGTGTTGGCAGCCTGGAGGAACTCGGCGATTGAGTTGACGTCGACGGTCTCAACGGGGGTAACAGGCTCGTCGGGGATGTCGGTGCCGGCGTTGCCCTTCTCGAAGAGGTAGGGAAGCGTGCCGGTAGCATCGGCATAGCAGCCGTAGGAGGTGTAGTTGGTGGAGTACTGGATGTACTTGCTCATAGCCACATTGAGGATTTTGGCGGTGCCATCGGAAAGGATCTCGATGGTCCACACGCCACCTTCAGCGGGAAGCTCAGAAGCGAGGTTGAATGAGTTGTAGGTACCAGTCATGTACAAGTACATGCCGTTGCTATCCTTGATTGTGTAACCACCAGTGGTGGATTCAATCAAGAACTCATCAGCTTCCACAGCCTGAATTTTGTTGTCGGCAATGGTGGCCGAGGTCACGGGTAAGTAACCATAGGTTTTCCCAGTGATTGGCTCGGCGATAACTCCCTCAGCATAAAGGAGATACGCTTTGCCGGCGGTAACCGATTTTACGTATCCGTAAGAAGCTTTGTCTGGTTCAACGGGGGTGTCACCGTCAAACACGTAGCTCTTAACACTTTTGAACCCGGGCACTGAGAAATACTTGGCAATACCTCCCTGCAGGGTAACGAGTTTACCAAGGTTGGCTGGGTTGGTGTTGAGGTTGAGGGCAGTACGGCAGGAGCCGGAGGGGAGTTGCACAGGGATACAAACTGAAGCGTCAGTTACATCCGCGGCATCAGCAAGGACAATATTGGTTTGCGAAACTTCCTCACCATCAGGAGCGGTGGCGGTAAAACGGATGCCCGACTCGTAAGCTTGACCGTTTACGTAGCCCACGATGTAGCCCTTGACGTATTCGTCGGTGTTAGTGGGAGTTGTACTTTCGGGAGCCGCTGCAATTACATCGGCCACGGTGTAGGGGCTGTCGGCGGTGCCGTTGCCTGCGTAAGCGGTAAGAGCGCCCAAGCAGAGCATTGAGAGTAAAATTTTCTTCATAATTTGGTATTTAGGTTTTAAGTTAAACTTTTTCCATCGGTTGCCACGGATTTTTCTTTTTAGCCACTAATTTGTTCTCTTTTGGCCCCTAATTTCACGAATTATCACGAAATTACTTCTTCGATCATTTGGTGTAAATTAGTGAAATTAGTGGCTTAGAGTCTGTCGGGTCGGCACGACCCGACTTCCTACTTAAATTTGGGGCTATTTAAGAAGTTTGGGGCTATTTCGCGAGTTTACGGAGGAAGATTTCGGTGGGGAAGTGGTCGCTGTAGCCGTTGAGGAACACGCCGGCCGAGTAGGTGCGCAGGGGGTAGCCCTGACGGTTGCCCTCGGTGTCGCGCATGAATTCGCGGTTCAGCACCTCGCATTTCCAGTACTGGAGGCGATGCTCGTCGCCGCTGAGGAGGTTGCCCGAGATGATGATTTGGTCGAAGAGGTTCCAGGCCGACTTGTAGGCGAGGGTACCCACACCCGAGTCGAGCACTTTCCACCAGGGGTTGAAGAACTCATGCGCTCCCACGCCTTTCTTATCTTTCTTGGCTCCAAGCACTTTGGCGCAGGATTTGTTCATGGGGTCGTCGTTCAAGTCGCCCATGATGATGACGCTCATCGCGGGGTCGACAGTCCACAGGGAGTCGGCGATATGCTTGCTCAGCGCTGCGGCAGCCTCGCGCAGGTAGCTCGACTGCTCCTCGCCGCCCAGACGCGACGGCCAGTGGTTGACAATCACGCCGATACGCTCGCCAGCCATGCGGCCAACGACGCACATCTGGTCGCGGGTGCGGAACGACTCGTAGCCTTCAATAAACAAGGTGTGGTTGGTCACGTTCTCCACCTGGAAGAAACGGGGGTTGTAAAGCATGCCCACGTCAACGCCGCGGCGGTCGGGGGAGTCGTGGTGAACGATTTGGAGGTCCCATTTGGAGATTTGCGGGTCGGCAACGAGGTCCTCGAGCACCGAGCGGTTTTCAATCTCGCTGACGCCGATGATGGCGGGACCCATAGGGGTGGTGGGAGAGGTGAACGACGCGATCGCGCGGGCCAAATTGGAGATCTTCGACCAATATTTGCGGCCGTCCCACTGGCGAGCACCACCGGGGGTGAACTCGGCGTCGCGACCCAGGGGATTGTTGGGAATCGTGTCGAAAAGATTCTCGAGGTTATAGAACGCCACGCCGTACACGCGGTATTGACTACCCGACTTGCCCTGATTTTGGGCCGTCATCGGGACAATTGACAAGGCCATCAAGGCCACTAAGGCTAACGTGAATAGTTTCTTCATTGCTTTAAGGCATGTTGGCAGCTGGGCTGCGGGTTACGTGTCTTCGTCTGGTTGATTCGCTTATTCATTTCTAACACGCGAGGGTGGCGAGCGGTTTTAAGAATTAGGGATTTTAAATGGTTAAATCGTTAAATCCTTAAGGCGTTAAAAGGGCGCTGGCTCTCGCGGGCAGAAAGTCAGCGTAAAGGTATAACTTTTTTTTCAATCGGCAAAAATTATCTTCCAAATCGAAGAATTTATCCCGAATAAAGCCGAATAAGGCCTTTAAAGGAGGAAAGGAGGAAAGAAGAAAAGGAACCAGCCTCTTGACTTTTGCCTCTTGACTCTTGACTTTTGACTTTTTTAGAAGAGCAGTGCGAGGTTGTAGGTGATGAGGGCCACCACCCAGGCGAGGGCGGTGTTGTAAACCGCCGAGAAGGCGCCGTAGCGCCACTGGCCCGTCTCCTTGACGATGGCCGTAATGGTGGCTATACAAGGGCAATAGAGGAGGATGAACACGATGAAAGCGAGGGCCGAGGCCGGGGTGAAATCGGGTTCGCCAGTGGCGGGATTGGGGGTGGTGAGCCGGGCACCGAGAGTTTGGTCGGAGGCCTCCTCGTCGCCCGTGTACAGCACGCCCAGGGTCGACACGACAATCTCCTTGGCTGGCACACCGGCCAGAGCGGCTACTGTACCCAGCCAAGTGAATCCCAGCGGCTCCATAACGGGATTGACAGCCTTACCAAGCATGGCAAGGTAGCTGTCATGCTCATGAATTTCTTCTTTGGGCTCGGAAATCCCGGAAATCCCGGAAATCTCGGAAATCCCGGAAATCTCGGGAATCTCGGGAATCTCGGAATTTTGGGGGCCTATGGGGAAATAATTCAGCGCCCACACGATAATCGAGGCCACCAGGATGATGCCTCCCATCTTGCGCAGATACTGCTGCCCCTTCCACCACATGTGGCGCAGGGAAGCCTTGAGCGTGGGGATACGATACGGCGGCAACTCCATCACAAAGGGCGTCTCGTCCTTGGTGAACAAGAATCGGCGCAACAATCGGGCTGTCAATATCGCCATCAACACGCCCAGCACATAGACGCAGAAAAATACCGTGCCGGCGTGCGCCGAGAAGAACGTGCCAATCAACAACACGTAAATCGGCAACCTGGCCGAACACGACATGAACGGGTTGATCAAAATCGTAATAAGGCGCGACGAGCGGCTCTCGATCGACCTTGCGGCCATTATCGCGGGCACGTTGCAGCCAAATCCCATAATCAAGGGGATGAACGACTTGCCGTGGAGCCCTATCTTGTGCATCATCTTGTCCATGATGAACGCGGCGCGGGCCATGTAGCCCGAATCCTCCATGAACGAGATGCAGAAGTACAATATTAATATGTTAGGAAGGAACACGATCACGCCGCCCACACCGCCGATCACGCCGTCGGCTATCAGGTCCTTGAACGGACCGGCAGGCAACCAGCGGTTAACCACTCCGGCTAGCCACGCCACGCCATCCTCGATCCATTCCTGGGGATACGCGCCCAAGGCGAATGTGGCCCAGAACACCAAGAACATGATTCCCAAGAAGATAGGGAAACCGAAGAGCTTGTTGGTGACGAAGGCGTCGATAATGCGGGTGTTGCTTGGCGACTCCTCGCCCGAGCGGTCCATGGTTTCGGCCAACGCACCGGCGATAAATCCGTATTTTTCGTTGGCAATCAGCGATGTAAGGTCCTCCTCGGGGCTATACAGGCGCAAGCGCTCGCGCTCTTGGGAGCAAAGGTCGTTGACAGCCTTGGCGTCGGGCGACTCGTTGACGAGATCCTCCACCTGCTTGTCGCCCTCCAACAGCTTGATTGCCAAATAGCGAGGCGAAAAATGGCGGGTTACGTAGGGGTCGCGCTTGAGCGCGTCCTTGACGACAGTGACGCTGCGCTCGATGTCACGACCAAGCGACACGTGCACGTGCCTTACCGCTTCATGCTCCCCCTCATACACCTTAATTATAGTATCAAACAATCGGTCGATGCCCTGGCCCGTCTTGGCGGTGGTGGGTACGATCGGCACGCCGATCATGTGTCCAAGCGTCTTGTAATCGAGATGGGCGCCCGAGGCCTCTAGCTCGTCGTACATGTTGAGCGCGATCACCATCGAGCGGTCCATGTCGATAAGTTCGGTGGTGAGGTAGAGGTTGCGCTCGAGGTTGGACGCGTCGACCACGTTGACAATCACGTCGGGCGACTTCTCGCGCAGGTAGTTGCGCACGTAGCGCTCCTCGGGGGAATATGTGGTAAGAGAGTAAGTACCTGGGAGATCCACAAGGTTGAACGTGTAGAGGCCGTGCCGGAATGTGCCGGTCTTGGCGTCGACAGTGACGCCGGAATAGTTGCCCACGTGCTCCTTGGCTCCCGAGGCGATGTTGAAGAGCGAGGTCTTGCCACAATTGGGGTTGCCGATGAGGGCCACGTTGATCTCGCGCAAGCGGTCGCGCCGCGGGGTGTTGGCATCCGGATTTTCCTCAATCTCCACATTGGTGTGCTCCCCCACTCCCGCTTCAGCCTCGTCGAGGGGCACCACCTCCACGAGTCGCGCCTCGCTCAGGCGCAGCGACACCTCGTAGCCCATCAGCGAATATTTTACCGGATCGCGCATAGGGGCCGAAAGCAACGGGGTGATTTCCCGTCCCTTGACAAAACCCATCTCGATCACGCGCTTGCGAAACGCGCCGTGACCCAAAATCTTCACTATTATTCCCGTCTCACCGGGCTTTAAATCCGATAAACGCATATAGAACCAATTTGGCTTGGAATCGCTATCTTTGTCGCCCGCGAAGTTACCTCCTTTCCCCCACCCCCGCAATACCTATTTATAGGTATTTATTCAATTGGTTAACGGATGTTAAATATAATACTGCGACAATAGATGTCGTAGTAGCTCTCTACCTTTGCGACGTAAACACTACGAAACCTATCAACCTACCGCTACTATGAAATTCATCTATCGACTAAAACAACTGTCACGCCGCAAGGACCTCCAAGGGCTGCGCAACCTTCAGGAGCAAATCGGCAACGACCCCGACACGTTCGCCGCCCCGTTCCAAGGGATGGGGAGTTGCGCCGACTGGCAACCACTCTATTTCTGCTACTCGGACAACGAAGCCGCCTTGGTGCTCATCGACACGCAAGGCGCTGAGGACGAACTGGCCGACGAGGAGGAATTTGGCGACGAGCGACCCCTGTGGTTCACCTCCAACACCCACCGCGTAAGCCCCTTCGCCCAACTCTCCACCCTCCGTCGAGGGTTCCGCGAGGCGATTAGCGACCTCAGTCACAAAATCAACGACACACTGATCGTGCTGGTCTCCAACACCCACATCATCAACGACTGCGACATGGAGGAGACCTTCGAGGACGACAACGGCGTGGTGTTCCACGGAGCCAACGACCTCGACAACTGGGTTCTCCCCAACAACGCCAACAACCGCGACGGCAAGAAAATCTTCGATCAGTTCGCGCGCTCCCATAAGCTTTACGACAAGCTTTACTCCCTCTACCACCCCTACAAATCGTACCTTGAGCCCCCTACCCTCTTCAACCTTCCCGGTCCGCAGCACGACCCCGGAGTGGATCACGCCCCCTGCCCCAGCCCATGCAACGTCACCGAACAAATCCCGGCCGACTCACTCAACGAGTTCTTCGCCCTGGAGGATCCCGACTTCCGCAAAACCACCGAGGCCGTGAGCCCTTCGGGGGAGCGTTTCACCCTCAAGCAGGAGGACATGCCCCCAGTCGAAATCCTGGCCCCTCTGGTCGACCCCCACGAGTTTCTCAACCAAATGGTGGGCCTTGACCAACTCAAATCCTCCATGTCCGACATTGTGGCCTATGCCCGCTACTCCAAGCGCGTAAAGGAGGCTTTCCCGGGGATGAACGCCCCTGGTGTCAACCTCCACACCATCATCACCGGCAATCCCGGCACCGGGAAAACCACCATGTGCCGCATCTACGGAGGGCTGCTCCACAAGGCCGGAATCCTCTCCCGGGGCCACACCGTCGTCGCATCGCGCAGCACCTTCGTTGGCGAGCATTTCGGCACCGAGGAGCAACGCATGCGACAATGCCTCAAACTAGCCCAAGGCGGTTGCCTGTTCATCGACGAGGCAGGGCTTCTGTTCAACGGCCCTCACCCCCACGACCCCGGGAAAGGGGTGATTCAGCTCATGCTACAAGTTCTTGCAGAGGAGTCTAACCGCGACATCGCCGTTGTCCTAGCTCTATACGCCAACGACAAATCCCTCGAGCGACTTTACCAACTCAACCCCGGCATCCGTTCCCGATTCATCAACGTACTGTCGTTCCCCGACTATTCCTGGGACGAACTCCTCGAAATCACCCACCGGAAAGCCAAAGCCCAAGGCCTCAGCTTTACCCCCAACGCCTGGCACGGCTTCTGCCGCCTGCTGCGCGACATCTACGACCGGCGCGACCGCGACTTCGGCAACGCCCGCGAAGTGGTCAACCTGCTGCAGCGTTGTCTGATACGTCACGCCGTGCGCTGCGAAAAGCAACAACTAACGGGACACGACCTACTCCGCATCACCGTGCGCGACATCCCCCAGCCACTGCCCACCATCACCTCTCCCCGCATCGGCTTCAAATAACCCACTAACCACTAACCATTAACCACTATGAAAACCCTCCACTTCCTTCTTATCGCCTCCTCTCTCCTGCTCAGCGCATGCGCCAGCGAGGACCTTATCCTCTCAGGAACCACTGTTGACAACGTCACCTACGTCCTCGACAACGACCGTCACACAGCCCAAGCCACAGGCTATCTCGTCAAAGGGGGTGATGTGTCTCCCGTCCTCACCATTCCCGACGCCATCGAGGCCGTCAACCTCCACTACATCGTTACCTCCGTGGCCGATGCGGCCTTCGTCTACGGCAACTGGGAAACCGTGGAAATCGCCGCTAGCGTCATCTCAATCGGCTCCCGCGCCTTCACCGGCTGCGACCACCTCACCCTCATCGTCCTTCAGGGCGACATCGCCCCCACCATCGCCTCCGACACATTCGACCCCGACACCTACCTCACCGCCACACTCGTGGTGCCGCGCACCTGCGACCTCACCTCCACACCGTGGGCCCAATTCACCACCATCATCCACCTCTAGCGTGGATGATGGGCTCGCGTTGGAGAAAAAGTTGGAGAAAAATTTGCGCGGTTGAGAAAAAAGCCTTACCTTTGCAACGCTTTTGAGAAGTACGGGCGCTTAGCGCAGCTGGTTCAGAGCATCTGCCTTACAAGCAGAGGGTCGGG
>CAZLSW010000078.1:0-14258 GCA_964562375.1 uncultured Muribaculaceae bacterium | reverse complement strand
CCCACAACAGCTTTGAGCCTTATTTTATCCTGCAAAATGACCTATAAGTCAAAAACTTGAACATGGACCGCGGGGGTGTCGCCGTGATGGCAACACCCCCGCTAATTCTTTCCCTCTAATCTCCCCATTTGAAGAAAAATCGCTAAATTTGTGCGGGACTTTCCGCCTCAAATTCTCGCCATGAACATTCGACACCTTATAACATGTCTACTCATCTGTTTGCCGTGCTTCACGGTCGATGCCACTGTGCTTAGCAAGGACAACCAGCAAGCGTTGCGTGAGCTTGACGACCTGCTGGCACGCTCCGACGAGCTTGAGCAGCAGAAACAAGAGCGCATCGACGGATTGAAAGCCAAGCTCGACCGTACCACCGGCGACGAGGAACGATTCTGGGTGGCCAAATCCATCTTTGACGAGTACCAAACATTTGACGGCGACTCGGCACTCTATTACGGCAAACGCATCCTCGAAATGGCCGAACGGCTCAACCGTCCCGACCTCCAGGACGAGATTCGCATCATCGCCTCCACCATCTACACCTCTATCGGCCTGCTCGACGAGGGCCGCTCAGAGCTCGACAAAGTCGACCCTACCGGGCTGTCCAACGACCTGAAAATCCGCTACATGCGCCAGCAAATCTATCTCATCTCCCACGAAAACCAGTACAAGAAAATCAATTCGGAGGTGGAAATGCTCCCAGCCGAGGGAAAAGTCGTGCTCGACTCCCTGATGCGGATAATACCACCCTCCCACCCCGAATATTACCGCTACCTGGCCTATCAAGCCATGGGCGACCCCGAGCGCTCCCGGCAGGTGCTCGATCAGGTGCTTCCCGTGATGGACCAACTGAGCTACGACTCCCAAAGCGACGCCACGCTAGCGTGGATGGTGGCACGCCTGTACGACACCCTTGGAGACGAGGAAGGCAAGGTCAACTACCTGATTCGCAGCGCTCAGGCCGACCTCAGCATATCCAATCGCGAAATCGCCTCCTTGGAAGAATTGGCCGTGATTATGGACCGAGAGGGAGAGTTGCAACGAGCCTACGATTACGTCGACCACTGCATGGTGTGCGCCGAGAGGTTCAAAAACCGCGTGAGAATGCTACGCGTGGCCTCACTCCAAAGCGAAATTCATCGCCACTACCACGACCGATTCCTGCAACTCCACCGTGCCGACCGCACCCACACCTGGCTCACAATCCTCTTCGCCCTCATCCTTCTGGCCACCTGCGTCTACATCTACCTACAGCGCCGCAAATTAGCCCGCTCCTACGACAATCTAGCCCGGGCCAAGGAGGGTATTACCGACCGCCTCGAGGAACTCTCAACCACCTACTCCCAGCTGGCCGACAACAACCAGCAGATGCTCCAAATGCAACAACAAATGCAACAGACCAACACTTCCCTCGAGGAAAGCGACCGGGCAAAAGCTCGTTGCATAGGCGAAATGCTCGAGGCTTGTTCCCAGTATTTGGACAAGGTGGAGGTGTTCCGTCGCTCCATGCTCCGTTTGCTCAAATCCAGCCAATACGACAAGGCCTTGCAACTCGCCGAGGACCGTGACGACGAGCAAGCCTTGCTCAAGGAGTATTACAAAAAATTTGACGAGACATTCCTGAGCGTCTATCCCGATTTCGTTCAGGATTTCAACCGACTTCTTCAACCCGACCAACAGTTATTACCCAAGGAAGAAGGGCGTCTCAACACCGAGCTACGCATCTACGCCCTCATCCACCTGGGCATCACCGACAGCGCGCGTATCGCCGACATCCTCCACTGCTCCGTCCAGACCATCTACAACAAGCGCATGAAGACCCGCAACCGCGCCCTCACGTCAAAAGGCACCTTCGACCACACCGTAGAGAATATAGGAAGATCATGAAACATATCTTATTGTCAATCCTTAGCGCCATGACCACCTTGGCCGTCCAGGCGCAAATCCAATTGCCGCGAGTGTTCACCGACAGCATGGTCGTGCAACAACACTCCACGCTCACAATTCCGGGCCAAGCCCGTCCCAACTCCACCATTACCGTAACCTCCTCTTGGGATGCCAAGCCAATCGTCGCCAAGGCCGACGCTAAAGGACGGTTTTCCGTTTCCTTGCCAACACCACCAGCCGGGGGACCTTACGCTATTGTGTTGAAAGATGGGCGCAACACATTGACGTTGAACGACGTGCTTGTAGGAGATGTGTGGCTCTGCTCAGGTCAATCCAATATGCAGATGCCGTTAAAAGGATGGGGGAAGGTCATGGACTACAAGAGGGAAATAGCCCAAGCCAATAGTCCTCGCCTGCGACTGTTGCAAATGACCCCTGCAACATCCATTCTCCCTGTCGATGACCCTGACGTGAACATGGGAGGGTGGCGCAGCGCCACGCCCCAATCGGTGGAGAATTTCTCCTCGATTGGTTACTTTTTCGGACGCGCTTTGACCGATTCCCTCGATATACCCATTGGCATCATCGATGCCACTTGGGGAGGCACCCCCATAGAAGCCTGGTCGCCTCGGGATATGCTTCGGGAGCAAAACGAGTTTGTCGACCAGCTCAACTACTTGGAAGCCGTGGGCTATAACCCGTCTAAAATACAAGCCGATTACCAGAAAGAGCGCGAGAATTGGGAGGCGATAGCAATACCCACGCAATTGGATGAAACCGCGATGGAATGGGACAAAATGCCAGTGCCGGGGCTGTGGGAACAATCGGTGCTGCCTGAATTTGACGGCGTTGTATGGCTCAAAACCTCCTTCACCCTTCCCGACAGCCTGGCCATAGAGGACGCCCTGTTGAGCCTTGGCGCCGTCGACGACGAGGATGTCACCTACGTCAATGGACAAGAGGTGGGTCACACAAGCGGTTACGACACCCCACGTCTCTACACCGTCCCAGCCACCGCGCTTCGTCACGGTCGCAACGAGATACTCGTCAAGGTAATAGACACCAATGGTGGAGGCGGAATATGGGGCGACCCCGAGAAATTGAGCATGAAGATAGGCCACTGGCAACAATCGTTAGCCGGTAGATGGGATTACGCCGTGGCCAGCGACTTCTCCCAGTTGCCGCCCAAGCCACAATCCCCCATGTGTGAGTTTGCCCCTACCACGCTGTTTAACGCCATGATTCATCCGTGCCAGGTGATGCCTATCAAGGGCGTCCTTTGGTATCAAGGGTGCGCCAATGTGGGCCGTGCCGAGCAATATTCGCGCCTATTTCCGGCGATGGTAACCGCTTGGCGAAATATATGGAACCAGCCCCAGATGCCATTCTACTTTGTGCAACTCGCGGCATATCAGCAGCCGATGCAACTACAGCCGCTATCCCAGTACGCCGCCCTGCGTCAAGCCCAAACGTCGGCCTTGACCTTACCTCATGTGGATATGGTAACGGCCATCGACCTTGGCAACGCCGACGACATTCACCCCAAAAACAAGCAGGAGGTAGCACGTCGCTTGGCTAACGTTGCCCTGCATCACGACTACGGGCGCTCCGACCTCATTTGTACGGCCCCTAGCGTCACTTCTTATGATTTCGATGGGGAGCGAGCAATGATTACCTTTAACGCCCCCGTTGTGATAGCCGGGGGAGGCCAAGGCTTCACCTCCCTCGACGACAAAGGACACTGGCACCTCGCCAATGCCCATCAAATCTCTTCCACCGAGATTGAAGTGATAAGCGACGACCTGTCCCCAATCCGCGAACTGAGATACAACTATGCCGACTATCCCTTGGGCAATCTACGTGCCTCCTTGGCCAATATCCCGGTTCCTCCATTCATTCTGCCTTAGCCCCACAGCCCTTAAACCAGACACCAACCAAGGCCAACTGAAAACTGAAAACTATTCTCACTGCGCCTCCTCCTGGATGATCAGCAGGGCATCGCCCGAGCGGAGCTTTACGGTGCCGTTAGGGACGATGCGGCGGTCGCCACGCTTAATCATCATCACCAGCGACCCTTGGGGCAGGGCGAGGTCACGAAGGGTGTTGCCACGCTCCAATTGGCGTGAATTGAGTACCACGGTGTGGAGCGACGTGGGCACATCGTCGCTCAGCTCCACGCCAAAATCGGTCTCCTGTTGCTGGGGCTTTACCAAGCGTAGCCAGCGAGCGGCCTTTACCACGGTGGTTCCTTGAATTAGCAGCGAGAGCAGGGTGACGAAGAACACAATGTTGAAAATCTGGCTCGCGCCCTCCACATCGGCTATCACGGGGTAGGTGGCGAAGATGATAGGCACGGCTCCGCGCAGGCCCACCCACGACACGAACAGACGCGCCTTCATCGTCACCTTACGGAATGGCAACAGGCACACCATCACGCTCAACGGCCTGCCCACCAAAATGATAAACACGCCCACCAGAAGCGACACGGCTGCCGTGGTCATCATCTCCCGGGGATTCACAAGCAGCCCAAGCATAAGGAACACAACAATCTGTCCCAGCCAGCTCATGCCACCCATAAACTTCGTGACACCACGGTAGCAGGGCACCTTGTAGTGGCCGATTAGTATACCCAACAGGTACACAGCGAGATAGCCGTTTCCGCCGAGTAGGGTTACGGCAGAGAAGGTCATGAACACGGCCCCAAGCGTGAGGATGGAGATCATCGACGAGGCCTGCTCGCCGTCCTCATTGGTAGCCGCTTTCTGGCCAATACGGCGGTAGCGGATGATGGCCCACTGGGTGATTTTGGCGCACACATAGCCACCGGCGATGCCTATTCCGAATTGCAGCAACAGTTGCCACAACAGTTCGGCCGCCGAGAGGCTCCCGCCCAATTGGATAGTCTCGATGAGCAAGATAGTGAGCATGTAGGCCATAGGGTCGTTGGAGCCGCTCTCCAGCTCGAGCATCGGGCGCAATTGCTGCTTGAGATGCACATTCTGCGTGCCAAGGATTCCGAACACCGAGGCCGAATCGGTTGACGACATCGTGGCCGCCAACAACAGCGACGGCAACAAGGCGAAATGGATGTTGGTCCAGCTCATCCCCGACAGCCACCATACGAATATTCCCGTCAGCAAGGCCGTCAACAAGACGCCCACGGTCGACAGTACCAATCCCGGCGCCAACACTGGCCGTATAGCAGCGACTTTGGTCTCCAATCCGCCTGAGAAAAGGATGATACACAAGGCGATCATACCAATCGACTGCGCCGTGTGGATGTCGCTGAACTGCACTCCCAGGCCGTCGATACCGAAGCCCATACCCACGAGTAAGAAAATCAACAGCAGAGGCAGTCCCGTGCGATAGCTCGTTTTCCCTATCAGCACGCCTACCATCAGGATCAGCGACCCTATCAACATCACATTTTCACTTGTAATAGCCTCCATATATCACGCGTTATTGGGGGTTGGACATCTCTCTTGTACTTGTAACACTTGCAAAGGTAGCACTTTTTCTTATAACACCCATCGGTGGTGATTTGCTCACAGTCGGCGCCGGATAATTTTACCCGAGGCGGTGCGAAGAAGTTCTTTCTTGATGATTATCCTTTTGGGACGTTGCTTGGGGGGCAAGAGCTCGGCGCATATATCATGTAATCGGTCCTTAATGGTGGAGTCGCTTGATTCCACAACCATCACTAAGGCTTCCCCCCACAATGGATGCGGCTCAGATGTGAGGTAAAAGGGCTGTTGAATACACTCCGACAGAAGAGCCTCCAGTTCCTCGGGGTGAATCTTGATGCCTCCCGAGTTGATCACATTGTCGGCGCGACCAAGATAGCGGAACTCCCGTGGCGACACCAATTCCACGACGTCGTTGGTGGTCAACACACCAAAACTGTATGCGGGAGCGTGAATCGTCAACCGTCCCTCGGAATCGGTGGAAAATGTAATGCCCGGCATTGCCTCGTAAGTCTCCTCGCCTATCCTGCGCAATGCCACATGGCTGCACGTTTCGGTCATCCCATAAGTGGCGTAAACATTTGTACCCCAATTGACTATCTCACGCTCCATATCAGAGGGAATGGCCGAGCCCCCGATTATCACATTCTTCACCCTGGCCAGTTTCGCTGGATGCTCTATCAAGTGTTGCGCTTGCGAGGGGACGATCGGCAACAACTGTATCTCGCCGTAATCCTCAAGTAGCGGATGGTTGGAAGGGCGCTCCATCACAAGTTCGCAATCGGCCAACAACGCCCTTATAATCATCATTTTGCCTGCGATATAGTCAGCTGAAAGCGGCGACACCAGCAAGGAACCCTTGGTAATCCCGAATCGCTCATTGGTTGCTCGAGCCGAGGCAGTCACATCCTGCCTTGGCAGCCACACGTCCTTGGGCTTCCCCGTCGAACCCGAAGTCCTGGCCGGGAACCCCTCAGCCCCCTCTCGCCACAACCTCACAATATCGCGTCCTTCTCCTGTGATCTTCATTATCGCCAAATGATGGGGGTGAGGGACCAGGGGGAGGTGGGGGCGAGGGAGAGGCCGTCGCTGGATAGGCGCAGGGGCGAGGGGATGTTGTTGCGGTAAAGCTGGCCGGTGCCGAGGCCCTGAGGCATTACGGGATTCTTGGCCGCAACCCACTGGGCGATAGCGTTAAGACCCACGTTGGATTCCAGGGACGAGGTCGCCCACCAGCCGATGCCGTGCTCCTGAGCCGCCGCGATCCAATCGTCGGCTTGGGCAAAACCGCCGCACAGCGAGGGCTTAAGGATGATATACGCTGGCCGTATCTTGTCAAGAACTCGTCGCTTGGCGTCGCTGTCGGTAACGCCAATTAGCTGCTCGTCAAGGGCTATTGGGATGATCCCAGCCTTGGTAAGCGCTCGCATCTCCTTCAGTAATCCCCGCTTAATGGGTTGCTCAATGGAGTGGATGTTGTACTTTGCCAGTCGCTCAAGTTTGCCCAAAGCTTCACATGGGTCAAACGACTCGTTGGCGTCAAGGCGTATCTCGAGCTGATCGGGCGTGAACCGCGAGCGTATCAACTCCAAAAGCGACACCTCCTCGTCGAAACGTATCCCGCCGATTTTCAGCTTCAAGCAACGAAAACCCGCTTTCAGCTTTGCCTCTATCCGCTCGGCCATAGTGTCACGGTCGCCCATCCATATCAATCCGTTGATGGTGATAGCGCGCTCCCCACGGGAGAATGGGGAATCCCACAACCGACGCGTCCCGCCGCCACGGAGGTCGCGCAGGGCTGTTTCAAAACCCATGGCGATGGAACTGACGGGGATTGTGGAGATGTCGACGGTGTGGATATATCGGCAAGTGGCCGCAAGGGTGGCCTCGTAATCGGGCGTGTCCTCTTGGCTCAGGCCACGAAACAGGCCACACTCCCCTACCCCATAAACCTCGGGTTTACGGCTGTCCCAGAGCTTCACGAAGTAAGTTTCCTTCACCCGCATCGTCTCGCGCGAGGTTGTGGCTGGCTCATTGAACGCCAGAAAATATCGGCAATAAGTGGATTTCAGCATTAAAGTTTTCAGCTTTCAGTTTTCAGCAGCGAGTCTCTCCTCCTTTAACTCAAGTTTCGCAAGTAATCCAAGAAACCACTAATTTTCACGAATTTCCACTAATTCAGCGATTAATCTTTATCCTCATTCAAGAATTAAGCTTTGCTTCGCAAAGAATTAACACGAATTTCCATAACGCAACGCTATCTGCATTAGTGTTAATTAAAGAGCGTTAGCTCTCTAAAATTTATTAGAAACCCTGTTAATTTGTTGGTGTTCATTAGTGTTAATTCGTGGTTTCAACACTTGAGAAGTTGAATCCTTTAATCCTTTAATTCTCTCCTCCTGTAAAGGATGAAAGGATTAAAGGAGAAAGGAATGAGGGAAATTTTACGGGAATTTGGGGAATTGGTCGAAATCGGGGTCGCGCTTCTCGAGGAAGGCGTTCTTCCCCTCCTGAGCCTCAGCCATCAGGTAATACATCAACGTGGCGTCGCCGGCAAATTCCATCAATCCGCGTTGACCGTCGAGCTCGGCGTTCAGCCCTCGCTTGATCATGCGCAGGGCCATGGGTGAGCGCTTGAGGATGGTCTCGCACCACTCAACGGTGGTCTCCTCAAGCTTGTCAAAAGGCACGACACAGTTGACCATGCCCATCTCCAGCGCCTCCTGAGCCGTGTATTGCTTGCACAGGAACCATATCTCGCGAGTCTTCTTCTGACCCACGCAGCGAGCCAGGTAACACGAGCCGAAACCGGCGTCAAAGCTACCCACCTTCGGTCCCGTTTGACCGAATCGGGCGTTCTCGGAGGCGATAGTAAGGTCGCACACTACCTGCAGCACATTGCCACCACCTATGGAGTAGCCGTTGACCATGGCGATCACCGGCTTGGGCAGCGAACGAATAGCCTTGTGAAGGTCGAGCACGTTCAAGCGTGGCACTCCGTTATCGTCGATGTATCCACCGATGCCTTTCACTTTCTGATCGCCCCCCGAGCAGAATGCCTTGTCGCCAGCGCCTGTGAGAACGACCACGCCCACTTCGGGCGACTCGCGGCAATAGTCCATCGCGTCGAGCATCTCGCGGTTGGTCAAGGGGCGGAAAGCGTTGTACACCTGCGGGCGGTTGATCGTGATCTTGGCGATACGACCGTGTCGCTGAAACAGTATGTCGGTGTATTCTTTAATGGTTTCCCATTGGATTTGTGACATGATTATGATGGTTTTAAGTTGGTTGTATTCAGTCGGTTAAAGTATTTTCTCAGGATTTCGGCCGAGAGGATACCGTCGGTATAAACCGCAAGCAACACAGGCCGATTGGAGGCTTGCCACAGGCGGGGAAGTGCCTTGGCGAGCGAACTCTCGTCGTGGGCCGAGAGGTAAGTCATGCCGTAACCCTTGCATAGCTCCTCCAAGGGCAATTTTACACCCACGGCCAGATATCGGTCCAATTCTGGTAGCTCGGAGGTGTCGCCCACGAATCGGAAAATGGCACCACCTCCGTTGCACATCACGATGATACGGGTTCGGCCGGTGAGCTGCTGCGAGCTTAACGCCCCGATGTCGTATTGCATACTCATATCGCCCGTAATCAGCGCGTTGGGATGCACCACTGAGGCTCCCACGGCCGTGGAGGTGCACCCGTCGATGCCGCTCACCCCTCGGTTGCAGTCAAGGCGTGGGCTGGCGCAATCGAACAGTTGGGTGTAGCGTATGGCCGTGCCGTTGGAGATCTGAAGGTAGAGGTTGCGTGGCAACGCGGGCATCATCATGGAGAATGCCTTGAGGTCGCACCATGGCGCATTGGCCACAAAGCGGTCGTGGCTGGCGTAAGCGTCCTTGGCCAACGCCGCCCATAGCTGCGCATAAGTGGAATAGCCGCGATGGGAATACAACGCCGAGGCGAGCGCGGGGAAGAACAGCTCGGGTGCCACGTCCACGCGCTTCACAAGATGCTGGAAGCAGTCGATCGTGTGGTCGCTCACGCCCACGTGCCAATGCTCCACGCCGTCGGCACGTCTAAGGAATCGCTTCACCAATCGCGACACAAGAGCGCCGCCATAGGTGATTACCACATCGGGCCGATAGTTGGCCTCGGCATCCTTGGATATCTGCGACAGCACGGTGTCGATGCGCGAGATCAGTTCAGGGAAATGCAAGTTGGCTAAGTTCTCGGCCAACACTACCACATTGTTCATCCTGCCCATGCGGGCCAAGGCGCGGTTGATAGCGTCGTTGGGGGCATGGAAACCGGCTACTACCATCACTCGGCGCGGCGGGGCCAATTCAGTGGCCAGCCAGCGGGCCTGCGAGGCGGTAAGGTCGAGGCGAGGCTCCACCAAGGCCACCACCCTCTGCTCAGCCACCGCGGGTGTCACGGGGCACAGGGGAGCGTCAATGGAAATGTTGATATGAATGGGACCTCGCACGCCGCTTTGGGCGAGGGTCAACGCGTCGTTAATCTCCCGGTTCACCCACCATCGCTGGGTGTCGTCGCGGGCCTCGGCGCGCAGGTTGTAAGAGCGCTTGACGAAGTTGGCCAACGCTCCGGGCTGACGCAACGTCTGGCTATCGTCCTGGTCGATCCACTCGGCGGGACGGTCGGCCGACACCACAATCAGCGGCAGTTTCTTATAGTAGGCCTCAGCCACGGCGGGAGCGTAATTGAGCAACGCAGTGCCGGAGGTGCAGACAATCGCCACTGGCTCACCCGAGATCTCGGCCATTCCCAATGCCTCAAATGCCGCGGCTCGCTCGTCGATGGTGACGTAACTGTGAATACCCTCCTGGCGGGCGATAGCGACCACCAGCGGGGCATTCCTGCTCCCCGGCGACAGCACGGCCCGCTTCACCCCATGCGCCACGAGCAACCTTGCCAAAATCTGGCACGCCTCCTTAGGATTACTTACCATTACAGGGTGTAGAATTGGTGGAAGGAGCGGGTGATGAGCTGGTGGTCGAGGGGAGAGGCGGTCTCGCGGCAGGAGTGCATGGCCCACATCGCGGCTCCCATGTCGACGCCTCGCAGGTCGATTTGCGACGTGAGGATATTGCCGAGGGTGGAGCCGCCAGCCGAGTCGCTGTGGTTGACAAACTCCTGTACCGGGACTCCGGCCTTGCGGCAAATCTCCTTGTAGATGCCGGCCGACACGGCGTCGGTCATGTACTTGCAGTTGGCGTTGATCTTCACCACGGGTCCGCCACCAAGCACGGGATGGTTGGTGGGATCGTGCTTGTCGCGGTAGTTGGGATGGATAGCGTGGGCATTGTCGGCCGAGATCATGAATGAGCGGTCGATGGCACGGACGAAGGTGTCCTCCGTTCCCTGCTTGGCCATATTAAGACGCTGCAATAGATTGTAAAGCACTGGGGAAGCCGCGCCCTGCTTGGTGCCCGAGCCGGTCTCCTCGTTGTCGAAAATAGCCATCAGACGGGTTTGCTCGCATGGGGTGTCGCATGCCTGTAGCAGGGCCGAAAGAGCCGCGTGCACCATCGACAGGTCGTCCAAGCGACCGCTAGAGATCATCTCCTGGTTGGGCCCGATGAGGCAAGCCGGGGTGGTGTCGTAGAGGGTGAGGTCGAAATCGAGAATCTCCTCGGGAGCCGCCTCTGCCTTTTCGGCCACCATCTTAAGCAGGTAGCCGTCAACGTTGGCCGTGGGGTCGAGGAGGGCCATGACGGGGATCATGTCCTTCTGTTTGGACAACTTGTTGCCGTCGTTCACCTGGCGGTTGAAGTGGATGGCAAGGTGGGGGATCGTCAACAGTGGCTGGTCGAATTTTATAATCTTCCCCAATGGCTTCAACGTGTCCTCGGGGTTGCGCAGCACCACACGGCCGGCAATCGACAGCGGGCGGTCAAACCACGTGTAGAGAATAGGGCCGCCGTAGACCTCGGTGTTCAATTGCAGCACGCCCTCCTTGGACAGCATTTCAGCCTTGGGCTTGATGCGGAAACCCGGGGAATCGCTGTGCGCCGAGATGATACGCCAGCCAGCGGCGGCGTCGCCAGTGCCCTCAATCCAGGCGAAGATAGCCGAGTCGTTCTTGGTGATATAGTAGCGGCCACCGGGCTGGATGCACCACCGTTCCGAAGGATCCAACTTAAGAAATCCCTTCTCAACGAGCCTCTTCTCACATTCTTTCACGGCGAGGAAGTTGCACACAGCCCCATCCAAAAACGCCATCAAATCCTTCACTAAAAGCATAGCTATACTCCTAAAACCACAGCCGGATTAATATTAAGCTTACGACTTATCTCCCTGCCAACTTTGAGTGTAGGCTCACTTTTCCCAGAAAGCAATTCACTTACCCGAGATGGACTTATACCAAGCAAATTGGACAACGCAACTTGAGTTAACCCCATTTCGTACATTCTAAGTTTGATAATATCCACCAAAGAGGGTTCTCCCAAGGCATAATGAGCATCGGAATAATCGGCCACTAAATCGGATAAAAGCTTCAATTCAATGCTTGCTGGATCATTCAATGGTGTGGAATCATTGACCAACGGCAACAATTCTTCCACTCGATTGACCGCCCATTCATATTGTTCTTCGTTTTCAATCTTAGTCATAGTAAAATTCTAAATGATTGAACAATCTTTAATTTTGTCATATTCAGCATGAGTGCCAATAAACCGAACATAGATAAATTGGATGGTAAATTTAATTACCACGATTAACCGAAAATCATTGCCCTTGATATTGAACACATAATGTTGATTGCCTACACTATCGACGCTGTTAAACATCTTCTTAATATCGGCAAAACATTTCCACTGGCTATTTTTAACCCTTGTCACCCAGTCCTGCAAAGCTACTCGAGCTTCCGGATGGGTTTCGGAGTATTCTTTTAATGCCTTTTCTGTGAAAATTCTCATATCTAAATTTTAAACGCAAAACTACAAATAAAGTTTCAAATTACAAAACTTTATTTCAAAAAATAAAACTTGCGATTTAGCGGATGCGGTCGGCCGAGCGGAGGAGGCGGTCATCGGCGCCAATGCGGCGGTAGGCCCAAGCGGCGCACAGCAAAGCCACAAACATCAGCAAGAGGGGCCAGAAGCAGAACGCGGGCATCGACATCACGCCCACAAAGGCCGTCACCACAATAAGCAGCGAGGATATAAGGGTCACGAGCCGCTGACGGCGCAGGTTTTTAAACATGAAGATGGCCAGGAACAGTAGCACGGCCACTAAGATGGAGATTACCAGGAACATGGGTCCCAAAGGGAAGATCGCGGCGCCACCCATGCAGAGGGCAGCTACCAAAAGAAGTACTGATTGCCAGCGTTGAATTACCATAGAGGAGTATTTTAGTTTTTAGTTGTTAGTTTTTAGTTGTTAGGGATTTAAAGCTTTAAAGCATTAAATCTTTAAAGGAGGAAAGGAGCTTCTGAGCTATCTTAAGCCCCCGTTTCGGGGGTTTGGGGGCCTATCCTTCGGGGGGTTGGGGGCCGAGGGAGTATTGGATGGTGTCGATCACGAGGGGGATGAGCGAGGGGTCGGCTCCCATTTGGAGGAGGGAGTCGCGGTCGGCTCGGAACGATTTGACGAATCCCTCAATGCCATCACCTTGCAGGTCAATGAACGTCTTGTAGGCGTTGATGGCCTCCTTGAAATCGTTGCGCACCAGTGCCAAGTGACCCATGTTGAGGTAATCCTCGGCCGAAGGCTGTCCTTCGGTGAGGATACGGCGGTAATACTTGTCGGCGCCATCGAGGTCGCGGGTAAGGAGCATACACCAAGCGATTGCGCGCCAAGGCTTGGAGGAGGTGCCGTCGATATAATCCACCTTATAATATTGGTCCAAGGCTCCGGGGATGTCGCCTTTCTCCATAAGCACGTGCCCCAAGGTCATTGCCAATGCCGTGTCGTCGGGATAATACTCCTCGAGGCGGCGAAGATAGTCAATGGCTTTGTCCACCTGGCCAATTTGGCGGTAACATTGTGCCAGACGTCGCCACGTCCAATGGTTGGCCTCGTTGAGCATGTTGGCGCGCTCGTAGGCGGTGACAGCGGCCTCGAAGTCGCCCAACTGCTGGTAACAGTAGCCGATTTTCTGGTACAGGGTGGCGTATTCCTTGCCGGTACCCTCTTTGTCGGCCAACGGCAGCAGCATATCCAACGCCTTTTGCCAGTATTTACGCTTGAAGTAAAATTCGGCCACCAGGCGCCGTTGCATGCGGTCGGTGAGATCCTGGGCGAGCGCCTCGACAGTCGAGAGGTCGAGATCGGCGTTAAACGGGTCGCGGAAGTCGCCCTTGCGGCGATAGAGGTGGAAGAATCGGTACATATTTTGTATGGCCAGGGCCATGTAACGTCGGCGGGGAGCGTTGGTGGAGATCTCCGAGGCCATGCGCATCTCAGCCAACTGGGCTGAATGGGCCTCAAGCTGGCGTGTCATGGTCTCGCGGTTGGCCTCGGGAATGGAAGCGATGGAAAGGGCGAACGAGTACTTGTCGCTGTCGCAAAGCATGGGAGCCGACACGAGCATATCGAGAACGGCTTGGTGGCCTTGGCCGAGGGCGCGTGTGACGTGGAAGTTGTCGGCCGAGAAGGGACGCCACCAATTGGCCACGTCGCGGAAGAAAGGGAAATTCTTAAGAGTGGAGAACGCGCCCATCATCACGTCGGCACCCTCCTCTTGGAGCTCGGAAAGCTCCTTGAGCTTGTCGGAGATGCCGCTACGGTCGAGCAACTCGTGCCACTCGGGGTTCTCCTCCAGGTCGGCGAGGTTGACGTTGCCTTCATCCTTGATTTTGCGGGCGATGTCGGGTCGCAGTTTCATCATTCCGGGGAGCACCTCGTCGCGCATCTTTCGGATTACACGCTCAGTGTCGTAGGTGCGCACCA
>CAZLSW010000077.1:0-14280 GCA_964562375.1 uncultured Muribaculaceae bacterium | reverse complement strand
CGCTCCCACAACAGCTTTGAGCCTTATTTTATCCTGCAAAATGACCTATAAGTCATTTTATTATCCCTTTTCGAAGAATAAGGATTGGAGTGTTTGTTCCAAACAGTTAAATTTTGGGGCGAGTTGTGATAGACCTCCAGTTGATCACTGCAGTTCCATTTCCCACTGAGGGACACTGGCTCATATTCCACGGCTGGGATACCCACACATAATTGAGGGTAAGCCAAAAAGAGAGTTATTAATATTCTCGATATGTGAATGAGTTGTAGTTTCATACCCCTTATTTTGTTAAAGCAGGTTTACCGGCTTTCTTTGTACTGGTTTTCTTTTTGCTTGTCTTTTGCGTGGATGAAGACGAAGAAGGCTCCTTTTGCGAGGGAGAAGAGAAAGATGATGATGGCTGGGAAATCGTAGAGGTAGAAGATGATAACTTTTCCGTTGCATCTATTGAAACAGAAGTCGATTGGGTAGCCATTTGCTTTTCCTGGTCCGTCTTTTCTTCCTTGAAAGATTCCTCTCTAATCTTTCTTTGTGTGTCAACAAGCATATACTTTCCCAGGTCTTGCGACAATTTAAAGTCGGCCTCCGCATTCCGATATTCCTTTAGGTTAAAGTAGGCCAACCCGCGATAGTAATAGGCCTGCGGAATGCCCTTGATTTTCATGATAAACAATGTCAGGTTGCGAACTGCCGCATTATGCTGTTTCTTCATTAAGCAACAGTAGCCTCTAAAATAAAAGGCTGGGGCGAATGCATATTTGACCATAAGCTGATTGTAACTTTCTTCCGCTTTTCCATATTGGTTTTTTTGAAGGCAATCCTCAGCCAACGACATTTGAAATCGTATATTTGCCTTTTGCTCTGCCGAATATGAGGATAAGCATATTTCGCATTCCTCCGTGATGGCATACGGAAGCGTTGCAAGCCCCCTTATCTGAAACAATACTAGCAAAATTAACAGGATCAAAAGGTGCTTCATGGAGCGTCTCTTTTGCCTATTGCGACTCTGATTCGGCGGTGATAAATGGGATAGATTGTAAAGGTCCATCAACAAGAACGTGGGTCGCTCAATCCAGCTTATCCTTTCGTAGAGGCCCTGAGACTGCCTATTTAGGAGGATAAGCAGTCGTCAGCCCACGTTAGACTTTATATAGAGAACGGTGTTATTCTCTATTCAAATCAAGACCCTTCAAATACCAGGCTTTAATCCGAGGAATACAAGTCTTATTTGGGCGTTCTTTCTGCCGGGTCTTCTCCTAAATCGTGAAATTTCTCAGGTTTCTACGAAAGAAGACAAACGTTGGAAAAACGCCTTGTCAATATGTAGCTAAAGAGCTTAGGCCTCTCTTGGCCCATGAGGCCCCCTTAGCAACCGCAAATATACGATTTTTCTTCCATTTCCCAAAATTCCTTGAGATTTCTGGATGTTTTTTAGACACGCTTACGTGCGCAGACTATCGCAGAAAAATCTGTCGATGGGTGTGCCAGATTAAAGTCGCAAAAAGAGTCTTCGCAAGTACGCATGCGTATAATAAGGAGTGTCAACACATAAGATCCATGTTCTGTCCGCCTTGTTTCGCGATGAGCCGTTGGCGGCTAAAGATCCGCAAGGCTTACGCCAAATCCCTGATCCCAAATTTAAAATGTGGCAAAGCCTTACGGATTTTCGTCGCTCCCGCTCCTAAATGCGGATATTAGCGGGCGAAACACGGATTTCTTTTGCCGGTAAAAGAGTGGATACAATGCGGATTGTGGAGAGTTTTCTCACTAACTCGAGCCATTACAAAATTTTTTATTCGCGGGTTGGGGGATTTTCGGTAAATTCGCGGTGGAATTACTGTCTTATGGAAGATTCTAAGGTTAAAGAGAAATTGTGGAATGCCAATTACCGCAAAGTGTGGGTGGCCAATTTCATGCTGTTCTTCTCGTTCATGCTGTTGACGCCGTTGCTACCGCTGTACCTTCAGGAGGAGTTTGGCGCCGACAAAGAGGCTATCGGTATGGTTTTGGCTGGATACTCGGTCACCACACTGATTATCAGGCCATTTAGTGGTTACTTGGTGGATTCATTCCCTCGCAAGATTGTCCTGCTCATATGTTACTTGCTATTCGCCCTGTTTTTCGGAGGTTATATTTTAGCCGGTTCGCTGTTGGCCTTCACCTGGGTAAGGACGCTGCACGGCTTGCCTTTTGGAGCGGCCACAGTGTCCAACTCCACTGTCGCCATCGATGTCCTACCCTCGTCACGACGTAGCGAAGGGATTGGGTATTACGGACTTAGCAACAATATCGCAACAGCGATCGGACCCACGGTAGCGTTGCTGATTTGGGCCGAAATTGAGAGTTTCGACCTACTGTTCTATCTCTCGCTAGGATTCGCCCTCATCGGCTTCTGTATCGATTCTTCCCTCAAATTGAAGCCTCGACCCAAGGTGCAGGGCAAGGAGAAATTGTCGTTCGACCGATTCATCCTCATGAAAGGCTGGAGCCAAGGCGTGGCGATGATATGTTTCGCGTTCTCCTACGGCGTACTCGCCACATATATAGCCATTTACGGTCAAGAGGAATTGGGAATAACCTCCGGCACTGGGTTGTTCTTCGCCCTGCTTGCAGGCGGACTTATTCTGTCGCGCTTGACTGGCACCCGCACCCTTCGCAAGGGCCAAATCACTAGAAACGCGTCGGTGGGCATCGCGGTGTCGCTACTTGGTTACTTCCTCTTCGCGTCAATGCACAACCTGTGGGGATACTACGGAGCGGCGTTGATTATCGGCTTGGGCAACGGCCACATGTTTCCGGCGTTCCAGTCGATGTTCATCAACCTCGCTCCCCACGAGCGGCGGGGCACGGCCAACTCCACCCTTCTGGTATCCTGGGACGTGGGCATGGGACTTGGCACATTGATCGGAGGCATGGTGTCGCAATACCACGGATTCCACGCCGCATTCTGGTGGGCCTGGGGAGTCAACGCCGCCGGAGCAGCCCTGTTCTACCTCTACTCCCGCGGTCACTTCCTCCGCAACAAGCTCCGCTAACAACCACCAACTTAGTGCTTTAGACCACACAAACACACAAAAAAGCACAAAAATGTTTTAGTGTCTTTTTGTGTTCTTCCGTGGTTATAAACCCTGATTTTCATGGCTATTGGTGGTTTCGTGGATTTTTCGTAAATTCGCGGCAAAATAACACAAAAATTCCACAAAGACATTTATGGCAACAACAGCTGATTTCAAGAACGGCATGTGCCTCGACATCGACGGCACCTACTTCACCATCGTTGAATTTCTCCACGTGAAGCCTGGCAAAGGCCCCGCTTTCGTGCGCACCAAGCTCAAGAACCTCAAGAACGGCCGCGTAATCGACAAGACCTGGAACTCGGGCGTCAAGATCAACGAGGTGCGTGTAGAGCGCCGTCCCTACCAATATCTCTATAAGGACGACATGGGCCTCAACTTCATGCACACTGAGACTTTCGAGCAAATCTCACTCCCCGCCGAGGTAATCCAAGGCAGCGAGTTCCTCAAAGAGGGCGAAATTTGCGAGGCTATGGTGGAGGCTTCCAAGGAGGAGGTACTCACTTGCGAGATGCCCACATCGGTAGTGCTCGAGATCACCTACACCGAGCCCGGAATCAAGGGCGACACCGCCACCAACACCCTCAAGCCCGCCACTGTTGAGACCGGCGCCGAGGTGCGCGTGCCCTTGTTCTGCAACATCGGCGACAAGGTGCGCATCGACACTCGCGACGGCTCCTACGTAGAGCGCGTAAAAGCCTAGGGTATAAGCCCCATAAGCCCTATAAGCCCTATAAGCCCCATAAGGCCTATAGGGCTTATTTTTTAGAGGAGGGAGGCGCCGTGGCCCGGGGCCGTGGGGATTACAAGGCGCCCGTCGGCCACTTTTACCCCTGTGAAGCGGTCATTGAGAATGTCGATGTTGCCGTCAAGGTCGGCGAAATCGACCGCCGGCGACAGCTGCGAGGCGGCCGAGATACCACACGACGTCTCGGTCATGCAGCCAATCATTACCTTCATTCCCAAGGCCTTGGTCAACGTCAACATCTTCCAGGCCTCGCGCATGCCCGTGCATTTCATCAGCTTGATGTTGATGCCGGTGAAGATACCCTTAAGGCGTGGAATGTCGCCCAGGCGCTGCACGCTCTCGTCGGCGAAGATGGGCAGTGGCGAGCGCTCGGCCACCCAGGCGATGTCGTCGAGCTGGGTTTTAGGCATCGGTTGCTCCACCATCACGATATTACGCTCGGCAAGCCAATTGATCATCTCCAGTGCATGCTCACGGTCACGCCAGCCCTGGTTGACGTCGACGGCAATGGGCAGGTCGGTGACCTCGCGGATGGTCTCGATCATCTCGCGGTCGTTATCGCGGCCCAATTTCACCTTTAATATATTGTATAGCGAGGCGCACTCCTGTGCGTGGGCCATCGTCACCTCGCGGGTATTGATAGTGATAGTGTAAGTGGTGGAGGGAGCCTTTTGGGCGTCCAAGCCCCAGATGCGGTACCAGGGAGCGCCAAGGAGTTTGCCCACAAGGTCATGCAGGGCGATGTCAACCGCGGCTTTACCAGCTGAATTGGCCTCGTCGAGCGAGTCTACCCAAGCGAGGATATCTTCCATCTCGAATGGCGATGAGAATTGCCCGATACCGTCAGCCACTTTTTGGAGGAATGCGCACACCGAGTCGACCGTGCCCAGCTCGGCAGCAAGGTAAGGCGGCATAGAGGCCTCACCGTAGCCAGTGACACCGTCGTAATGGAGCTCGCATTGAACATCGGGCGTGGTCGTGCGGGAATTGGAGGCGACGGTAAAAACGTGCCTGAGTTTCAGCTCGTAAGGGAAATATGTAAGCGACATTCTCCCCGAGCCAAGGGGCGTGGTGTTTTGGTTAATGCCTTGCGGCACAGATACATTATCGCCCTTGGCGTTAATGCCGATTGCGGCGCCCATGGCCGCCAGCGCCGTTGTCTTAAGAAATTGTCGTCGTGTACTCATCTTTTATCCTTTATCCTTTAACCTTCATCCTTTAGAATCGGTAGAAGGCGTATTCGATTAAGGCTCGCGAGCCTTAATCGAATACGCCTTCTACCGATTCTACCACTTCCTCGGGATGCTCATATTCCCCGTAATACTCTTTCTCGCAGAGGTTTATCCCCTCGGGGAACTCAAAGCGGGAATCCTGGGAATAGGGCAACGACGGGTCGCGATATACCTTGGTTATATATTTGCCATAGATAGGCAACGCCATCGAGGCTCCCTGGCCTTGCGCCATGGAGTTGAAGTGGATGTACCGCTCCTCGCCTCCTACCCACACGCCCGAGACGAGGTCGGGGGTGAATGCCATAAACCAGCCGTCGGAGTTGGAGTTGGTCGTACCGGTTTTGCCTCCCATCTCGGCAGTGATGTTGAACGGAGCGCGGCGCAGGCGGTTACCCGTACCCGAGTCGACCACATTTAGTAAAATGGATAGGATACGGTAGTAGGCCTTCTCGCCGATCACCTCGGTGTGGCGCGGCGAGAACTCGGCCAGTGTGTTGCCGTTGGAATCGGTAATCGAGGTGACGAAAATCGGGTCGACGCGCATGCCCTTGTTGGAAAACGCCGAGTAGGCGGTAACCATCTCTTTCACCGACACATCGCAAGGGCCCAAGCAGAGTGACTTCACCGCTGGTAACTCGTTGGTAATACCAAAGTTGTGCATATTTCGCACGAGCGTCGCGGGATTAAGCTCGTTCATCAATCGGGCCGAAATCCAGTTGTTGGAGTTGGTCAACGCCCAACGCAGGTCGACCATCTCGCCCATACGTGCCGACCCAGAGTTGCGCGGCATCCACACATTACCAGCCTCGTCGGTAATCACAGGTTGGGCATTAAGCAGCTGATCGCAAGGCGTATAACCCTCCTCCATCGCGTAAGTGTAAAGGAACGGCTTGATAGTCGACCCTATCTGGCGACGTCCCTGCGACACCATATCGTATTGGAAGAAATGGTAGTCGGGACCTCCCACGTAAGCCTTCACCTGGCCATTCTTGGGATCCATCGACATGAAGCCGGTGCGCAGGAAGTGCTTAAGGTAGAGAAGCGAGTCGCGCGGTGTCATGATGGTGTCGATGAGGCCACGGTAGGAGAACACACTCATCTCTTCGGGACGGTCGAACGTCGCCAGGGCCTCCTGCTCGCTCATCCCCGCGGCTCGAAGGGAGCGGAAACGGTCGGTTTGTTTCATCGACCGCAGGATAATCTGGTCGAGTTGCTTTTGCGACAGCTCTTGGCGGTTGGTGGTGAACGGTGCGCCCTTCACACCGCGTTTCTCACGGAAGAACTGTTGCTGGAGCGAAGACATGTGCTCGGCTACGGCCTCCTCGGCATACTGCTGCATGCGGGAGTCGATCGAGGTGTGAATCTTTAGGCCGTCGGTGTAGATGCCGTATTTTGTACCATCGGGCTTGGGATTCTTCTCAATCCAACCGAACAGCGGGTTGGTTTCCCAAGCGATGGAGTCGTCGATGAATTTCTGCTTCTCCCAACCGCGGTAGTCGCTACGGTTGGGCTTATTGGCAGTAAGCACCCGTCGAAGCTCCTCTCGGAAGTAAGGGGCGATACCGTCCTTGTGGTCAACTCGGTGGAACTCTAAAGTCAGCGGCAAGTCGCACAGCGAGTCCAGCTCGGCCTTGTTGATTTTTCCGTTATCGTACATCAGTTTCAGCACCGTGTTGCGACGCTGGCGCGTGCGCTCATTGTGGCGCACGGGGTTGTAAAACGCGGGGTTTTTAACCATGCCAACGAGCGTGGCCGCTTCCTCGATCTTCAAGTCCTTCGGATCCTTGCCGAAATATACGTAGGCGGCCGACTTGATGCCCACTGCGTTGTAAAGGAAGTCGAATTGGTTGAGATACATCCTTATAATCTCATCCTTGGAGTAAAAGCGCTCGAGCTTCACCGCGATCATCCACTCGATAGGCTTCTGCAGCGCGCGGTCGATCAATCCCGACGATGACGGCGAGTAGAGCTGCTTGGCCAGCTGCTGGGTGATCGTGGAGCCACCTCCAGCATTTTTGTTGCCCATCAGCAGGGTTTTGAACAGCACGCGGCCCATTGCGCGCATATCAATGCCCGAGTGGTCGAGGAATCGCGAATCCTCGGTAGCAATCAGCGCATCCACCACATGGGGGGAGATTTCGTCGAAGTCGGCGTACACGCGGTTGCCTGTGTTGCGGAAGTATCGCCCCATCTCCTGGCCGTCGGCCGAATAAATAACGGAGGCAAACTTGTCGTGGGGGTTTTTCAACTCCTCAACGGGGGGCATGTAACCGATCATGCCATTGTATATCATAAAGAAAAACACGATCGCGGCCGCGACGCAGCAGCCGAACACCAGCCATAATGTGGTGATAATCGCTCGATTGGATCGTTTTTTCAAGGGGGTTGTCGGGGTGGTCATAATTGATATCCTCACTTTAATTTCGCAAAATTACGAAAATTCTGCGATTTTGCGTAAATTTGTAGCGGATTATGAGCGAGACCGCCACAATATCGCAAGTCGAGGAGACCCTGGGGCACTACCTCGCACAGCATCGCATGCGCTTCACCCCGGAGCGCCGAGAGCTTGTGCGCGTGATCGATCGTCAAGAGGGTCACTTCACCCCGGCCGACCTTATGGAGCTGATGGAGAAGGACGGCCACCGCGTGAGCCTGGCAACGGTGTACAACGCCTTGTCGTTGATGCTCAAGGCCTCGGTGGTGAAACGTCACCAGTTCTCCTCCGCAAAAGTTACCTACGAGAAGGTGGTGCGACATTCCCCCAGCTCGGGTCGCTTCCAGCTCGTGTGCAACATCTGCGGGCGTATCCGTGAGATTAAGGACACCCACGTGGCCCGCTTGCTCCGCCGTCAGGATTTCGGAGCCTTCCATCCAGCCTGTTACACTCTTCATGTATACGGCATATGCAACAGCTGCTACCGCAAGCAGCGCAAAAACAAGAACCAAAACGTTTAACAAGATATAATAATCGTATTTTCAGCAAATTATGAAAGTAGACGTGCTTTTAGGCCTCCAATGGGGCGACGAGGGTAAAGGGAAGGTAGTGGACGTACTCACTCCCCGTTACGACGCTGTAGCCCGTTTCCAAGGCGGACCCAACGCTGGCCACACTCTTGAGTTTGAGGGCAAAAAATATGTGCTCCGCTCAATCCCCTCGGGAATTTTCCAACACGGCCAAATCAATATCATCGGCAACGGCGTCGTGCTCGACCCCGTGCTGTTCGCCGAGGAGGCACGCGCCCTCGAGGCCAGCGGTGTCGACCTCAAAAAGGTGCTCAAAATATCCCGCAAGGCTCACCTGATTCTGCCCACCCACCGCCTTCTCGACGCCGCCAACGAGCGCGCAAAAGGCGGTGCCAAAATTGGCACCACCGGAAAGGGTATCGGGCCTACCTACACCGACAAAGTGAGCCGCAACGGCCTGCGACTGGGCGACATCGACCTCGATTTCGATACCCGTTACACGGCCGCTCGCGACCGTCACCTGCGCCAACTTGAGCAGATGGGCGATCCCGCCGACATGCAAGCACTCAAAGAAGCCGAGGCCAAATTCATGGAAGCCATCGACTACATTCGCGGTTACGAGATCGTCGACTCGGAGTGGCTCATCAACGACCTCCTGCAACAGGGCAAGAGCGTGCTTTGCGAGGGTGCCCAGGGCACGATGCTCGATGTCGATTTCGGTTCCTACCCGTTCGTCACCTCAAGCAACACGGTCTGCGCCGGTGCCTGCTCGGGTCTTGGCGTGGCTCCCAACCGTATCGGCGATGTCTTCGGCATCTTCAAGGCCTATTGCACCCGCGTCGGCTCAGGGCCGTTCCCCACCGAGCTCCACGACGAGACGGGCAAGCGCATCCGCGACCTCGGCCACGAATACGGCGCCGTCACCGGTCGCGAGCGTCGTTGCGGCTGGATCGACCTTGTGGCCCTCCGCTACGCTATTATGATCAACGGCGTCACCAAGCTTATCATGATGAAGAGCGACGTGCTCGACGACTTCGACACAATCAAGGCCTGCGTGGGCTACGAAATCAACGGCAAGGTAACCGACCGCTTCCCCTACTCTATCGACGACGAGGCTTCAATCAAACCCGTTTATGAGGAGCTTCCCGGATGGAAGACCGACATGACCAAGATGCGAGCCGAGAAGGAGTTCCCACAGGAGTTTAGCGACTACCTGGCGTTCCTTGAGTGCAAGCTCGGCGTGCCTATCGCTATCGTCTCCATCGGCCCCGACCGCGAGCAAACAATCCTGAGATAAAGTTGTAAGTTAAAAGTTCAACTTTCTCAGGCCAGAGAAACCACGAATTAACACTAATGGGCACCAATGAGTTAACTTGAAATCCAATAAATTTTAGAGAGCTTACGCTCTTTAATTTACACTAATCCCGGTAGGAGTTTAGTATCGAAATTCGTGTTAATTTTTTGCGCAGCAAAGCTTAATTTATGATTAAAATACAAGTTAAAGCCCTGAATTAGTGAAAATTAGTGTTAATTAGTGATTTCTCTAACCACAAGCGAAACTTAAATTAAAAGTTAAAAGTTAAAATTTTAAGTTAAAGGTATAAGGTTAAATGATTAATGGAGTAAAGCTTTAAAGGATAGGCCATTAACCATTAACCATTAACCATTAAATAATCGATAACCATGGCAAAAGTTAAACCTTTCCGAGGCGTGCGTCCGCCCCGCGAGATGGTCACCGAGGTGGCCTCCCGCCCATATGACGTGCTCAACTCCGACGAAGCCCGCGCCGAGGCCGCCGGTAACCCTAAAAGCCTGTACCACATCATCAAGCCCGAAATCGACTTCCCCGTGGGCACCGACGAGCACGATCCACGAGTCTACGACAAGGCTGTAGAGAATTTCCACGCCTTCCAAGACAAGGGCTGGCTCGTGCAGGACGACAAAGAGCATTACTACATCTACGCCCAGACGATGGACGGCCGCACTCAATACGGCATCGTAATCGCCGCCAACGTCGACGACTATATGGAGCAACGCATCAAAAAGCATGAGCTCACTCGTCGCGACAAGGAGGAGGACCGCATGAAGCACGTGCGTGTCAACGACGCCAACATCGAGCCGGTGTTCTTCGCTTTCCCCGACAACGCCGCTTTGGAGCAAATCATCCGCGACGTCACCAAGGGCGAGCCGGAATACGATTTCACCGCACCCGACGGCTTTGGCCATCATTTCTGGGTAATCGATGACGACGCCACAATCGCCAAAATCACCGAGGAATTTGCCAAGATTCCCTATCTGTATATCGCTGACGGTCACCATCGTACGGCGGCCGCAGCCCTCGTTGGCGCCGAAAAGGCCAAGGCCAACCCCAACCATCGCGGCGACGAGGAGTACAACTACTTCCTCGCCGTGGCTTTCCCCGCATCCCACCTCAAGATTATCGACTACAACCGCGTGGTAAAAGACCTCAACGGCCTGACCCCAACCGAGTTCCTCGACAAGATTAAGGAACACTTCACCGTGGAGCCTAAAGGCACCGAAATCTACCATCCCGAGCACCTGCACAACTTCTCGCTCTATCTCGACGGCCAATGGTACTCGCTCACGGCCAAAGAAGGAACCTACGACGACAACGACCCCATCGGCGTGCTCGACGTTACCATCTCCTCCGACCTCATCCTTCGCGACATCCTGGGTATCACCGACTTACGCTCGGACAAGCGTATCGACTTCGTGGGCGGTATCCGCGGCCTCGAGGAGCTGAAACGCCGTGTCGATTCGGGCGAAATGGCCATGGCACTCGCCCTCTACCCCGTGTCGATGGACCAGCTGATTAACATCGCCGACACGGGCAACATCATGCCCCCCAAGACCACTTGGTTTGAACCCAAGTTGCGCTCGGGCCTCGTCATTCACAAGCTTGAATCGTAACTCTATGACATTCGGAATTATAGTCGCCATGAGCAAGGAGCTTCAGCTCCTGCTCGGGCTTCTTGAAGAGCCGCGCGAGGTGACAATCAACGACGTGACGTTCCATCTGGGCGACATCGCCGGCCACCAGATTGTGGCAATGCAATCGGGCATCGGCAAGGTGAACGCCGCCGTGGGTGCCCTCACGCTCATTGAGAATTTCCACCCGGCGCTGGTAATCAACACGGGCGTGGCTGGCGGTGCCGACGGTGGTGCCGACATCCTCGATGTGGTTGTGGGCGAGCGAGTTGCATATCACGACACCTATTGCGGTCCTGGCACCCAATGGGGCGAAATCCAAGGGCAGCCACGTTACTTCGAAGCTCCCGCCGACCTACTATCCCTTGAGTGCCTGCAACCGTCGGAGCACGTCAAGCGCGGACTTATCGCCTCGGGCGACATTTTTGTGAGCACTGTTATGGAGCTGGAGCGCATCAAGGAAATTCACCCCGACGTGATGGCCGTCGACATGGAGAGCGCCGCTATCGCCCATGTGTGCGCATTGAAGAGCGTGCCATTCCTCTCGGTGCGCGTAATCAGCGACACCCCGGGACACGCCGACAACATCTCCCAATACGAAAACTTCTGGGACTTGGCTCCACGCCACACCTTCGAAATCCTTAACACCCTGTTGCGCAGCATTTAATGGAAAAGATAGCCAGTTTTCAGGTCAACCATCTGCTCCTGCAGCGCGGTATTTACGTGTCGCGCCGCGACGTCACCCCCTCGGGCGATGTCATCACCACCTTCGACATACGCATGAAGCAACCCAACCGCGAGCCGGCCCTCACCGGCCCCGCCATCCACACCATCGAGCACCTCGCGGCTACGTTCCTACGCAATCACCCCGAGTGGAAATCCCGTATAATTTATTGGGGCCCAATGGGTTGTCTTACCGGCAACTATCTCGTCGTAGCGGGTGAATACTCCAGCGAGGACATCCTCCCGCTGATGCGCGAAACCTTCCAATTCATCGCCGATTACGAGGGTGAAATCCCCGGAGCCACCCCCCGCGACTGCGGCAACTACACCTTCATGGACCTCCCCAGCGCCCGCGCCGAGGCCCTCGCCTACTTCACCTCCACCCTACTCCACCCCACCCCCACCAACCTCCACTACCCCACCGAATGACCCTATCCCTTTCCTCCCGTATTACCCGCAACCAGTTGATAATCGGCATGTTTCTCACAATGGTGACAGTGTCGATGTGGGTATACAGCAAGGATCGATTGCTGCATAGTGATGAAGTAATCTATAGCTTTAATCTTGCCCGACTCGAACAGTCGTGTCATTCTTATACGATACCCTTTGATCCGCCACGTATACAGTCGTTTGCCGATGTCTTTGAGTCGATGAGTCACCTTTACGTGATTTGGAGTGGAAGATATGTCCCTCATTTTATCGAGCAAACATTCTCTGGGGTTTGGCCAATGAGTATCTTTTTTGTTCTGAACGCTTTGGTGTTTGGAGCCGCCCTGTTCCTAATGGCTTACATAGCCACTAATCATCACCCTTGGAGGCATCTATGGGTATGGATAATGCTGTGGATAGGATTTATAGGGATGCCGTTCTGGCCCACGGTATTTTCCTCGATCAATTACAGCGTGAATTATCTTTGGCCGCTGTTTTTCGCACTCATCCTATGGATATGGTGGGAACGGCTTCGGGACAACGTAAAACGCTACCCTTTTTGGATTGGAGTGCCCACCTTCATCTTGGCTTTCATAATGGGGTGGACCCATGAGGCTATTATAGTGCCTCTCAGCGCCACGATTGTATTATGGTATATATGTCATCGACGCTTTCCGCGCCGCGCATGCGCTTGGCTCGTTTGGGGATTTTTGGCGGGGGCCGCGGCACAGGTCTTTTCGCCGGGCAATTTTAGTCGATTTAGATATGCTTTTCCTGATGATTTGAACGTGTTTGAAAGCTTTATTTGCACCTGGATTGAATTATTGCTGGTTGCCTCTTGGGCGATCTATTTCCTACGAAACCGGGAGAAGGCAATGGAGTGGTTGCGCGATAAGGCATGGGGAGTGGTATTGTGTGTATTGGCTTGGGTGTTCATCCTATTTATACACTCCTATACTCAAAGTTTCCTTTTTGTTAACGCCTTCGGTTTAACCCTTTTGATTAGCTTATACTTTGATTGGCAACCTTATAAGGCACAGTCCCCTTGGGCAACCCGCGGTTGCACATTGATGCTTCTACTTCTGGGAATTCATTTCGGTTGCACTGCCTATGACCAAAATTACGCCGACCGGGTGATGCAACGCTCTATTCAACGCTACATGGAGGCTGACGACGAGCTGTTTATATTGCCCAATAGCGAGTTTGGTCACTCGTTGACGCGTCCTTGGATGAAACGTCGCTTCAATTGCCACCGCACAATTTCACTATACTATTCTCACGGGACAAAAGAGATTATCGAAGTTGATCAATCGATGTTTGATGCCATCGCTGATAGCGCCAATTTCTTCATCCCCGCTAACCGCATTCCGGGTGAAGGGCCATATTATTGGCGCAAGGGTATGGAGCAAGCGGTATGCCATCCAGATTCGATGGGTCGTCGTGCGGTTATCTTTAATTTACAGCCACTGGCCCTCTTTGACAAAGATATTCCCATAAAAGAGCGCTTCCGCAGGATCTTGCGTCCAAACCAAGTGTGCAACGACGTTTACTCGGTGCCCCAACCCACGCCGAGCCCCATCGGGATGATCCAATTCGCCACGCTGCCACCCCACCGTATTCCTATTTACCAGTGCTACTACCAGGGGCCTTACTAACTTGCGGGGCGGGTGTGCGGTGCTCAGCGATCTCCATCAGGTAGATGGAGAGGACGATGAGAAGGAAGCTGATGAGCTGCCACCACTCGAAGTGGTCTTGGCCAAGGATGTAGCTGGCGATGGCCGTGATGATTAGGTTGAGGTAGCCATATACCGCCACCACGGTAGCTTTCAGATATTTAACCGCGGCATAAAAGAAGATATAGCCCAGCGTTGTCGAGCATACGCACACGAAAATCAGCACCAGCATCGGCGTTGAGAACAACCCCTCGTGCAACACGGGGAGGTCAACGCCCCAGATAAGCCCCATCACCAGCGCAGGAACAGCCGCGCCGGTAAACACCCATTTCAGCGTCCCCAAGGGATTGGCGTTGCGCAACGCCCTGTGGCTCCACACGATGTAGATACTGAACAAGATCGACGCCACGAAAGCGAAAATATCGCCCAAAAGACCCCAGTTCGGGATAAATACTATTCACCAGGTGGCATTTGAGCGTGGTTAGTAC
>CAZLSW010000076.1:0-14427 GCA_964562375.1 uncultured Muribaculaceae bacterium | reverse complement strand
CAACTAACAACTAACAACTAACAACTAACAACTAACAACTAACAACTAACAACTAGCAACTAACAACTAACAACTAACAACTAACAACTTAGTAATCGAGCAATCCGAGCACCTTGCTGAGGTAGGTGTCGCAAAGGTGAACGTCGATCTCGGCGTCGATCTTCTCCGAATTGGCCTTGAGCCATGCCGTCTGGGCCTCCATGACGTTGTCGGTGGTCATAACGCCCTCGCGGAAACCAAGGGTGGCTTGGCGAAGGTTCTCGTTGGCCTTGGTGAGGTTGGTCACCGTCATGTCGTAGGTCTTGACGGCCTCTTGGGCGCGGAAGGCGGCTTGGTTGACTTGGAGGTCGATCTTCTCCTTAGCATCCTCAAGCTCAAGCTCCTGCACTTGGCGGTCGACCTTGGCGGCGCGGTACTTGTTGTAGTTGCTACCCCAATGCCAGATGGGCACGGTCAACATCGCCCCAACGGAGAACGCTCCCGAGAATTTCTTCTCAAAGCCGTTGAACATGTTGGGGTTGGAAAACGAGTACATGCCCACCAATGCGAGGTTGGGCAACATGTCGCTTTCAGCCACACGGGCTTTCTGGTCGTATATCTTGACGCCCAATTCCAGCGCCTTCACGTCGTGACGGCGGTCGTAGACGTCGTTCATATTGATGCTGTATTGCTGGAGAGTTGGCGAGGGATGGTCGACGCTCTCGTCCTCAACCTGTATAGGGGTGTCGACGGGGAGCCCGCAGAGCTGGCACAGGGCCATGCGCGACAGCACCAATCCGTTATCCACCTTCACAAGGTCGACGTTGGCCTGATTGAGTTTCACGTCCACCGACAGCTTGTCGCTGCCCGTGGCCACGCCTTGCTCCACCATAAGCCCTACATTACGGTCGAGCGTATCCAAAAGGGCCACGTAGCTTTCAGCCAACAGTTTCTTGGCGTGCAGCGACACCACCTGCCAGTAGGCGGCGTCGACGGCATAGATGATATTCTCGGCCTCGGCGTCGCGCAGTTGCTTGGCCAGATCCTCGGCATATCCCGTCAACTTGTTCATAGCCACGATCTTGCCACCCATATAGATAGGTTGGGTAAGGGTGATAGCGCCGAAGAACACGTTGTGGATGTCGTAGGTCAACGACTCTTTGGGCAAGTAAGCCACCTGCTCAAAGACGTATTCACCCGAGGCGGTCTTCACGGGGAGACCCGTTTCGGGATTGGTGACGATGCCGAAGTCGTAAGTGCCGGTTTTGGCGTTGAAATTCTTCACCGGCAGGTACTGGTCGCTGCCAAACACCGAAATCTCCTTCTGGTTGTAGAGGTAACCACCGGAGAAGTCGATCGAGGGCAGGTAGGCGGCAAAAGCCTCCTTTTTCTGGTAGCCGGCCTGCTCGACTTTGGCGTTTTTGATGCGCATCTCCTTGTTGTTGGCAATGGCCATTTGGCGGCACTGCTCAAGCGAGTAGGTTTGCGCTCCGGCGCTTACACTTATCGCCAGAGCACAACCCACAAGGAAGGTTTTAGTAGGGCGTGAACGCATATCTTGTCTCATAAATAAACGGTTGTACAAATATAACCATTGGAAGGAATAAATGTTTAATCGCCCTCTCGCGTGGACGCGCAGGGACCTTCATCCTTAATCCTTAATCCTTAATCCTTGGGCGCAGCCCTTCATCCTTTATCCTTCATCCTTTCAACCGGGATTTGGAGCCTTAAAGCTCCAAATCCTGGTTGATGATTTCCTCCCAGGGCAGTCCCTGCTCGGCCAACACCTTCAGGAACGGATCGGGATCAAACTCCTCGACGTTGTGCACACCGGGCTTTACCCATTTGCCGGTGAGGAACATCATCGCCCCGGTCATGGCGGGTACACCGGTGGTGTAGCTCACGGCCTGCATGCCAGTCTCCTTGTAAGCGGCCTCGTGGGAGCAGTTGTTGAAGATATAGTAGGTCAACGGCTTGCCCTCCTTGTCCTTGCCCGAGATGCGGCAGCCGATGGAGGTCTCGCCGTGGTAGTTTTCGCCAAGGTCCTGAGGATTAGGCAACACAGCCTTCAAGAACTGCAACGGCACGATCTTCACGCCGTTGTAGTCCACCTCGTCGATGCGGGCCATACCGATGTTCTGGATCACGCGCAGGTGAGTAAGATACTCCTGGCCGAACGTCATCCAGAAGCGGGCGCGCTTGATCGTCGGGAAGTTCTGCACCAGACTCTCAAGCTCCTCGTGGTAAAGGAGGTAGCTTTCGCGAGGACCTATACGTGGATAGGTCAACGACTTGTGGATCTCGAGCGGACCCGTGGTCACCCATTTGCCGTCCTGGTAGTAGCGGCCGTTCTGGGTAATCTCGCGGATGTTGATCTCGGGGTTGAAGTTGGTGGCGAACGCCTTGCCGTGATCGCCAGCGTTGCAATCGACGATGTCGAGATACTCCATGTCGCTGAAGTAATGCTTGGCGGCGTAGGCGGTGAACACGCCCGACACTCCCGGGTCGAAACCACAACCCAGGATGGCGGTCAGGCCGGCCTTCTCGAAGCGGTCGCGGTAGGCCCACTGCCACGAGTACTCGAAATGGGCCTCGTCCTTGGGCTCGTAGTTGGCTGTGTCCAAATAGTTTACGCCGCATTGCAGGCAGGCTTCCATAATGGTGAGATCCTGATAGGGGAGGGCGACGTTGATTACCATCTTGGGCTGGTGGCGGCGCAGCAGCTCGCACAGTTCCTCTACCGAGTCGGCGTCGACACGGTCGGTGGAGATGTTGGCTTTGGGATACTTGCGGCGTATCTCCTCGGCCACGGCGTCGCATTTGCTCTTGGTGCGCGACGCGAGGACGATGTCGGTGAACACTTCATGATTTTGGGCGCATTTGTGGGCCACGACGGTGCCCACGCCTCCTGCTCCGATGATTACTACTTTGGACATTTCTTTAAGGTGTTATTTTTCTTGTTGCAACAAAATTGGCTATGATTAGGTTTTCGCCAATGCAAAATTAAAGTTTTTAAGTTAATATTCTCCAAACTTCGGGGAAAATCGACCACAATTTCCGAAAAATGGCCTCTCTCCACCTTTGTCTCCTCGTTTACTCCCCAGTCGTGCATTCGTTTATTCGTGTATTCGTGTACTCGAGTAATCGAATGCACGAATGCACGAATACACGAATGCTGGGATGCACGAGATGACGGGTTGCGCGATTTCGGGAAAATTACTACCTTTGGGGCTTGAATTGAAAAGATATGTTTAGAAGCTCAATAATAACGATATTTTTGGCCGCGACGCTAGCGGTAGGCGCCCAGGAATCGACCGCTCCAACGCTATTGGAGCAGGCCGAGGCCGAGGCAATGGCTTACGACACCGAGGCCGCCAGGGTACACCTTGAGAAGTACCGCGCGACGTTCGGCCGCGGCCGGGGCAAAAAGCAAGCCACTCAGGAGCAGCTCGACGAGATTGCCGAGGTGGAGGGACTCATCGAACGCGTGGAGACCATGCTCGAGCGCGTGGAGCGCATCGTGGTGGTCGACTCGCTCGTGGTCGACGCCGACGACTTCTTCCGCCATTTCAGCCTCTCGCCCGAGGCCGGCTCAATCGGGGGCGCCGAGGCTGTACCCAAGGGGAACGGCGCGGTCGATCCCGTGGTGGTGTACACCACCGACGACGGCTCCCAGCGTATATGGGCAGCCACCGATGACGACGACATGGCCGTGCTCGTCTCCGCAAGTCACCTTAGCGACGGGTCCTGGGAAAAGCCCGTAAAATTGGGCGACGACCTGGGCGAAGGGGGCGACAGCAATTTCCCGTTCCTCATGCCCGACGGCATGACGCTCTATTACGCCAACGACGGCTACAACTCGCTGGGCGGCTACGACATCTACGTCACCCGATACGACGGCGAACAATGGCTTTCGCCCCAAAACGTGGGCATGCCCTACAACTCGCCCTACGACGACTACATGATGGCCATCGACGAGACCACAGGCGTGGGCTGGTGGGCCACCGACCGCAACCAGATTCCCGGCAAGGTCACCATCTACGCCTTCCTCGTGAGCGATACCCGACAGAATTACCCGGACGACACCCCCGGGCTGGCCTCGTTGGCGCTCGTCGAGAATCTGCGCGACACCTGGGCCGACGGCGAGAATTACGAGGGCTACCTCACGCGGCTGGCCAAGGATACCAAGGCCGCTGCCAAGGAGGTGGAATTCACTTTCTCACTCCCAGGCGGTCGCGTATATCACAGCCTCGACGATTTCCGGTCATCGGCCGCTCGTGAGGCTATGGAGGATTACCTGCAAGCCCAGGCCGAGATTAACACCACGCGCCAGGAACTCGCCGAGCTGCGTACACGATACGCCAAGGGCGACCGCTCGGTCAAAAGCCAAATCCTTAAGATGGAGGACCGCCTGAAGCAGCAGCGCGACGAGGCCAAGCGACGAGCCAACGAAGTCGCGAGAAATGAAAGATGAGCGCGCTCATCTTTCATTTCTAAGTATAAAGGTTAAAGGATAACGGATAAAGTATGTCACTGTTTTTGATATCATTGGCCGTACTGATTGGCGGCTATTTCATTTACGGAGCGTTGATTGAGCGCGTGTTGGGCACCGACCCCAAGCGCGAGATGCCGGCCTACACCCGCCGCGACGATGTAGATTATATGCCCCTGCCCACGTGGCGCGTGTTCTTGATTCAATTCCTCAACATCGCCGGACTGGGGCCGATTTTCGGCGCGATTATGGGCGTGATGTATGGCCCCGCCGCTTTCCTGTGGATCGTCCTTGGCACGATCTTCGCCGGAGCCGTGCACGACTTCGTGTCGGGTGTCATATCGGTGCGCGCCGGCGGTGCCTCGTTACCTGAAATCGTGGGCTACGAGCTGGGTACCGGCATCAAGCGCGTGATGCGCGTTTTCGCCATGCTGTTGCTGATTTTGGTGGCCGCGGTGTTCGTCATCCAGCCCGCTAATCTATTGGCTGGACTCACCCCCGAGACAATGGACGCCACATTCTGGATCGCCGTGATCTTCATCTACTATATGCTGGCCACGCTGTTGCCGATCGACAAGGTGATCGGGGGGCTGTACCCCGTGTTCGGCTTCGCTCTGCTGTTTATGGCCGCAGGTATCATGGGCGTACTGATTTTTGGCGACGTAACCATCCCCCACGGCATCACCGAGGGCTTCCACTCGCGATTCACCTCGGGCGAGCACCCTGTGTTCCCCATGATGATGGTGTCGATCGCTTGTGGCGCCATATCGGGTTTCCACGCCACGCAATCGCCCATGATGGCCCGCTGCTTGAAAAACGAGAAGTTGGCACGGCCGGTCTTCTACGGTGCGATGGTCACCGAGGGCGTCGTGGCACTGATTTGGGCCGCCGCGGCTATCGCTTTTACTGGTGGTTACGATCAGTTGAACGAGTACATCGCCGCCAACGGCTCGGGAGCTGCCGGAAAACTCGTCAACGACATATCGATGGGCTGGCTCGGCAAGGTGGGCGGCCTGCTCGCCGTGTTGGGCGTGATTGTGGCCCCGATCACCACAGGCGACACGGCCTTGCGCTCGGCCCGACTGATGGGTGCCGATATGCTCTCGTTCGACCAAAAGAAGATATGGAAACGCCTGGCGCTGAGCCTGCCGATTTTCGCCGCCACGTTCGCCCTGATGCAGATGGACTTCCTCGTGCTATGGCGCTACTTCGCGTGGTGCAACCAGACGCTCGCCACCTTCACCCTCTGGGCATGCTCGGTGTATCTGGCTCGCCACGCTCAGTGGTGGTGGATCACGGCCCTCCCCGCAGCGTTTATGACGTTCGTCGTCAGCACCTACATCCTTTACGCCCCCTCACCCGAGGGTCTGGGGCTGTCGCGAGTCGTGTCACTCGGTTGCGGTGTATTGGTCGCTGTGGCCTTGTCCACGCTGTTCCTCACTTACGTGCGTCGCCTCCACGCCGGGGCGCCCACGCGTGAATACCTATATTAATATGGACCTGATAAAGTTGATCGAAGGCACGCGGGCGTACAACTTCCATTCCCATACGCCCTTTTGCGACGGCCGAGCCCCGATGGAGGAATTCGTCATCGAGGCCCTGCGCCAAAATTTCACGCATTACGGGTTCTCCCCCCACTCGCCCTTGCCTCTGCGCTCGTCGTGCAACATGAGCAAGGACGACGTGCCGCTGTATCTCGCCGAGTTTCACCGCCTTAAGGAGAAATACGGCGACCGTATCAATCTTTACGCGTCGATGGAAATCGACTACTTGGGTCCCCAGTGGGGACCTCGACACGAGTATTTCTCGACCCTGCCGCTCGACTACACCATCTCGTCGGTGCACTTTATCCCCAACCCCGAGGAGCGTTACATCGACATCGACGGGCGATACGAGAATTTCAAGGGCAAAATGGAACAGTACTTCTACCGAGATATCCACTATGTGGTGGAGACGTTCTACCGCCAGTCGATCGACATGGTGGAAGCCGGAGGATTCGACATCCTTGGCCATTTGGACAAGGTGGGCCACAACGCCGGCCACTACTCCCCAGGGATTGAGGACGAGCCGTGGTACGAGCGCCTGGTGGAGCGCTTGATCGAGGCTATTGTGGCCTCGGGGGTTATAGTCGAGGTCAACACCAAAGCCTGGACCGACCACCAGCGTATGTTCCCCGGCGTGAAGTGGCTGCCTCGACTCGTCTCGGCCGGCGTCCCCCTGCTCGTAAACAGCGACGCCCACCTCCCCTCGCTAATCAACGCCTCCCGCGCCAAAGCCTTCGAGATGCTCGACGCGCTTAAATAGGAAGTCCCGCCGTCTCGGCGGGACAGATACTGTCGGGCCGGCACGGCCCAACATCCTACTTAAACGTCTCGGCGGGACAGTTACTGTCGGGCCGACACGGCCCGACATCCTACTTAACCGCACCCGGCCTCCTTGCTTGAACCTCCCTAACTCTATAAGCGTTTCTATCTAAAAGAAAGTATTATGATGCCCGTTACCACCGTCGACCGCGCTCTGCGTTTCAAGCCGGTCACATTACAAGATATTCCATTGATTTCCCGCCTGTTGGCCCAGGGCGACAGCCGCACCTGCGACTACACCATCGGCGGCATATACATGTGGATCGATTATTTCCGTTACAGCTTCGCCGTCGAGGGCGACACCCTATTTATAAAGGGCGTTACCGAGAATCACCGTCAAGATGTGGCTTTCTCGCTCCCAATCGGGCCTATGCCTTTGCACGAGGCCGTGGGGTTGATCCACCAATGGTGCGTCGACAACGGCCAACGCATGCGTTTCTCGGCAATCCCCGAGGACAAGATCCAGCTCATAGCCTCGTGCGGCCGTGGCACCATGGAGGTGCTCGACGACTGGGCCGACTATCTCTACAATATCAACGACCTGGCCAAGCTTACAGGCAAGCGATACAACAAAAAGCGCAACCATGTCAACCGTTTCGCCGCCGAAAACCCCCAGGCCACCCTCACGCCCCTCACCGCTGCCGACGTCCCCGCTTTGCTCGATTTCGTCAACCGCCTGCACTCCCACGAGGGCTCCACAGCCGACAACGAGATGGCGCAGGTGCGCGCAGTGCTGGAGAATTGGCAGGAGTATCCCTTCGTGGGTGGAGTGCTGAGTTTAACACCCGGCGGGGAAATCGCGGCGTTTACCGTGGGCGAGATTATCGGCGACACGCTCTATCTCCACATCGAGAAGATGCACCACGACATCGCGGGAGCCGGCGAAACCATCAACCAGCGGTTCGCGGCCCACATCGCCGCCACTCATCCCGAGGTGGCCTACATCAACCGCGAGGAGGACTGCGGCGACCCCGGCCTGCGACAAGCCAAACTCTCCTACCATCCCGCAATGCTCCTCAGCAAATACAACCTCTCCTTTTAAGCCGGAAGTCACGCCTCTAAGCAGGAAGTCCCGCCGTGCCGGCGGGACAGTCCCCATCCTAAGTAGGAAGTTCCGCCGTGCCGGCGGGACAGTTCATGTCGGGCCGGCACGGCCCGACCTCCTACTTAACCTGGCCCGACCTCCTACTTAACCCGGCCCTACCTCCTATTTGTGTGCGAGCGCCAGCGCAAGCACCGATAACCGTGCCGTGGGAGCCCCCGCATGTATCGCCGCGCAGCTGGCCAGCGTCGTGGCCCCCGTCGTGATCACGTCATCCACCACAAGCACATGCTTCCCCACATATCTCCCCTCATTTTCAAGCACATATGTATTCTGCGCGTTCACCCAGCGCTGGAACGCCCCCTTACGCGTCTGCGTCGAGTGACGACGGATGGCCTTTAAGTCATCGGAAACAGGAATCCCCGTGGCGCGGGAGATGCCACGAGCTATCTCCTCGACCTGGTTGTAGCCGCGGCGCAACCGTTTCCACCAATGCATCGGCACGGGCATCAACACTTCCACGCCGTCGAAAAAGCCCGTCGACATCAGCTCGCGGGCGTAAGTGGCACCAAGCCAGTGGCATAGCTCGGGCTGGGAATTGTATTTCGCGCGATGAATAAGCCGGGCGTAGGGCGTGGATTTGTGGTAGTGGAACCATACGGCCGCGCGCTCGATCGGCACCGACGGCGACGCCAACCGCTCCCACGCCAGCGTCAATTGGTCGCCATGGTAACCCGTGCGCGGCATCGCCATCAGGCACGCCAAACACACGTGCTCCTCCCCGGCCACAAGGGTCACCCCGCACACCCCGCACACCCGCGGATACACCACATCCACTAGCTCCCTAATCCACTTCATATCAATACTTTAGAAACCACTTATGGACATTAATATGGGGGGTTAATGATCTTTTTGACCACAAAAGGGACACAAAAGGGACACAAAAAATTTTTTGTGCTTGTTCGTGTCATTTTGTGGTCTATAAAATTTAAACATTATTCAAAAGTTTCATGGTTGTGGAGGGGTCGAACCCGCGCTGACCCATAAACCGCGCGATCTTCACTTTCTCAGGATACGTAAGCCCTTTGGGGGCCGGCCTTGGACTGCCATCATCACCGCCTACCGCAGCGACCTTAGCCTCTATCAGCTCCACCATCACCCGGTCGTAAAGCTCAGAATCCAGCTCACCCAGCGCTTCCTGGGTCGTGTCATGGTCAATCCCCTTGGCGCGGAGCGACGCGTAAATCTTCCGCGCCCCCCAGCGGCTCTGCTCGAGCTTCTCGGCCGCGTAGTTGCGCGCGAAGCGAGCGTCGTCGATGTAGCGCTCGTCGACCAGGTATTCCAGGATCTCCCGGGCGTCGCGCGACGTGACGCCCCACGACGCAAGCTTGCGCCGCATCTCCCACAGCGAATACTCGCTCGCCGAACACATTCGCTCGGCCCGAGCCCACGCCTCTTCTTTGCTCAACGCTCGTTTCATCATCTACTCTTGCCTCTTGCCTCTTGCCTCTTGCCTTTTAGTTAAAGCTCGACGCGTCGAGCTTTAACCGGCTTGCCCAAAAAGAGCGACGCCATGTCGCCGAAGCGCTCGGCGCTCTCGGTAGTGAGGTAAGTGACGTTAGGCTGGACGTCCCGCCGTGTCGGCGGGACAGTTTCTGTCGGGCCGACACGGCCCGACATCCCACTTAATCCCGGATGCCGCTCCAGATACTCCTTCAGCGACTCGGCCACAATCTCCCCCTGGGGGACGATCCTGACTCCCTCGGGCACGTATTGCCGAATCTTGTCGATCAGCAACGGATAATGGGTGCAACCAAGGATGATGGTGTCGATCTCGGGGTCCTTGCGCATCAGCCGCCGTATCTCCTGCTCCACAAAATAGTCGGCACCCGGGGTGTCGGCCTCGCGGTTCTCCACCAGCGGCACCCACATCGGGCAACCGTGGCCTGTGACGGTGTACTGCGGGAAAAATTTCTGAATCTCAAGGTCGTAGCTCTGGCTCTGGATGGTGCCAGGGGTACCTAGCACGCCTATGTGGCCGTTGCGTGTGAGTTGGGGCAGTTTTTCCACCGTGGGGCGGATTACGCCGAGCACGCGCCGCTCGGGGTCTATCTTGGGCAGGTCGAGCATCTGGATATTGCGTAACGCCTTGGCCGACGCCGTGTTGCACGCCAGCACCACCAGTCGGCACCCCTGATTGAACAGGTATTTCACCGCGTCAAGGGTGAACCGGTACACGATGTCGAACGACCGCGTGCCGTAGGGAGCACGCGCGTTGTCGCCAAGGTACAGGTACTCCTGCTCGGGCAACACGCGCATAATCTCCTTGAGCACGGTCAACCCGCCGTACCCCGAATCAAATACGCCAATCGGTGCGCTGGGGCGGCCGCCCTTGGACGGGCTAACTATGCCTTCCATTACACAAACTCCTTGGCGACGCTCGTCGCGATGGCTTGCATCAGGGTCTTGTCAACCTGCGGGCGCTCCTTGTTGAACGCCATGTCGGCCTCCACGTTGATGGGAATCAGGTGGATATGGGCATGGGGCACCTCCAGGCCAATCACCGTCATACCGATGCGCTTGCACGGGATGGCCTTCTCAAGAGCCTTGGCCACGCGCTTGGCGAAGATGTTAAACTCGGCCAATTCCTGGTCGTCCATGTCGAAGATATAGCTTACCTCGCGCTTGGGCACCACCAGCGTGTGCCCCGGGGCGACGGGGTTGATGTCGAGGAACGCGATATGCTTGTCGTCCTCGGCCACTTTGTAGCAGGGGATCTCCCCAGCGATTATCTTGGAAAATATGCTTGCCATAACGGGAAGTTTTCAGTTTTCAGTTTTCAGTTTTCAGTTTAATGCTTTAATGCTTTAATGCTTTAAATCTTTAAAGGAGGAAAGGATTAAAGGATCAACGGGGCTATCTAAAAGCCCCCGCTCCAGGGGTTTGGGGGCCGATTAGAATGAAATCTCCACTATCTCGAATTTCTTGATACCCGAGGGCACCTTGATGTCGACAATCTCGCCGAGCTTGTGGCCCAGCAGACCCTGGGCGATCGGGGTCGACGACGCGATCTTCTTCTCCTTGAGGTTGGCCTCCGAGTCGGCAACGATCGTGTACTCCAGGGTGGCACCCGTCGCGTGGTCCTTGATCTTCACGCGGTTCATGATCTGCACCTCCTCGGTGTTCAATTTGCTCTCGTCGATGATGCGGGCGCTGGCCACCAGGTCCTTCAGCTGGGCTATCTTCATCTCCAGCAGGCCCTGGGCCTCCTTGGCGGCGTCGTATTCGGCGTTCTCCGACAAGTCGCCCTTGTCGCGGGCCTCGGCGATCGCGCGCGATATCTCGGGTCGCTTAACCGATTCAAGATAAGCGATTTCCTCCATTTTCTTCTTGTAACCTTCCTTGGTCATAAACGTGATAGGCATGGTCGTATGATTTTAAAGTAAGACAATATTCATTTTTCGCGAAAGGCTGCCGAGCGGTTTCCACGATAGACAAAAAACAAAAGAACCCCGACTTTCTGTCGCCGGGACCCCTTCTTTGCCGCCCTCGTGGCGGTCGCTCATATTCTTTCGACGGCAAAGATAACCACTTTTTTCCAATCCACAAAATTTTCTCTCCCCTGCCTTTTAACTATGCAATTTTAACCACAAACTAACATAAAAAGTCACGAAAATTCAGACTTCTCGGTTTTTGTGATTTTTTCGTGTCGTTTCGTGGTCAAGCCTTCCAGTCGACAATAAACTTTTGTGGTTGTCGTTATGTTAAAAAGACGATGGATGCGCTAAACCTCATCAACGACTGGTTGTGGACCTACCTGCTCATCGCACTGTTGCTCGCCGCCGCGGTGTGGTTCACCATCACTACCCGCGGCGTACAGATTCGCCTCCTGCCTGAGATGCTGCGACTGCTCGCCCGCTCCGGCCAGAAGCACGACGACCCCCGCCAAGGCCGGCTTGACGACCGCCACAAGATTTCGTCGTTCCAAGCCTTCGCCGTGTCGATCGCCTCGCGCGTCGGCACCGGCAACCTCGCCGGCGTGGCCACGGCCATCGCCATCGGCGGTCCCGGCGCCGTACTGTGGATGTGGATCATCGCCCTGCTCGGAGCCGCCTCGGCGTTCATCGAGTCGACACTCGCCCAATTATATAAGGTGAAGGGCGAGCGCTCGTTCATGGGCGGACCCGCCTACTACATCCTCCACGGCATCGGCAAGCGTTGGTGGGCCGTGACGTTCGCCATCTTGATCACCGTCACCTTCGGTTTGGCCTTTAACTCGGTGCAAGCCAACACAATCACCGCTGCCGCATGCGCCGCCTGGGGCGTCGACGAGTGGTGGCTCGGCGCGGCCATCACCCTGCTCACCCTCGTTATCATCTGGGGTGGGATCCAGCGCATCTCGCGCGTCAGCGAGGTCGTCGTACCCGTCATGGCCATCGCCTACATCATCCTGGCCATCGTCATCCTCATCGTCAACTTCGACCGCGTGCCGGGCGCACTGCGGCTCATCTGGGAATCGGCCTGGGGACTTTCCCAAGCCGCCGGCGCCGGCATGGGTATGGCCGTGATCATGGGCGTGAAACGAGGCCTATTCAGCAACGAGGCCGGCGAGGGCTCGGCGCCTAACGTCGCCGCCACGGCATCCGTCTCACATCCCGTAAAACAGGGCCTTATCCAGACGTTCGCCGTCTTCACCGACACGCTCATCATCTGCACCTGCACGGCCATCATCATCCTCCTCTCGGGCATCTACGACTGCGGCGCCTCGGGTATCAACCTTACGCAACAGGCGTTGGATGAGGAACTTGGCATGTCGGCTGGCTCATCCTTCGTGGCCGTGATTATCTTTTTCTTCGCCTTCACCTCGATCGTGGCCAACTACTATTACGGGGAGACCAACCTGCGGTTCATCACCCCGCGGCGCGGGTGGATCACCGCCTATCGATTGCTGGTGGGAGCGCTGGTGATGACCGGCTCGGTGGCCTCGCTCGACTTCGTGTGGGCCTTGGCCGACCTGACGATGGGACTCATGACACTGTGCAACCTCGCGGCCATCGCCGTGCTTGGCCCCCTGGCCGTTTGGCTCCTCCGCGACTACTGCAACCAGCGCCGCCGCGGCCTCGACCCCCTCTTCCAGGATCCCCGCTTCCCCTCCTGGCACTAACCTCAGCTCCCATAAACGAGTGATTTCAATCGATTTAAATCGATATCATTCGATTTCAGTCGCCATTAACGCGTGATTTCATTCGATTTCAGTCGATATAAATCGATTTCAGTCGAATGAATCGCGTGATTTCATTCGATTTCCCCCGATTTCCCTCGATTTCAGTCGAAAAAATCGAAAAAATCGAGAAAAATTTTGGCAATCCGAGATTTTCCTCTACTTTTGCCTCGATCAACCTTAAAAACATGAGCATCGATTTCAAGTCGCCATCCAGCTACCTCTGGATGGATTCCTATATTCTCGCTAATATCATTGAACTTGCCTCCCAAGACTTTTGCGAACGCTTCCTCACCCGCGACCTCGATCCCTGCGCACGCCTTAAGGACCAAATCCTTATGGCCTCCCGATCGGTGCGCTCAAACATCGCCGAGGGCCTCGCTCGCCACCAAACATCCAAAGAAACCGAAATGCGCCTTACCGATGTAGCCCGCGGATCGCTCATCGAACTCAACGCCGATTACCTCAACTTCTTGATGCGCAAGGGACAGTTGGCTTGGGAAATCAACGACCCGCGGTGGCAGGAAATCCGCTCCTTGCGCCTCGAGGGAGCCAATTACGGCCCCAATCTCTTGCGCGACTTCACCGCACATGTGCTGCGACAAAAGAGCCGATTTGACCCTTGGCTGAAAATTGACGACCCATTCGCTATAGCCAACGCCATCCTTGTGCTTGGCGGCCGCCTGCTACAGGTACTCAACCGCCAACTCCAAAAACAAGCCGAGATCTTCACCCGGCAGGGCGGTTTCACCGAGAATCTCACCGTCGCGCGCCTCGAAGCCCGCCAAGCCGCCACCCCCGACGCACCCGAATGCCCCAAATGCGGCGCCCGCATGGTGAAGAAAACGGCGCAAAAAGGCCGCAACCTAGGCCATGAATTCTGGTCCTGCCCCCGCTACCCCGCCTGCAACGGCACCCGCGACATCCTCTAAGGCTTCGCAAGGGGATCGACTGAAATCGATTGAAATCGAAAGATATCGATTGAAATCGAGCCCGTTAATGGCATCCCAATCTAGGCAGGAACCCCCCAGCTAGGCAGGAAGTCCCCAGCTAGGCAGGAAGTCCCGCCGTGCCGGCGGGACACCCCCATAAACGCGTGATTTCATTCGACATAAGTCGATTTAAATCGATTTCAGTCGCCATAAACGAGTGATTTCCCTCGATTTCCCCCGATTTCCCCCGATTTCAGTCGGCATTAACGCGTGATTTTCACGGAAATTTGCAGTCGAAAAGCCATGCGTGAATCGAAAGATTGCAATGCATCGCCTTCAATTTTGCAATTTACCCCAGTTCGGGATAAAAAAGTGGCATAATTATTTGATAATGTGGG
>CAZLSW010000075.1:0-14460 GCA_964562375.1 uncultured Muribaculaceae bacterium | reverse complement strand
GCGACGACGCCCGCGACATCGCCCGGGCGTTCCAGAAATAGTGGTTAATGGTGAATGGTTAATGGTTAGTGGTGAATGGTTAGAGGTTAGCCCTTCGAGGAGGTGGTGGCGGAGCCACCCTTCTCTATGTAACCCCATGCTTTAGCTTGGGGTAGAGAGCATGATTCAGATTATATGACAGGTGGCGGAGCCACCTCTCTAATACAGATATTACTAAAAGATATATAGCCATGAGACATATCCTTTTTACCCTGTTTGCCCTTACGCTGGCCATCCCCGCCTTCTCCCAATCCCGCGAGGAGAAAAAACATGCTGATGGTAGTCCATACGCTGTTATAACCGATGAAAACCAAATGCGCGGAGTGGAGGTTAACGGTAAGCTAATCATCCCATGCCAATACAAGTATATATCGGCCAATGGTGGCATTTATGAATGCCAAACGGAAGATGCCAAAGTGTTTTTCGATGGTAACGGCCAACAATTATGCTCGCTTCCAAGTGATCATTGGGTGACAATGCTCACCGACAAGGATAATAAAGCCCGCTTCATGGTTGCCGACGTAGCCAATAAGCAAGGCGTGCTCGACCTTCATGGACATCTCATACTACCTTATAAATATAGCTATGTTGCGTTAACCCAGACTGAAGATGGCGACTTCTTCGAGGTAACCCAATATGATAATCACCAAGGAGTGTACACAACAAGTGGCGAGGAAATAATTCCTTGCATATACGATGTTGTACATTATTGGAGAGGCTACTTTGCAATCCAAAAAGATGGATTTGGAGGTTTGTGCAACCCAAAAGGAAAGGTTATCGTTCCGGCCGATACCTATGATCATGTAACCTATATGAACCATTCCATCCCTTATTTTCTGGTAATAAAGGGGATGTATAATGGCATCTTGGATATGGACGGTAAAGTGTTGCTGCCTGCTAATCGATATAATTATGCAAGCTTGATGATAAACGGAGAGTTTACTGTGTGCATCGGAAATCGAGGTGGCATATGCGACTCCTCGGGTATCGAAAAGTTCATCTCCGATGAATATTCCAATATCTATTACACAGAGCGCAATGGCATTCCAGCATGGTGTTACAAGCATGGGCAAGCTGGATATGTGTTAAAGGACTTGCAAGGCAATATAATCGAAGAAGAAAAACCTACTGTAAAGCGAGAGACAAAAAGCGATGAAGGGTTTACTTATGTGGAAGTAACTGATGTTACTGGCTTGCAAGGCATTGAAACTGCCAGCGGGAAAACCTTAATTCCAGCCAACTATAGCCGCGTGTTCTATTCAAGTGGGAGTTTCTCAGTTTACTCTGAAGACGGAGGTTACGGTATATACGACGCTAATGGAAAAATGCTCATCGAACCCAACCGAGGCTACACATTGCCTGTAACCAAACTAGAAAATTACTTTCTTGTGGAGAAAGGCAATTATTCGGGTATAGCTGACCTTAATGGAAAAGAGGTAATTGCCCCTGACACCTATCAATCTATTAGTCAACTTAGCAATGGAATGTATCTGGTGAAGAAAGGTAATCTGTTTGGCGTTGTCAACAAGGCGGGGAAGGTGATTGTACCTGTTAAATATCACAAATGCGACCTGAATTATAATGATCACCATTATGAAGTTGGCATGAATGGACTGCGGGGCGTTTGCGACCTACAAGGGCGTGAGATTTTGCCTCCCCAATTCACTGATATAAGTTTCAGTGAAAAAGACAAATACCATGCCTTTGATACTTATTATGTGAAGAATGGCGAAAAATGTGGTATGTATAAGGGTGATGGTGACATCATATTCCCTGTTTCTGACTATGAGTATGTCGACTACGACACTTTCAATGCCGAGGACTACGGCTATGATTTCTTGATTGAGGCGCGCGATAAAACAGTTGGAGGGACCAAAGTGTTCTTTGATCTCAATCTAAACCCTGTGAATGAGTCTATCAAGGAGGCCGAGAAGCGGCGCAATGAGCTGTGGGAGCAGGCCGAGGACGCGTTCCATAGCGGCAATTACGCCTCGGCGCGCGACCTCTACGAGCAAGCCGGCAATATCCGCTGGGAGGCCGACCTGGCCTATAACCTCGGTGTATGCCATTACAAGCTCAAAAACTACAGCAAGGCAGTCGAGGCTGCCGACCAATGCATCAAGCTCGGCCCCTCGGACACTACCCGCGTCGACGCCTACAACCTCAAAGGCAAGTGCCAGAGGCAGGTCGACAACCCCGGCGCCAAGAGCTACAGCGACCGCGACATGCTCGTCGACATCGCCAAGTCGGCCTACAAACTCTACCGCAACTACCGCAAATTCAAAAAGACGTTCTAGGAGGCTTAGGGGGCCGGCCTTGGACAGCCTTCACGCGTCAGCCTTAGGGGGGCCTTGGACGGCCATCACCAGGCTATTCCCTCGGGTTCGATTTCACTCGACTTAAATCGATTTATGTCGACAGAAGTCGAATGAAATCGAGCTTGCTGGCGCATGGGGGCGCCGGCGCCCACGCTCCTTGTTTGAGGGTCAATGTGGATGCGTAAAGGGGAAGCCCGGGGTGGTGATAACGGTGTCGGGGAGGATGAGTAGGGCTGATACTCCGTTGGGAGTGGTGAACGGTGAACGGTGGGTGGTGGAGGGGGTGGCCATGTAGGCTGTGGCGAGGGCGTCGGCCAGCATGCAGGTGGGGGCGATGACGGTCGCGCTCAGCACCGAGGTCTCTACTGGACGGCCAGTAGACGGTGAGATCGTGTGACCCACGTGCTGCCCCGACTGCTGACGGTGAAAATTGCGGTAATTTCCCGATGTGGCTATGCCACAGTCGGTTACCTCAATCACGTCGTAGGCTTGGCGCTCAGCGGTTGAGTCGTTCTCGACGGGCTTCTCAATCATAATGCGCCACTTGTGGCCGCGCGGATTGGAACCTCTCACGACGATTTCGCCGCCGATCTCCACCATGTAATCAGTGGCACCATTGCGTGCAAGCATCTCCCCCACCATGTCGCAACCGAACCCCTTGGTGATAGCCGAGAAGTTGAACGTGGTGCCAGGATGCGGTTTCGTTAGGGTAAGGTGTTCATCTATAGAGCATTGCTGGATACCCACGAGAGCCAATGCCGAGTCGATTTGCTCCTGTGTGGGTTCCCAAGCGCCGTGCCCCTGTTCGCCGAATCCCCACAGGTTAATCAGCGGCCCAACCGTGGGGTCAAACGCCCCATCGCTCTGCCGATTTACCTCTTGTGAGGCAAGCAACACCTTGAGTATCAATGAGTCGGCTTGCATGGTTGCGTTGCGGTTAATACGGGAGATGCACGATTCGGGGTTGAACGGCGACAGCGACAATTCCACTTGGCGCATCACCGCGATCACCGAGTCGGCCAGGTCGACCGGCGCCCGATAAGTGACGTGATACGTTGTGTTCCAGGCACTTCCGCTGGTTTCCCTCCACTGGTTGCGTGGCCGGCATGCCGAGAGCAAGCACGTGGCGAGAATAAGGAAAAGTATACGTGTTTTCATTGCACAAACACTTTTGCTGATCCCTTGCCTGGGACGGTGACGATGTATACTCCGGGGTCGCGGCCCTCGCTCTCGGCCCCGTCAAGGTCGAAAATAAGACCCTCGCAGGGCTCTCCGTCAAGGTGTATTTGGCCGTCAATCAACGTGATACGATCATCGAGGGCGTCGCTGGAGACCGTTTCCACGTGGCCGAAATCCGACACCTCGCTCACATAATCCCACACCGCGTTAGGGCGGTTGTCAAGGGTGAGCGCGCCCATGGAGTAGTCGTGGAAATAGTTGCATTCCGGCTCCCAGTAGAATATCCCGTCCACCACGCCTGTGCTTTGCAGTAGAGGGCAAAAGTAAGATAGATAAGCCCTTACGTCCTCGTTGCACTTGGCTTCCATCTCGGAGCGAGAAGCCGATGCTCCTCCCGGGGCCGAAAGCGTCCATGTGTTGGGAAACCCGGTCTCGCATATCAAGAAACGCTTGCCGAATTGAGTCCACAGCGTTGTGATGGCGTTGAGACATTGATTGGAGCGGGTCGCCCAGGCCGAGGTTTGGCACCATTCGTCGCTACCCTTGTCCCAGTCCATGCACGAGATTGGGTAGAGCGACATGCCGATGTAGTCAATGTCGAGGGCCACCGGACGCTTGGCGATCTCGCCAAAGAACCATTGGTAGAGCCCGGCGTCGTATCCGTTGTTGAGGTGGCAAACGGTTTTGGCTGAGGGAAATACCTCGCGCGCGGCCTTGGCCCCGGCGTTGAAGAATGAGATGAAATTGTCCACGCGCTCGCTCGTCGTCACGCCGTCGATGGCGAATTGTGCCAGGGGGAACAGCATGCCGTTGGAGATCTCGTTGCCAATTTGGACCCAAGTGACTTCTACTCCCGCGTCCTTCAGCGAGTTAAGCGAAGCGAGGGTGTATTGGTACACCTGCTCGGTCATGGCCGAGGCGGTGGTGATATCCTCCCAGGCTTTCGGTATTTTCTGGTTGCCAGCGTCGGCCCAGGTGTCGCTGTATTGGAAATCAATCATAACTCGTTGACCCAACTGAGTGGCTTTCAAGGCTTTTGCGGTAACGTCCTCAAGATTGCAGAAGCCGCCTGTGGCGTTCATATCGTTCTGAGGGTCAACCCATAAGCGCAGGCGTATGGCGTCAAACCCGTATTCGGCGAGCAATTCTGGCACCTCGCTTTGTTGCCCTTGGGTGTCATATACCGGGTTGACCCCTTCCGACGCCATCTGCGTGTACCATGAATCGTCGGCCCCCCAGGCCCACTTGGGATTCTCGGCCCCGGCTCCCATCGCCACCACCGCCGCCGCCATCGATATCATACATATCTTTCTCATCTATGTGACTTTTCAGGATAAAACTTTCTCAAGTAGGAAATCAAACATTATCACTAATTCAACTTTCTCAGGTTGGGAAATGCTTGTGGCGGAGCCACACCTCTCTACATAACCCCATGCTTTAGCTTGGGGCCGGAAACAACAACTCAACCCATGGACAAGTGGTGGTGGAGCCACCTGTCATTTTAAGTCGACACTTAAGTGTCGCAGCACTATAGAAAGCTGGCTCCGCCACCCCCAGCTTATGGGGGAGGATCGCATCCTCTGCCCCAAGCTAAAGCATGGGGTTACGTAGAGTCAAGCGGCTCCACCGCCAAATTGCTCCACCTGCGAAACTTGAATATCAATAATTTTTGTGGTGTAATATATTAAAAACGCTGTTTTAGTGTTTATTAGTGGTTGAGATTCTTACTTGATTGTGCAAAAATAAGCAAAAATCGTCATAGTGCCGCAAATTTTGGTTATATTTGCATTTTAATTGTTGTAAACTAAATTTTAGACAGTGCAAAATATCAGGACTATTATATTGGCCGCCGCGGTGGCCATTAGCGCTCCCGCGTGGGCATGTACATCGTTAATCGCGGCCAAAGGAGCCACCGAGGACGGTTCGGTGATGATCACCTATGCCGCTGATTCTCACAACCTTTACGGCGAGCTTTACCACACCCCCGGAGGCCAGCACGCCAAGGGCGACCTGCGACAGGTGATTGAATGGGACACCCAAAAGCCCTTAGGTGCGATTCCCCAGGCTCGTCAAACCTATTCCACCATCGGCAACATCAACGAGCATGGCGTGTCGATCGCCGAAAGCACTTGGGGCGGCCGATTGGAATTGATGGATACTACCGCTGTAATTGACTACGGCTCACTTATTTACATCGCTCTTGAGCGCGCTAAAACCGCTCGCGAAGCCCTCCAGATAATGACCGACTTGGTGAAGGAGCACGGCTACTGCTCGGAGGGCGAGTCGTTTTCCATCGCCGACCCTAACGAGGTGTGGATCATGGAGATGATTGGCAAAGGTCCCCAGGAGAAAGGGGCCGTGTGGGTGGCTCGCCGTGTACCCGACGGCTACATCTCGGGACACGCCAATTTCCCACGCATCCACCGTTTCCCGTTGAACGACCCCGAGACGCTCTACTCTCCTGACGTGATCTCATTCGCCCGTAAGCGCGGCTACTTCAATGGCAAGGACGAGGATTTCGACTTCTCCCGCGCCTATTACAACTACGCCGAGAAGGGATTCCGCACCTGCGATGCCCGCATATGGGCCTACTTCCGCAAATTCAACTCCGATATGGACCGCTATTTCCCTTGGGCAGCCAAGGGCGAGGGCGAAGAGTTGCCCTTGTGGGTAAAGCCCGACAAACCGATGACAGCCAACGATATGAAATGGATGATACGCGACCATTTCGAGGATACCCCGTTTGATATGACCAAGGATGTTGGCTCAGGTCCGTTCAACGTGCCCTACCGTTACCGCCCCCTCACCTTTGAGGTTGACTCGGTGACCTACACCCACGAGCGCGCAATCGCCACCCAGCAAACGGGCTGGTCGTTCGTGGCCCAATTGAATGAGAAGTTTCCCGAGGGGATGAAAGGCCTGCTGTGGTTTGGCACCGACGACGCCAACACCAACGTCTACCTGCCCATCTTCTGCAACGTCGCCACCCCTCCCCATGAGCTTGCCCACGGCAATGGCGACATGAACACCCTTTCGTGGACTTCCAACTTCTGGGTGAACAATTACGTTGCTAATCAGGCATATAACCGCTACTCGCTGATGATTCCCGACATTCGCCGCGTGCAGTCGGCCTTGGAGGACAGCATCGCTGTCGACGTCAAGGTCGCTTTGGAGCAGTTCGGCGATTTCGAGCCTGAGATGCGCGCCGAGTTGACGCAAGAATTGGCCAACCTTTGGGCTAAAAAAGCCACCACGGCCTACAAGCAGCTGGGCGACTTCCTCTTCGTGAAATTCCTTGACGGAAACATGAAAAAGGTCGACGACCAGGGCAAGTTCATCTATTCGGAATACGGCCAGCCAATATACCCCACGTTCCCTGGCTACACCGACAAACGCTACTACGAGCAGATCGTCCGCGAAACCGGTGACCACTTCATCGAATAACCTAATATAACCAACATAATCATGAAAAAACAGCTATTAACCCTATCCTTGGCCCTGGGTGCCTCGCTTGCGCTCTCGGCTTCAACCACGATCGACATCCTCGGCACAGTCTACGATGTCGACACGTTGGCCTACATGAAATGCGGCCCCGGCACCACCGTGACCCAACTTAAACTCACCTCGGGCACCAAGAAATTGCGTGTCCACTACTTGACGGTAGACAAGCGTGCCCCGGGCGTGTCGATGCGCGCCGTATGCGCTACCGACAAGGTGGCCGGCAACGAGAAAACCTCCACCATGGCTACCCGCAAGACCACCGACCAGGTGCTATACTTCGGTGGCACCAACGGCGATTTCTACACCACCTCGGGCAACGCCTCCAACGGCGCCTCCAAGATCGGCACTCCCACCACGATGTGCACTGTCGACGGTGAAGTGTACAAGACCGCCAACTCCCAGTATCAGTTCTCGTTCGACCGCGACGGCGTTGCCCGCGTGGGTCGCTTGAGCTACTACTCGGGCACTGCCACCCTGGGTGACAACGTCGCTCTCTTCCGTGGCGTAAACTGCTCATCCTCAGTGAGCAGCGGCATCACCCTTTACACACCTCGCTGGTATGGAGTCACCAACCAAACCGACTATGACGACGCCGTAACCTGCACCGCCAAGGTGGTGGAGGGCGACCAGATGATTTCGGGTGAGAGCTGGCGTATGGAGATCACCTCTGAGCCCATTGAGCAGGGCGACGTTGAGATCCCCTCCGACGGCTACGTGCTCTTCGCTCGCGGTAACAACACCAACAGCAACTGCAATATCGGCGCCACCGATTTCCTCAAGTCGCTACACGTGGGCGACGTCATCACCATGGACCAAAAAATCCTGCTCAACGGCGAGCGTATCTACCCCCGCCAGGTGGTTTCGGGCAACCCCAAGACCAACGAGGCCGGCGACGTGCTCGACTCGGAGAGCGAGCGTACCGACGCCTCCGCCCTCCATCCCCGCACCGGCATCGGCGTGTCGGCCACGGGCGACTCCATTATCATGATGGTGGTTGACGGCCGCTCGGCAATCTCCGACGGCGTGCGCACCAAGGCCCTTGGCACCATCCTCCAGTTTGCTGGCGCAGCTGAGGGCGTTAACCTCGACGGCGGTGGCTCCTCAACGCTTTACACCCGCGCGTTTGGCGTGATGAACGTGGGCTCCGACGGCAACGAGCGCTCAGTGGGCAACGCCATATTCGCCACTATCGAGGCCGACTGGAAGGACTCGGAGATAACCGAGATACAGTTTGCCGATTGGACCGCCCGCCTTCCCCGTTGGGGTACCTATACACCGCGTATCCTCGGTTTCAACCAGTACGGCGTGATGGTCACCGATTCCCTAACCACTTACGAGCTGTCGGCTCCCGAGGCCCTTGGCACCGTGGTTAACGACGGCGTGAGCATCCGCATCACGGGCGACGGCCTGCACGCCCTTACTGCCACCTACAACGGCCTTACCGCCTCAGTACCCGTGTATGTCGACAACGATTGCACCTTTGCTACCCGCCTTGAGAGCGTCCTTCTCGACGACCGCCGCGAGTACCCCATCGAGATTCAAGCTAATACTGGCTTGCACGTGATCCCCGTTGACGCCAAGATCCTGTCGTGGAGCTCATCGGACAGCGAGGTGGCCAAAGTTGACGAAAACGGCGTTGTCACAGGTCAAAGCAACGGCCAATGCGTCATCACCGGCGTGATGGGCGAGGAAACCGCCACCCTTAACGTCACCATCGAGATCCCCAAAGCGCCCTACACCAACTTGTGGATGAGCAGTTTGGGATGGAATTTCTCGGGTGCCGGCGCTTCTGGCGACTTGTTTTTTGAGTCGGGAATCGATTACGGTGCTATACTTAATTACAAGATTACCTCTACCCGTAGCCCGCAGGTAACTATATCGCCCGTCGAGGATTATTACTTATGGTCGCTCCCCGTGGGATTGAACATGCGAGTGCAACCCCATGCTAACGCCCTTAAGAAGGTGAGCATTACTATCGCCGATAATCTCGGCCACCGCCTCACCCTGGCCTCCGACGCCATAGAGGCTGGTCCGGAATCAACCATAGCCTTCGACTTCGCCGACTATCTCGATACTGCCGACGTGGCCATTTATCCTATCAAACTCACCTCAGTGGCCTTCGCTCTTAGCGGCTCCAACGGCGACGAGGACACCATCGACCTGCCCGCGTTCAATGTAGTTTACGACAACGAAGCCCTGGGCGTAGGTTCCCTTGGCACTGACGACCGCATCTGCACCACCGACGGTCCCACCCGCTATTACAACCTTCAGGGCCAACAACTTGCAGCTCCCTCAGGCCTCATCATCGAGGTCAACGGCTCCGAGGCCCGCAAGGTAATCCGCTAATCCATCCCTTTCCATAATAAACAAAATTTGTATACACATTTTTTGTGTATACAAATTTTGTTTATTAATTTTGTGGCATGAAAACACCATTCGTATATGGCCGCCTCGCCACGGGCGACAATTTCACTGATCGCCAGAAGGAAACAACCCATCTGGTCAACAACTTTCGCTCGTCGATCAACACCATGATAATCTCTCCGCGTAGATGGGGAAAGAGTTCGCTCGTTCACAAAGCGGCCAAAGCGGCCATGGAAGTGGACAAAGACGTAAGAGTGTGTCACATCGACCTGTTCAATGTGAGGAGCGAAAGCGAATTTTTCACGTTATTGGCTACTTCGGTTTTGAAAGCCACTTCAACACGTTGGGATGAGGCTGTAGATGTGGCTAAACGGTTCCTTACAAGAGTCCTTCCAAAGGTAGTGTTCGGCGCCGAGCCAGGCAATGAAATCTCGATAGAACTTGACTGGAGTAGAGCCAAGGAAAACATAGATGAAATCCTCGACCTTCCCGAGAAAATAGCACAAGAGCGAGGGTTTAAGGTTGTGATATGCATCGACGAGTTTCAAAATATCGCCAATTTCTCAGATCCCGATTACTTTCAACGACGTTTACGTTCCCACTGGCAGCTCCATCAAGGCGTGGCCTACTGCCTTTATGGAAGCAAGCGTCACATGCTACTTGAGGTGTTCGCCGATGCGTCGAAACCGCTCTATAAGTTTGGCGATTTAATGTTTTTGGACAAAGTCCCTCAAAATTACATGGCCGATTTTATAGTTGAGAGATTTCGAGCCACTGGAAAAGAAATTGATTTGCAAGCGGTTGGCAGGCTTTTAGAGCTAACCGATAACCACCCGTATTATTCCCAGCAGTTGGCCCAAATCGCCTGGCTGCGCACACAGTGCACTTGTGACTTAACCATTGTTGAGGATTCCCACCGCGCGTTGATCGAGCAGCTATCCCTGTTGTTTTCCAATATAACGGAAGGCCTTACCAATCAGCAAATCAACTTATTGCGAGCGATTGTCGAGGATGCTCAGGGACTCACCACCACCGCCACATTGCGTCGCTATCATTTCACGTCGTCCACGGCCATGTATCGCTGCCGTGAAACGCTTGTCAAGCGCGACATCATAGATGTAAACGGTGGCGTCATCACCTTTCAGGACCCCATGCTGGCCTATTGGCTCCGCCACATCTACTTCTCCCGCTAATCCCAGCCCAAAAACCATTTGTAGGCTGGAATCACGCGGATTGAACGGTTGCCGGGAAGAGAAATTGTTTCCTCCAACTCATTGTCGATAATTACCATATTGTCGCAGTGGGTTGCTCGGGACGCTTCCAGGAGCCCGTCTATCTCGCGTTGCCGAGTGCCCTCCTTGGAGAGATCCCATGTTACTTGCATGAGTTGAGTGACCGTGTCCTCCCGTTGAACCACAAAATCACATTCTTTCTCTCCCTTGAAATAAGAGAGATGTTCAAATGGTTGTAACTTACGAAGGAGTTGGAGATACACGCTGTTCTCCAGTAATTTACCTTTGTCTTCGCTTAGAGGGGCCAGGACGGCTTGCCGCAATCCATTGTCAACGCAGTATATTTTGTTAAGCCGCCGTGGATTGGTTTTAAGTGATTTGGTGAATTGTGGCAACTTAAAGAACAAGAAGATGTTACATAAGTTATCGGTCCAGTCGTAGAGGTCGTCGCGTGACACTGCCAATCCCTGCGATTTTATGTCATTGTAAATCGCGTTTATGGAGGTAGGCTTGGAAAGGTTACCCATCAGGCGCTTGGCCAGATACCGCAACACTTTTAGGTTGGAGATGCCGTAATGTTCCCCTACATCCTTGAGCAGCATGGTGTCGTAATAGCCTTGTAGAATTTTGACTTTATCACCAGGATTACTTTCCAGCACCACCTCGGGAAAGGCGCTGGCTGAAACATATTCTTCGAAAGCAACTTTCCCTTTCACTTGAGTGGTTTCCAACCATCCTTCAGTGGGTATACCCAAGAAGCGGCAATATTCGTGGAAGGATAAAGGATATACCTTGTACTCCAGGGGATAGCCGCGGAGGGCCGATACCAATTCCGTGGAAAGCATCGAGGCGTTGCTACCCGAAATGAATATGTTCTGGCAGTAGGATTTGTAAAGCCTAAGCACAAAGTACTCCCACCCTTTTACCAATTGTATCTCATCAAAAAAGATGTAAATCGATTGGAGATCAACGTCGGGGTACATCTCCATGTAGGCGCGTATAATGTCGTCAAAATCGTCCTGTTGTAACGGCATTAATCGCTCGTCGTCAAATCCCATCCAAAGGATTCGCTCTTTGGGGACGCCGAGACGCATCAGGCTATTAATAGCGATTTTCATCTCGCTTGACTTTCCGCAGCGTCTCACGCCTGGCACAGTGATGATCTTCTTCTTCTCCACCGGTAGCGCTTCATCACGATCTATAACCTGATAAGGCATATCCGCCTGATTCTTAGCGATTAAATGTTTAAAGAGATCCTTTTTCATCATTCTTTTCCTTTATTTGGGGACAAATATACTCATTATTTTCCTCTTTTCGATGAAAATAAGGGCAATTTCTTTCCTCTTTTAGGGGAAAATAATAAGACGGCTTTCAATCTCCGTTCATTCGGGAGGCAAAAAGTTGCATCTCGTGCGATGGAATGCCAAATTGTGAATTGTGCACTGTGAAATGTGCACTGTGAAATGTGCATTGTGCACTGACTCAGACGTAGAGGCCGAAGGCCGAGAGAAGTGCCGAGGAGATGGTCATGTAGATGACCATGCCGATGATGTCGTTGGTGATTGAGATGAACGGGCCGGTGGCCAAGGCCGGGTCGACCTTGAAGCGTTCCAGGGTCAACGGCACCAATGTGCCGAACAGCGACGCGAACAGCACCACGGCAAACAGCGACAAGGATACGGCGATCGTCGTAACTTGCTTGCCCCCAAGCGAAAACAGATTATAAGTGAATACAACGGCTGCGATCAGGCAGGCGTTCAAGATACCCACCGAGAACTCCTTCAGCAACTGCTTGCCCGTGTTCTTGATGTCCATCGAGCCGTTGGCCAGGCCTTGCACCACGATAGCCGATGACTGGATACCCACGTTGCCGCCAGTGCCGCCAATCAGGGGAATGAACAGCGCCATCGCGGGATTGGTGGCGAATCCCGTCTCGAAGTTGCCGAGAATCAGCGAGTTGCACAATCCGCCAGCCACGCCTATCAACAGCCACGGCGCGCGGGAGCGCACTTGCTGCCACATCGAGTCGCTGGTGTCGACGTCGGTGGCAAGACCGGAGGCCAACTGGTAGTCGCGCTCCTGATCCTCACGCACTTGGTCCATCACGTCGTCGACCGTGATACGTCCCACCAATCGGCCGATTGAATCGATCACGGGCATCGCCACGAGGTCGTATTTCTCGAAGTCGAGGGCCACCTCGTCGATAGGCGTGTCGGCCTTCACGGCCACGGGATCGGTCTCCATCACATGCTTGATTTTCGACACCGAGGGGTGGGTGATAAGCTTCTTTAGCGGCAACACTCCCTTGAGCTTGTCGTCGTTGTCAACGACGTAGACGTAATAGATCTCGTCCATATCCTCGGCCTGTAGGCGCATCTGCTTGATGCACTCGGGCATCGACCAGTTCTCGTTGACCACGATCATCTCGGTGCCCATCAAGCCACCGGCGGTGTCCTCGTCGTATTGCAGCAGGTCGACGATGTCGCCGGCCTGCTCGGTGTCGCCGATGTGGGAGAGGATCTCGTCACGGTCCTCCTCGTCAAGCTCTTGGATGATGTCGACGGCATCGTCGGTGTCGAGGTGGTCGATCACCTGTTTGGCGATCTCCTCGGCCGGCATGTCGCGCAGCAGCTTGCGGCGGTCGTCCTCGTCGAGCTCCATCAGCACGTCGGCCGCTGTGTCGTCGTCGAGCAGCTTGTAGAGGAACTCCGCCTCCTCGAGGTCCAGATTCTGGTACAGCTCGGCGATGTCGGCCGGGTGGAGGGTATCCAACTCGCGGCGGGCGGCCTCGGTGTCGCCTGCCTGGATGATGTGACGAATGTGCTCTAAATATTCGGGAGTGTATTCCTTCATTGCGGTGATGATTGGTTGCGGAGGGAAGATACCTGGTTGGTTAACTCGATGAACTGCTCTACCGAGAGCTGTTCGGGCCTCAATGAGGCGAGGTGGTCATCGGGTAGGTTCTTCCCCGGAGGCAACAAGCCGCGTAGGGAGTTGCGCAGCGTCTTGCGGCGCTGGCCGAATGAGGTTTTGACTACGGTTTTGAACAGGGCCTCGTCGCAGCCGAGATCTTTCACGTCGTTGCGGGTGAGCTTCACCACACCGCTCTTTACCTTGGGAGGCGGGTTGAACACGTTCTCGTCGACGGTGAACAAGTACTCGACCTTGTACCACGCTTGCAGCAGCACGCTGAGGATGCCGCGGGCCTTTTTGCCCGGAGGCGACGCAAGTCGCTCGGCTACCTCGCGTTGCAACATTCCCGACACTTCGGGAATCAGGTCGCGGTACTCGAGGATATGGAAGAATATCTGCGAGGAGATATTATATGGGTAATTGCCTATCACGCAGAACTTTTCGCCGGGGAAGAGTTGGGCGAGGTCGATCTTCAGGAAGTCGCCCTCGATGATGTGGCCGTCGAGCTCGGGATACTCGCGCTTGAGGTAGTCGACGCTCTCTTGGTCGATCTCCACGACGGTCACTTGATGGCCCTGGGACAGAAGGAATTGCGTGAGCACGCCCATGCCGGGACCCACTTCCACCACGGGCATGCCGACGGCGTCGCTGAGGGTGTCGGCGATGCGGCGGGCGACAGTCAAATCCTTCAGGAAGTGCTGGCCAAGGGCTTTTTTGGGACGGACGAGCATTTTTTAGTTTTTAGTTTTTAGTTGTTAGTTGTTAGTTCAACTTTCTCAAGTTATGAAACCACGAATTAACACTAATGAACAACAATAAGTTAACTGCGATTCTAATAATATTTAAAGAGCTTACGCTCTATAATTTACACTAATGCTGATAGCGTTTCATTATGGAAATTCGTGTTAATTCTT